>CAYMGQ010000004.1:0-142955 GCA_964390055.1 uncultured Clostridiaceae bacterium
ATTCGAACCCACGAATGCAGGAGCCACAATCCTGTGTCTTAACCACTTGACTACATCCACCATATAATTGGCGTACCCACAGGGATTCGAACCCCGGGCCCACGGCTTAGAAGGCCGTTGCTCTGTCCAGCTGAGCTATGGGTACTTAACCATCTCAACGAATTAAAATTATACCATATTACTTTCAAAAAATCAAATGCTTTTATCATAGTCTCCCAATTCCACTATTTCAACCTTGATTGTATCCCCGATTTCTACTACTGCATAGGATTTAGTCGCATTTCCCCTTGGTAGACTTAGGCTACCCGGATTTAAAATAATCATACCCTCCTCCTGGCAGTAAAAAGACATATGACTATGACCAAAAATAACTAAATCTGCATTCATTTCCTTTCCTTTGTAAAATATCCCACTTAAGCCGTTTTTTACTCCATGTTTATGGCCATGAACTATATAAATTCTCTTATTATTTATTACTTCCAACCTTTCCCTTATAGCCTCTATATTCCAATCACAGTTTCCCTTTACACCAATGGTATTCTTATTATATTTCCTCTGAATATATAGCATATCATCATAATTGTCCCCAGTATGTATGACTAAATCTGCCTTGGTAAGCACGTCCTTGATGGCATCAATACTGGAAGTATACCTATGGGTGTCACCCAAAACAATTATTTTCAACCATTATTCCCCCTTAGTTTATCACTTAATAGTCTTTTCATTTTTTCCAATGCTTGTCCACGATGGCTGATCTTATTTTTAATATCTGCTTCAATCTCGCCCAAACTAAGTCCATTATAATCCTCTAGTAAAAAAATGGGGTCATAACCAAAACCCTTGTTACCTTTAGGTTCATAGGCTATGCTGCCATATAAGTCTCCCCTAACAGTAAAACTTTCTCCATTAGGCATAATAACTGCAATAACACACACAAAACGTGCCCCACGTTTTTCAGGGGGAACATTTTTCAATAATTTCAGAAGTTTTTCATTGTTTTTAGCATCGGTGGCCCTTTCACCCGCAAATCTGGCAGAATGTATTCCGGGTTTCCAATTTAAATATTCAACTTCTAGACCAGAATCATCCGCTATTGTCATGTAGCCAGTTTCCTCCATGACCCGCCTTGCCTTTATCAAGGCGTTTTCCTCGAAGCTGTTTCCATCCTCAATGATTTTTAAATTTTCCAAGGCAAGATCCTTTAATGATATAATTTTCAAATCAAATTCTTTGAGGATTTCCCTAATCTCTCTTAATTTATTGGGATTTCCTGTGGCAATAATAGCCCTTTTATTTACCATGATTTTTCTCCGCTTGATTTTCAATTATCTCTTCCAGCTTTATGGCCACATCTCCTAAAGCCTGTTTTTGTATATCTATTAACTCAGTATTACCCTTTTCACCTAAGTCTAACATATCCATTAAATCTCTATTGGAAAAGGGGGCCTCTTCTCCTGTTCCTTGAATTTCAATAAATTCACCTTCTCCTGTCATAACAATATTCATATCAACCTTGGCCCTTGCATCTTCTTGGTATCGTAAATCCAAAAGAGGCATATCGTCCACAATCCCTACACTTATTGCTGATACAAATCCCTTAATAGGCAATCTATTATATACGCCCTTGTCTACTAGGCTATTAAAAGCATCTACCAAGGCTACAAAGGCTCCTGTAATTGAGGCAGTCCTCGTCCCACCATCTGCTTGAATTACATCACAGTCAATCCAAACTGTCCTTTCACCTATAGTATCCAAATCCACTACTGTTCTCAAAGCCCTTCCAATCAATCGTTGGATTTCCTGATTCCTACCATCAATTCTTCCCCTAGAGGAATCCCTGATTTTTCGGTTTTGAGTAGAGCTGGGTAGCATGGAGTACTCAGCAGTGATCCATCCCTTACCAGTATTTTTTAAAAAGGGAGGTACCCTATCTTCTACCATGGCCGTGCAAATTATCTTTGTATCACCCATTTCAATTAGCACAGAGCCCTGGGCATGCTTGGTATAATTTCTTTGAATCTTAACAGGTCTTAATTGGTCAAACCTTCTTCCATCTATTCTATCCAAAAGGAATCTTCCTTTCTCAATCTATTTAAATCTTAGTCCACTTGTCCCTTTTGTATTGTATCACATTTTTCTTTTCTTATAAAAGTTTTTGCCCATATTTTGAACAATATTGGGCTAATGTATTATTTGCATAGGAATAAGGGCTACTATTAGCAAATATAGCCCCATCTTCTTTATATATCCTAGTCCCACCTATCATTTGATTTATAATTCATTGGGATAATCAGGTAAAATCATACTTACATCATTGTGCAATTTTACCTCAGTCCCATCAGCTAAAATTCTTATTGATGATATACTTGGCTCTATCTCCCTTAGGGTTAATCCTAACTCATATACTAGAGATTGTTGATATTTTGTCTTATCCGGCAACTCCTCTATGTCCTTAGAAAAATCTATATAGGCGATACCATCCTTGACATAAACATCGTTAACCCTGGTACCCATAGGAAGCTCACTATATAAGCCTGTGTTCCCTGGTGCACCCTCTAATAGGGCTAATAGTGCAGATTTTACATCGGCCCTTATACTAGATACTGGCTTGGTAACAGGGACGACAAAGACCTCCTCCCCGTTCATACTTGTGTTATAGTAAGTTACTACAGAAACACTGTCCTCTGCAATTGTGTCAGATAAATTAATATTCTTTCTTGCCAAGGGCTTATTGACCTTACTACCATAAGGGAGTTTTTTAATTGTCTCACCCTCAATCATTATTTGAACCCTGTCTATAGTATCAAATTCCGTTAAGGTATATACTATGGATTGGACTATGGCCTTTTCGTCTATTTTATCATTGTAGTCTAGGATATTCTCGTTAAAGTCTATCTTGCATAGGCCCTCATTGATGGACAGACCAATTACATCAGTACCCCCCGGCAATACTGGCAACAGGCCCACCTTTGATAATTCCTCCCTAAGTACAGGTTTGTCAACTAATTGAATTATTGATGATTTGGCTATTCCCTCCTCCCAGGGTATCCTTCTCATTACTGGTATTAAAAGACCCTTTTCATCCCTGTAATATAGGATTGTTTTTCTTAATTTTTGGTCAGTTTCATCAATAAATTCTTCCTGCCTTTCATCGGTCAAATAGCTAACATTTGAAACACCTTCATCGACATCATCATCTAGTAATCCCTTTAACCTACAGCCGGACAATGCAAGTATTACAATTAATATCCAAAGAACTATTAACGCTCTATATCCCCTCATAAATATTACCCCCCCAATACACCTTGTTCTTTTAATATTATATTATGGGAAGGTGGATCCTATTCATTAAGGGACAGGAAAAAACATGGAATTATCTTTTTTTCAGGTTCTTAAAATAACCCCCCTTTATGGACCGGGCATCAGTAATGGTTACAAAGGCCTTTTCATCATAATCATCTAATACCTTATATAAAACACCTATGTTTTTTCTCTGTAGCATTATATTTAATAGTTGCTGCATCCCTTCACGACCATAACCCTCTACCACTGTTACCCCAAAACCAATCTCTCTGAATCGCTCTGCTAACTCCATGGAATTATCCTTGGCTATAACCTGGGCTACAACATCTCCCAAGGCCATCTTTTCTTCTACTATAATCCCAATATAATTTCCCGCCGCAAAACCCAAGGCATATACGATAATATTGACGGGATTATCCAGGCCTGCTAATACTTTACCTATTGCTAAAACATAAATTATATTTTCCACAAAGCCGATTAATGCTGCCTGCACCCTTCGCCCCCTGACTACCATAATCATCCTAATAGTGGCCAAGGTAATATCAGCACATTTAGCAACAAATATAAATAAATAACCATATAATCCGACCATATTTTCCCTCCTCATAATCTATTACCTTTTACTCTACAATAATATGAGCAAAAGTTCAATTATAAACCATTATAAAGGGGCAGAAATTATAATTCCTGCCCCTATGGTATTATTCCTATTAAATTGTTTGAAAATACCTTATTATTGATTGATATATGGCCTCGGCTATTCCTTGCCTATATTCAGCCCTTGCAAGTTTTGATGCCTCATCAGGATTGGTTAGGAAGCCAACCTCTGTTAGTACCGCCGGCATATTAGTTTCTCTTAAAATATATATATTTTCCCTTGGTACTAGTCCTCTACTATGGGCGCCAAGGAGCCTAACCATTTCATTTTGAAAAATCTGGGCCAATCTCTTATTATCCCTGTAATCCTTTGGATCCCTTTCACTAGGATAATATAAGTTTTCAATACCATTAATATTACTATTGTTGGTGACTGCATTGACATGGACACTTACAAATAAGTCTGCCCCTAGTTGGTTTGCAACCCCTGCCCTATCTGCTAGAGAAACATCCGTATCACCTACCCTGGTCATATAGGTCCTAAATCCCCCTTCTGTTAGAAGCTTATTCAATCTTTGGCCTATATCTAGGGTTAGATTTTTTTCAACTAACTTATTGATTGGTGATATGGCACCCGGTGCTGAGCCACCATGTCCAGGATCAATTACTATTAGGGGTGCATTATTACTACCCTTATAGTTAAATTCAACAATATAATCCTTGGATTCTCTTGTGTTTATACTTCTGTATTCTACATTATCCTGTAGCTGTATCTCTATATGGTATTCATCTCCCCTAGGATTTTCCCCAAAATTAATGAATTTTAATAGGTCATCATTAATGTCTATCCTACTTATAGGTAATTCTATGTAATCCTTGGCCACAGCTATATGTAGTGTCTTACCGTAATCACTTACAGAAAAGTCATATTCTGTCACATCCTCCGCCCTTAGTTCCAGCCTGGCAAAGACCTGTCCAAAAGGCCTGTAGCTAAAACCAGGTCCACTTATGTCTTCAAATTCGACAACCATCTCCTTTGCCTGATCATCGTAATAAATATCATAGGGTAAAATTTCTTCCAATTCTATGGTCACCCTGGTAACCAAGGGGTTAGATTCAAATTGGGATGCCCTAACACTCCTTATTCCTAAATCATTGACACTTGTGCTAAAAGTACCATTAGCATTCAACTTACCCTTATCTAGGAAATCAAATTTTGTATCCTTAAAATCTACCACCAGTCTGTCCGGTTCAGTTAATTGAAATTCCCTATAATCCAAATCATCCCCCATTTTAATCCGTAACTGGAATTTTGATGCCATAAGCTCAGGGCTTATGTCTTGAATTATATTTTTCACTATGGCTTCCTTATCAACTTCCTCCTCTTCCTCCGGGATTTCCTCATCTACCGGTGGTTCCTCCTTGACAGGTGGTTTTTCTATGGAAACCCTTCTGGCATCACCATTCCATTCCACAATAAGACCCAACTCCCTTAGGAATGCAATGGGCACCATTGTCCTGCCGCTTTCCTTATATGTAATAATTTTTGGGGGTACATCACTAGGCAATCTTTTGGCCTTATCATTTACAATGGCTATAGGACTATCTATTTCCATTACAAGAAACTGATCCTCAGTTTTAATACTTACCTGCCGGGTAGCATCCTCCCATTCTACTGACATTCCCATATTCCTAATAATGTGAACAGGTACCAATGTCCTATTATCATGAATTACCGCCGGCACATCGGTATTTACCTGCTTACCTCCTACTACCAATTCTACTGTGTTGAAATCCAAAGCCTTCCCATCCATAAGCATTTTGACAGTTTTGTTGGGGTTAGCATGGCTAATGGAAATCGATAAAATCATCAGTGCTAATAAAATTAAAATTTTTCTTCTCATATTTTTGTCCCCCGGTCTTCATAATAGAGTTTGCTTTTGACTTCTTAAAAAACCCTCTATAATAGTTATATCATTGGTATGAAGATTATGTCAACGGATGTAGATAATTGTTATTAAACTGTAAATTAGAAATAAAAATGTAATAAAAAAATAGGCAACTTGGCCTATTTCATAAATATTATTAAATTACTTTATATAGCTCGTCCGTACCAGGAACCTCCAAAGGCTTTTCTTGCCCATTATAAATATAGGTTCTATCCTTCTCTGTAATTTTTCCTATTTGACTAGCCTTAATTCCCCTATCTGATAATTCCTTTAAAAGTAATTGCTTTTTCCCCTCCTCCACTGCCATCACCATGACCCCACTAGAAATAAGTTTATAGGGATTAATAGATAAAACATCACATATTTCCCTAGTTTCCTTTCTTATGGGAACCTTGTCCAAATCTATCTCTATACCAACACCTGAAGCTTCAGCTAATTCCCACAATGCCCCCAATAATCCACCTTCGGTAACATCATGCATACTGCTTACCCCAATTTTACCTGCTAGAACCCCTTCTGGAACTACACTAATATCTTTAGCAAAACTCTTAGCAGTATCGATGGTTTCCTGTGCCACCCTTCCATGTAAATCCTCTTCCAAATCACTGGCAATAATAGAAATTCCCTCTAGACCTGCATGCTTTGTCATAATAACTATATCCCCAATTTGTGCCCCCTTGGAGGTTATTAGGTCCTTTTTATCCTGGATACCAATAGCGGTGGTTGTAATTACCATCCTATTTACTGCATCCGTTATCTCTGAATGACCTCCTATAATTTCAACATCAACTGAGGCAGCTGCCTCATTGGCATCCCTCATTACATAAGCAAAATCCTTTTCTCTAGTCCCTACTGGAGCCAAGATAGTCATCATAATACCAATGGGTTCCACCCCACTAGAAGCTATATCATTACAAGTAATATGGATACTTAGGCTTCCTATATCCTTAACTGCCCCCGTGATTGGGTCTGTGCTCATTACACATACCTTATCCTCAAAATCTATTACAGCACAATCCTCCCCTATACCAGGTCTGACCAGAACCTCCGGCCTCTTATGTAAAATATTTTTAAATACTATTTCTTCTAAAATTTTATTTGATAATTTTCCGATCTCCATAAATATTACCGCCCCCTCCATTATTAAGGGTATTATACCACAAACTTTATGGAAGTATTATACATACCATAAATTTATTCTACTTTAAGTACAATAAAACTTGCATCATCCTGCAATTTATAATTACAATGCTTCATTAATGTATGTACCAAACTATTACATATTCCTTCAGCATCGTAGGCTGAATAATTTAAAATACTTTCAACCACCCCATCTACACCCAGCTGTTTATTGTTAAGATTTTTAGCCTCCGTTAGACCATCAGTATATATTATTAATATATCCCCCTTTTCCATTTTAATCAAATCGGATTGATATTCAGCATTTTCAACACCTCCTATTACCATCCCTTTTTCTTTGAGGATTTGTAATTTCCTTTGAGATGTTCTAAAAAGTAAAGGGGGGTTGTGCCCTGCAGCTGCATATTGCAAGGTTTGATTATTACCGTTGTAGACCCCATAAAATAAGCTTATAAACATTCCTTGTTTTATTAGTTCGGGAGTCAAACATATGTTTAATTGCCTCATGGCAATCTCTGGAGCTGCATTTGCCTTGGCTAGCATACGGAAAACTGCCCTAGTTGACAACATAATAAAAGCCCCAGGTATGCCCTTTCCCATAGCATCACCCACTGCTAAGCCCAATCTGTTTCCATTTAGCTTAATAAGGTCTAGGTAATCGCCCCCTACCTTGCCCGCGCTAAGATTTCTAAAACTAATTGTAGCATAGGAGATTTTGGGTTTTTCTGTAGGTATAAGACTTTTTTGAATCCTCTCTGCTGCAAATAGTTCTTCACTAATTTCACTTGTATTAAACCGATTGTGGCTTAAGAAATGGTTGACTAATGTGGCCAGTTTTTTTGATAATTCAATTGATATTTTATCCAAAAACTCTTCATTTTCATGTTTTTCTTTAAACCACAAAGCAAAACCACCAGTCAAATCTCTTTCTTTTAGGGAATATATATAGTAATACCAGGATTCCGCCTGGCCACTTATAGCTTCCTCTAGAATTGAATTTTGTAAAGATAAAATAGGGTGGATAAATTTATAATCTAATTGACTCAAATTTTCCCTCTGGTTTTTTTGATAATAACCTATCCTGGTCTCTGTCTTAGGAATGTTGGGATGATTTATCCATAGACTGCAACTATTGGCCTCAAAAAAAACCCCAATTTCTCGGGCAATACTATCAAAAATCTCCATCCCCCTACCCCTAAAGGCAAAATCATATATATTTAATAATAAGCTTTTTGCATCTTTCTTTGACTTGTCCATTCCCATCTTTCTTTCCCCTTCCCCTGATTATGCGATGTCCTTGCAATATTAAGTTTACCCTGAGGAAACAATAAAATAATTTTCCCTTCTTGCTAGATCTATTTCATAGAAGTAAGAGTGTTTAACACCAAAGGCATTTGTTTTAACACGGACCACAGGCCGAGTAGGTATTCCTTTTCTACTTTTAATTATAATTCCATCCTCACCTGTATTTAATTTCACCTTGCTTCCCACTGGATAAAGGGCAATACTATCTAAAAATAATCGAACTAGGTCATAATCAAAGCGACTACCACACCTTGATATGATAAACTCTATTGCCTCGTGAATACTATGGTTTTTCCCATCTTCCCCGCCCGCGGTCAATCCATCGTAGATATCAGCTATGCTAACAATTCGAGCAAATTCATGTATGTCATAGCCTTTTAAGCCCTGAGGATAGCCCATACCATTAATCCATTCATGGTGTTGGTAGGCTACATGAGCTGATAAGAGACTAATCTCCTTATTCTCCCTTAGCAAATCAAAACCCTTTTTTGTATGGTCCCAGGGCCTGTTTTCCTCTTCCCCATCCTCTTTTATTTTTCCTATATCATGGAACAAGGCCCCCAAAACTAAATCCCTTAATTTTTGTTTTGAATATCCTAAACCTATCCCAATAATACCAGAAAGTACTGCTACATTCACACTATGGCTATATAGATAATCACTTTTGCTTCTAATGTCTACCAAGTTAATCATATGGTTTGTATTGGCCAGAAGTTCTTCTATCAAGTTATCCATAGTAGATTGAATATCCCTCATTGAGAAGTCTCCCCCCACCTTGGCCTTTTCAAAGAAATTTCTTGTGGCGCCTATAGCAGCGATCCTGCTTTCCTCCCGTACTATATCGTCTATTTCTATATCATCTCCCAACCCATCTTTTACATAAACAAAGGGAATATCTAATCTTTGGAGGCCCAATATGTTTTTCCTAGTTAATCTAACGTTTTCCCTGAGTAGAACATTACCCCTGGAGTCATATATATTCCTCCCCACTAGCATCTTGGGTTGTAGTTTTTCAATAGGAAGCATTCTCATTTTACCACCCCCTAGTTATTTTCACCAATATACCTCTTATATTAGGGATGCGATCATACTGGCTATTATTTCCCCAATAAAATTAAACTGGTTCACTATTTCCCTATTAAATACTTCCGTATAGGGGATTCTTACCTTCCAGATAGCTAAGCCACCTACAATCCTACCCCTAACCCTTATGGGTATTACTATTATGGCTAATGGATAGGCGGCCCTCCATTGGGAGTATTCAGGAGATACTTGAAAATCCCTAATTGTTTTAAGTTCCCCCTCTTCTATTACCTTTTTTACTAAACTTCTTGATACCCCTGCCAACTCATCCACCTTAAATTGCTTAGTATTGCGGTAAATTCCTTTTCTTTCTATTTTATTTTCTTCATTATCCAAAGGTTCTAATAGCCACAGGCTGGAGCAGACAATGTTATTAAATTCACTGCAAATATATTTTGTAATATTTTTATATGACTTAGCAGGATTTTCCCTAAATCCAATAATATAATCCAACAAATTTAATAAGGCGTTATTTTGCCTCGCTCCCGCTCTTTCACTTTTAAATCTACTATTTAAAATATTCATCTCTTCCCCTATTAGGTTAAGATTTCGTGTTAGGATTTCGGTTTCTGGGCTCATTATATCTAGGGGTGAAAACTTAAGTCCATTTGCTATAGCCGTACTAAATTTGTTAAGGCTATCTAATGGTTTAACAATAGTATTTTTATAGGAACTTTCCATGGTTAATAATATAATTGAAAACAACATCCCAATGCAAAACAGTAAACCCCAGTATAAGGAAGAAAATATTCCATACCTCCGTTTTTTAGCCAATTTAAAAAATAGATACTCATTAAATCCCTGGCCTTGGCTAGCCTTTATAGGTATATATCCCTCATAGCTAACCCTTTTAAAGCTAGTAACTGCAATTGGGGTGTGCTTTGTATCTTTTAGGGGCCTATAGTTATATCCTGATTTGGAATAAATAATTTCATGCTCTTTACCATCGAATCTGGAAATTATTTTTATATTGGGATATAGGGATGTATATTTAAGATGGCTCATCTCCATGCCTATATAATCTCCCTGGTTAATTTTTTCAACTGCCTGCAAAATAATTTGAAATTCTTCCCTCAGTAGTCTTCCTTCCTCCAGCCTTCCAAATATTTCTATTATAGATCCCGTAAGCAGGATAAAGGATAGTAGATATATTAATAATCTTGACCTAAAGTTTTCCATTGTGAACCCAGCTTCTATTTTCATCAACTAATTCGCCTCCCCAATGGATCCTATAGCAGGATTTGAAATCCTATCTTCGTTGGATATCCGATATTCCAAAGCCAAATAGGTGCCGTTTTTACTAGTGCTAAGAAATATTTGATTTGTATAATTATAGAGCACATGGAATCCTGAACCTAAAGAAGTTAGCTTGCTAGAATATCCTCTTATAAATACCATATTGGGTAATTCCTTCAAATCTATTCCTGGCCCATTATCAAGTACATACAGGGTAATCTTTTCCTCATCTATGGAAATAAATACTTCCCCACTTCCCGCATGTTTAATAACATTAGTTATTGCCTCAGATAGACATAATAGGATTTTGTTTCGCTTAGCACCCTTTAGCCAAGGGCTATGAACTTTAAGACAATTATCAACATCATGTCGGCATTCTGCAATATCTCTTAATTCGCTTATCTTTTTATTATACAGTGGATAATTCTTTAAAAATCTTTCACGAAACTCCTTTTTATCAACCAATATTATTTTTCTCTGGGTAACTGAATAAATTATATCTTTATATATATCAAAAATTTTATCCTTTTCCCTCATAATTCTTTTAAGGGTCTTTACCTGGTCCTGCTGGAAATCATAATTTCTCTTAGCAAACCTATTTATCCCTTCTCCTATTGCTTGCAATTCTCCCAACAAATCCTCTGGTAAGGGCAATTCTTTATCAGTTTCTTTAAAACTTTCCAACATATCTACTAATAAATTTATATTTTTCTTGTACTTTCTCTTTTGATTGTATACATAAAAAATTAATAATAATAATGATACAAGTAGAAGCAATGTAAACTTTCTAATTACTCCCTTAAGCCATAAGCTCTTAGCACCCATATTCATATCTATTATTAAAAGTCCCCTAATTTCCCCATCCTTATTGGCAATAGGCATATCTATGGACAAATATGATGACCCATCATCGGTAAGGCCATAATTAGCATTTAGACCGGTATATATTCTGTATGCCCCAGAATCATAACCATGGCCATGGGGGGCCCCAATCTTACACCTGTTTTCCTCCCTATTTGTAGATAGAATAACTTCCCAAATTGATGGGTCCTCAGTAGCTGCCATAATATAAATCAAGTCAATATCCGGCATATCCTCTTGAACATCCAATAATAATTTTTCAACATCATAAATATAATGGGATTGCAGGCCCCCTTCTTTCACATATGATAAAAGGGCCCCCATATCAATTTGCCGTTCTAATAGTTTAGCAATATTAACTAGTTTTTCCTCCTGGCTACGATAAAAGCCCTCCTGTATTGTCTTGTAAGTAAGATTGGATGCAATTATTACCCCAACCAGTAGAACTAGTAGGACGTAGATAAGGAAACTATGGAATTTAAAACTTGTATTTTTCCTAGCGATAGCTATATTTGATTTCACTATTTCTCACCATTATCCTCTGCCATAATCTGCCTTAACCCTATTAATTCTAGCACTTCTTCAATATCAGGATTTTTATTTTCTACTTCTACATCCATATTCTCCTTTGTGTATTTACGGTAATATTTAATTAACTTACCAATACCTGTCGAATCAATAAATTCCAATTGAGTTAAAATTAGTCGCATCTTATTAATTCCTGATAGATCCTCATTATCTACAGCCTCATCGAGAAGGCCCTCAGTAGACATATCTAATTCCCCCTCTAGGATAATGTCAACTTGATCCTGTTTTCTTTTCATATTTACCTTCAGCATAATAAGCACCCCTTTATATAAATTCGAAATTCCCCTTGTCGTCCAACTTAATTTTTACCATATTTAGTTCTTCTTGATTTTTCCTTAGAACTGCACCTATAGCAAAGGTTACATTAGGAAATACTTTATTGCCCTGTATTACACCATCTTCATCAACCCCCACAAGGGTTGACACATTAGTAGCAGAACCAATTTCTCTTACTGCAATTTTGTCTTTGGCCAGTAGTTCTCCACCCCTACAAAATCCATTAATAGTAATGCTGCCCCCACTATGTATTTTAGAATGATAGGTCCCAGTCCTGGAAACATTGACATTACCAGTTGCCTCAATAACAGTGTTTTGACAGGCCCCAACCTCTACATCAACTGTTTTGTTAATCCCCTCTACTATGGAGTTTATGGCCTTTTCTAAAAATTCCTCATATTTATGTATTTCCTCCAAATTGGCTATCTCCAATGGTCCCAGCCCTACTAGTTTTTTACCTATTATTTGAAGGGCATCCCAGATTGAAGAGGCCTCCTCACCTTGCTCTTCTATTCGTATCCCCTGAATCTCCTTAAAAAGTTCAGGGATTTCAGGAAAGCGCATTTCTAAAATTATTTTAATGAAATATCCAATCCCCCTTTGTTCTAAATCCTTGGTGGAGAATTTTGGGTTGTCTACAAGTTGTACATAGCTGTCCATAATCCCATTTAAAATAAATTGTAATCTCTTTAGAAATGGAAGCAATCTCCTATATCTAGCGGTTTCGCCTCCCCCACTAATAAAGCCACCTATTAAATTTCTATTAATATATATTCCTGTTTCGCTATAGACTCTACCATGATATACGCCACCCTGGATATAAACTCGACCTAGGGCATTTACTTCAAAACCCTCAGTTACATTTCCTTGAATAATAAGATCTCCCTTAAAGTTAATATGGCCAGTATTTATATCCACATCACTCCTAATAATCATTTGTGAAATAACAGATATAATCTTGTTCCTGCCAACCAATACTGGCCTACCATTTCTTGTTGCAAAAACCGTTTTACCATCGTCAGATATTTTTGCCCCATCCCCAACTAATAGTTTAGGCAAATCAGCTTCCGGAGGGTCTATTATTTCTCCCCTAACATTTAAGCCTTCCTTTCCTGATATTGGGGGAATTAAAATCGCTAATACATCCCCCTCCTCAACAGAGTTGATATCTCCTCTATCATAAAAATCAATAGTTTTTTCCGTATCTCCCCCTGTCCTTAATATACGCTCTTTAGATTCAAACATATATTTTATTTTACCATCTATTGGGGGAGTAGCTGGCCTCCCCTTAACAATAAGCACCTTGCTATCCTTCCTAGAATTGCAAGCCTTAGACACAGCTTCCCTATCAATTTCAAGACTTACTCTCATTTTTGCTAGTTCTTGGTATATTAACCTATCATCTATAACTGGAGCTGGTATTGTATCATATTCTTCAGTCCCAATGGTAAGTATAAACTCCTCTTCCATATCACCAAGGTAATACCTCTTCCCATCTTGGAATTTTGTTTCTAAAAAAATTTCAGTTTCATCCTCTGATAAATATAGGTAAAATTGACTCTTAGCAGGCTCTTCCTTAACCTTAATAGTAATATCATTGTCACTAGTCACCATAATAGCATTATTAATTACCTTACCTGATTTCATAAGGGTAATATTTGCTCCCGGTCTTATAAAGGGCCACTTACCATCATCCCTCGGGGCTATAAACTTTAACTTCCCATCTTCTACCCATACCCTCCCATTACGGCTATCCTCTTCATCAATATATAGGATAGAGGTATCATCGAACTCATCTAATATATTCTCTTCTCCCATCCCCTTCCTATGGCTTATTTTTAAATCATTAAAAAGTTCCTTAACTAATTTTTCTAACTGCAACTGATTAGAAAATTTCTTCATTTTATATCACTCCAATAAAAAATTCTCAGCAATATCAACCAATTGCTGAGAATTTTATGTTTAATATCACTTAGAATATTATTAATAAAATACTAGCAACTGGCTGGCATAATTAAAAATCTTAGCCCCTATAGTTTTGCGTCATTGGGTTTCCCCAATTTTGCCTTATATTACATATAGTATTTAGTATTATTTCGACAAATTTAACCATTATCCTCCTTTATATGGTAACCACCTATAATTGATAATACAATTATACCCACAATATAGTAACCAGCAATTTTAATTGCAGTGTTATAAAAAAATCCCTGGGGTAGCATTTGAATCATAATATCCGTCTTAGGATTCAAGATCCATAGGTCATTGTCAAAAAAAATATAATGAAAATAGTCAAAATACCTCCTAAAATCAAAATAAACTAGGAAGGCTAATATTGTAAATAATCCCACATTTACCATTAAAATACCCTTGAGAGTTTTGCCTAAACTTATTTTCCAAGACTTATCAGAGAATACTAGGAATAAGAGTATAAGCCCTCCTGCCATAAATCCCATATTTCTTATTTTCCGACCCTGTAGAAATAAATCCTTTACATCCACCATATGGAGCTTTTCCCTCTCCCCAAATACTTCCCTTCTTTCCCCTTTTACCATGGCCTCTATTTTTAAATTGTCCCTTTTATCCCTTAGGTAGGAAAGTAATTCAGAGCTAACAGTATGTAAATTCTTCCTATCCATTCCAGTAGCCTGACTAACACCATGTTTTTCATATTCCTTCATATAGTGATTTATATCAAAGGCTACAAGTTCTATGGAGGTTAGGAGGAGAACTAAGGATAAAATCAATCCAAATATACCATATAAGAATCTCCTAGCTATTTTCATATGCAAACCTCCATTTTATTATTAATAACCTTGACATGTTGCCTGTCCATGCCATTTATTTCAAATGTAACTTCTACCTTATATATAATACATATATTTTTCCCTTTAGTAAAGGAATATTTTTAACTTGTGATTTTAATCACCTCAATCCCAGTTAATACATATTATAAAACAAAAGAGCTTTGTAATATTAAACAAGATACAATTAAGATGGGAAAGTCTTATCTAGGGGGTGAGGAGCTATGGCAAATGCAGGAGGCCTTTGGAACAATGAAAGTTCCCTATTGTTTTTCTTCTTACTATTGGTGATTATTTTTAGCAATTGTTCAAGATCATTGGGAGTAAGCGGGGATAGTTTACTATTCTTCCTATTATTACTAGTTGTTTTGTTTGGGGGAAGATATTTCTGGTGTTAAATATATAGGCATGGTATTAAAATGGTGGTCCATACTAGGGACCACCATTTGTTTTTTCTTTTAGCAACCACAGGTATTGGAAAGTTTTAAACTAATGGTAAAGTTGTTTGCTTTCTTGTCCATCTTATCGAATATTTCCTCTATTAGCCTAAATATCAAGTCAGAATTACTCCTAATGCTTGTAGAGATAAGTCCCACATCTATCTCAAGGTCGTAGCCCTTTATTATATTAACAACATCCTCTATTTCTTCAATATAATTCTTGGACCCAATGGGGTAATAGCTTATTTCGCAGGATGCTAATCCTTCTTTTTCCATAGGGCACATATAAAACCACCCCTTTCTTTTTTGGATAATGCCTTTTCCCTTTCCATACTGATATCCTCCTCTCTTGTGTCGGGAGGAAGAAATAAACATTCACCGCTGGTGACCAAATTTTCCTTGTTTAAGTCTTGTAATTCTTTCATAGTTTTAAAGTCCGCATGCTTAAATACTGAATCCTCCTGGAAGGCCCTAGACATATAGAGTTCCCCCCAACTACTATCCCTATGGATAGTGCCAATAAGTAATTGTCCCCCAACTTTTAACACCCTCATCATTTCCTTGTGAGCTTTTTGAGCTTCCTTTATAAATTCAAAGGCTGCCATGGAAAAGACCCCATCAAATTCATTATCATCAAATTTTAAGTCGTAGACATCCCCAAGAACGAATTCTATATCCAAATCCTTGCCCTTAATTTTTTCCCTAGCTATGGCCAGCATATCTTGAGATATATCTATCCCTACTACCTTGCAACCTCTTTCAGCAAGTTTTATAGTAAAATTACCCGTACCACAACCCACATCTAATATCTTCATTCCCTCTACTGGGGTAAACATTTTAAAGGCCAATTCCGTCTCCACATCATCTGCAAACTTTCCCATTTTACTTTCATACCAGCCGTCATATTCTGCTGCCTTCTCATCAAAAAACGCCATATGAAAACCTCCTAAAGTAAATTTAGTATTTTCCCTTTAATCTCTATAAATTCCCTACTAATGAAGGCATCTTCCTTCCTAGGCCTTGCTATATTTACATTAATTGATCCCCTGATTTTGCCAGGTCTTTCTGATAAAATATATATCCTATCAGACAGAAATATTGCCTCATCTATATCATGGGTGATAAATAGTATGGAAACCTTCAGGTTTTGCAATAGCTCTAATAGCCAATCCTGCATTTTCCTCTTGCTTATAGCATCCAATCCCCCAAAGGGTTCATCCAATAGCATAATGTCCTCTGCGAAAAGATAGGTTCTAAGCAGGGCTGCCCTTTGTCTCATTCCACCAGAAAGTTGATTGGGATAATGATTTTCAAAACCCTTTAAACCAAAAAGGGAAAAGTATTTTCCTGCCTGTAACCTGGCTTCTCTCGTAGCCATTCCTTTCAGGCTAAGGGGGATTATTACATTGTCCAAAATATTTCTCCAGGGTAGGAGCAAATCTTTCTGATGCATATAACTAACCCTAGCACTTTGTCCTGTGAAGTCCTTGCCCTCTATGAGTACCTGGCCGTGGTCTGTTTTTTCAAGACCTGCTATGATATTAAACAAGGTACTCTTACCACTCCCACTTGGCCCTAAAATCGATACAAATTGATTTTCCTCAAGGGTGAGGCTAATATTATCCAGGGCATGTAATTTGCCGAAAGATTTACTAATATCAATTACCTGTAATTTTTTATTCATTATATACCCCATATCATCTAAGGTAGAAATTCATTTGTAAAGGCGGCCTCCACATCTAAGGCTTCCTTTAACAATACTTGTTCATACATCCAATCGCTATATTTTTTCCACACCTCAGCCTTCATCTCTCCCCATCTCTCGGCATCTCCCTGGTATTGTTGAGCCAGATATTTTTGACTGGCAATTACTATCTCCTCATCTAACTCTGGCACCCTTTTCAATAAATCCTTGCCTGCCTCTTCCGGATTGTTAATTGCAAATTCATACCCCTTTGCTGTTGCCGCCAGGAATCTTTTTACCAATTGGGGATCCTCATTTAACAAATCCTCATGAGCTATAATAACAGGGGTGTAGTAGTCTAAGGAGTCATGAAAATCCTGTAGTAAAATAAAATTCAAATCATAATCCTTAAGTTCGGCAGCTACCCCGTCCCAACCATAATAAATCCATTGGAAATCCACGTGATTTTCTATACTATCAAAGAAGTCAATGTCCCCAGTTACAACTATTTCTAATTTATTAAAGTCTCCTCCATGTCTTTCCATTAAAGCCCTAAGGGTGGCCTCCTCCATGGGTGAACCCCACCCACCATAGCTCTTTCCCTCGAAATCCTTGGGGCTGGTAATATTCTTTTCTTTTGCTGAAGCAAAACCAGATGTATTATGCTGTATGATGGTGGCTATAGCCTTAATGGGTAGGGGGTTATCGGCTGTCCGTGCATAGGCTACCTGTTCCTGATAGCTTATGCCAAACTCCCCCTGCTTAGCCGCCACTAAATCTGCACTTCCCCCTACTGTAGGTTGGATTATTTCAACCTCTAAACCCTCCTTTGCATAATAGCCCCTTTCAATGGCCGTATACATACCAGTGTGATTAGTATTGGGCACCCAATCCAATATAAGGGTCAGCTTTTCTAATTCTTGCTCTTTGGTAGTTGTATTACAAGCACTTATCATCATCACAATTAGTCCTACTATAATTAAAATGCTAAAAACTTTCTTCAATCCTAATCCTCCTCCAATCCTTCCTCTAGCACCTTGTTCCAAGGCATTATTTTGTTTTCTATATAATTAATAACCTTTAAAACTCCTATGCTCAAGACCACAATAACTAAAATTGTGGCAAAAACCCTGTCGGTTGCAAAAGACCGCCTAACCCTCATCATATAAACCCCTAAGCCCTTTTTTCCACCGACCCATTCCCCAACTACTGCCCCCATAATACTGTAGGTCCCTGAAATTTTAAGTCCTGCAAAAAAATTTGCTAGGCTAGCTGGTAGCTTAACAATTTTATAGATGTCCAGAGGTTTTGCCCCCATAGACACTAGTAAATTCAACAAATCTCTATCCACTGAAGCTAAACCTTCTAATAAACTAATTGTTATGGGGAAAAAACATACCAAAACAACGATAGCTATTTTTGGCAGGTAACCAAAACCAAACCACATAGCAAATAGGGGAGCTAGGGTAATAATTGGGACCGTCTGTGATGTTATAATTAGGGGGTAAAGGACCCGTCTTACTATAGGAAACATATCCATAGAAATAGCTATAAGTACAGCCATTAACATAGCTATTCCAAAGCCAATAAGGGAAGCAAATAATGTTGCCAGTATATGGGCCTTCATTAGCCACATAGTATTTACCAAGGCCATTAAAACCATAGTTGGCGCTGGTAAAACAAAGGCTTCCACCCAGCCTAATCTTACAACAGCCTCCCAAAGGAGCACAAAGGTAAAAATAAAGGCTAGGGGTAGGATATCAACCCTAAAGGCTCTGGGGTCAGTAAAATATTTATCTGTACTTATAAGTTTTTTCATCCATTGTCACACCCTCTGGCTTGTAATCAATCTTGACTACGGATACTACCCTGCTAGCCCCTTCTTCTATACAGAGCTCTTGGGATTCTTTCACTATTTCTAAAAGTTCTTCTAAGTTTCCCTCTATGGTAGTCTCCATTGGCCCAACTTCATACTTTAAACCTGTTTTATCTATCATTTCTATTATTTTATCTACAAGAGGATATATTTTTTCCTCTGGAACAGAGGGCAATACCTGCAAACTTAAATTGGCATTAACCATATCAATCCCTCCTTTCTTTAAAATAAAAACAATAAACCCTTTAGCCTGAAATTAAAAGCTAAAGGGTTTTCTTTTTAAATCATCTTAAGAAAATCATTTCCTCTAATAAGATTCTTTTCCCTACGCTAGTATTACCCAGGTCAGGTGCAATGGGTCGGAACGCAAACCAGTCCCCTCTCAGCCAGGTTACCCCAGCTCCCCCTATTCAATTATATGTTAATTATATCCAACTAATTTTAAAAGTCAAGTTAATTTATCCTCTTATTATCTATAAATACTTTAATCTTCAACATTAGCTTCAATTAAGCAAGTTGTAAATTTCAAGCCTTTCCCCTTAAAGTTAAGGGGTAACTTTCAAAGTCGAAAGCTATTTTAGATGTCTAACTTCCATCTTGAAATAATGACCATAATTTCCGGCAAACTGATTGAAGCCTCTATAAGTAAATACTTTACATTTTGAATTCCAAATAAATATGGTCATATTCCTCTAATACATCCTCCACATTAATATAAAAACTCGTATTTTCAACTACTTCATCTGGTAAATTTAACATTACATTGTTCTTGAAATCCTCCGATAAATATTCCTCTGCTCCCTTATTGGGACTAGTAAACTTAGTTATTTCTGCAATCCTGGCAGAAATTTCTGGATCCATAATAAAGTTTAAAAACTTATATGTTTCCTCTTTATTAGGTGCATCCTTAGACATTACAAAGCAGTCAATATATATGGGCATCCCCTCGCTAGGAAAAACGGCCTGTAAGCTTTCGTCTGCTGCTTGTCCCTTAACCGCCTGGTTTGAGTACATAAAGCCGGCTACGGCCTCACCACTTACCAGGGAGTCCTCAGGAGTATTGGTTTCAAATCTCATTATATTATCTCTCAATTCAAATAGTTTTTCCCTAGCTTGGGCCACTTTCTGGGGATCTGTCTCGTTATATTCATAGCCCAAAGTTTTTAAAACAAGACCTATTATTTCAACCCCCCAGTCAATAACCACAATATTATCCTTTAATTCCTCCTGCCACAAATCCTTATATCCTTTGATGGGTTCTGCCCCCAATGCTTCAACCCCCTCTGGATTAACAAGTAAAAAGGATGTTGATATGGCATAGGGAATTGAAAAATCATCTCCCTCATCATAATAATTCCCTTGGTATACAGGGTTTATATTTACATAGTTTGGTAAGCTCTCTTTGTCAAGGCTCTCTAGATATTCATTCTGCCTTAAAATATCCACCATATAATCTGTTACTACGGCTAAATCATACTGGCCAGGATTAGTCTCTAGTAATGACTGCATATCCTCATTGGATGTAACTTCCTTGTAGTTAACCTTAATTCCAGTTTCACTTTCAAATTCTTCAATTATTTCCCGAGGAATAAAATCCCCACCCCAGGTCATTAGATTAACCTGTCCTGATTTATCTCCTTCTCCACATCCTGCTAAAGCAAGTATCAAAATACCACATAATAGAATTGATAAAAATTTCTTCCCACTTGATTTTAACATTTTTCTCCTCCCTTTCCTTTACACTTATAAATCCTTCCCCCTACTTACCAGTTACTCTTTCCTTAAACTTTTTTGTATTAATAAATTGGCCTAGACCAATTATAAAGAAAGTCCCAACTAAAATCAAAGTACACAGGGCATTAATTTTGGGTGTAACTCCTACCCTCATCATTGAAAAAATATGAACTGGCAAAGTTGTGGAAGTAGGTCCAGACATATATGTCGATATAATCACATCGTCCAAGGACATGGCTATGGCCAATAGCGATGCTGTTATTATAGAGGGTGTTACCAGGGGAATTATTATAGTTTTAATAATTTGTCCCCATGTGGCCCCAAGGTCCCTGGCAGCCTCTATAATAGTCCTATCAATCTCCTCTAGCCTTATTTGTACCATTATAAATATATAGGGCACACAAAATAAGGAATGGGATAGTACCAAGGTTAGGAGGCCAAAGGGTAACTTTAAGCCAGTAAAAAAAATCAAAAGAGAAATACCTAGGGCAACCTCTGGCACCAGCAGGGGTAAAAGCATTACTCCCCTTATAGCCTTTTTCATTCTTTTGCCTACTGATAGGGAAATAATAGCCGTAGCAGTACCCAAAATCCCTGACAATATTGATGTTAGCAATGCGGCCTGGATGCTTGTCTTAAAAGCCTGCCCTATAACCCCATCCCTAAATAATTCCCTATACCAATCCAAAGTAAAACCTGCCCACTGGGCAGTAGAAGAACTTTTATTAAAGGAATATAGGACTACACTAAGTACGGGTAGGTATAAGAGTACAAAAAAAGACCTAGATATATTTCCCCAAATTTTTTTGATTTATCTCCCATTAAAACAGCCCCTCCTTATTATCCCTAGTCACAAAATTATACAAGGCTAACACTAGTAAAACTAATATTATCATCCCAATAGAGAATGCTGCTGCAAGGGGCTTGTTTCTGCCCTTTGTTACCTGAGTATTTATTAAGTTTCCCAGAAATATAGTTTTACCTCCCCCTAGTAAATCCGATATGAAAAACAGGCCTAAGGCTGGAATAAAAACCAGGGTAAATCCCCCGGCAATACCTGGTATTGTTAGAGGAATAGTTACATTTAAAAAAGTCTGCAAGCTATTTGCTCCCAAGTCGTAAGAGGCCTGAAGTAAGGTTTTATCAAGCTTATCGACAGAGTTATAGAGGGTGATAATCATAAAGGGTATTAGCATATAAGCTGTACCAATTAAAGATGTGCTAAATTTATACATCATATTAATGGGCCTGTTAATGATATTTAGTTTCATCAATATATTGTTTATTATACCAGCATTGCCTAATAATATAATCCAACCGTAGGTCCTAAGCAAACTAGATATCCAAAAGGGAAGCATTATAAGACCTATAGCCAAAGCCTTCCTTTTCGAGTCTAGACTAGCGGTGAAATAGGCCACTGGATAACCCACCAGTAAGGTGACTATACCCGTTAAACCTGCAAGTAAAAGAGAATTTGCAAAAACTTTTATATATATGGGATCAAAAAACCTCTTGTAATTATCCAGTGTGAATTTAAATACTATATTTCCTAGATTATCTCTGGATAAAAAACTCAGTATCAAAACAAAAATAAGAGGTATGCCTACTAAAAGCCCCACCCAAATTAGAATTGGTATTGCTGGTGCATTTCTCCTAATATTTTTCATCAATGAAGATACCCTCCTATTCTAACGGTAGTAATATGGCCCCCGTATCCTCCCAGGATACATAGATCTCATCTTCTATTTTGTAATCATTAGTATAACCCTGATATTTTATAAGGGTAATTATCTCTCCTCCAATATCTAGTTCAATTACAAGTTGGGCACCCCCATAATGGACGGATAATATTGTCCCCCTGATAGAATTGAAGGCCTGCCTCTTATTAATCGTCATCCTATCTTTATGGATAGCCAAAATAGCCATTTGACCCGCCCTACTAGAACATTCTGCATTATTGGAACACCTTATATTGATAATATCTCCACCCAATCTAATTTTAGAATATTCATCACCCTTTTCAATAATTTCAACCCTTATAATATTTCTGTCTCCTATAAAATCTGCAACAAAAAGGTTTTTGGGGTTATTATATACCTCCCTAGGACTGCCTATCTGCTGTATTATGCCCCTGTCCATAACCGCAATCCGGTCTGACATATTTAGGGCCTCGTCTTGGTCATGGGTGACATAGACAAAAGTTGTTTTTGTCTGCCTTTGTATCTGAGTTAATTCTCTTTGCATATGTTTTCTTAATTTTAAATCTAGGGCACCTAGGGGTTCATCAAGAAGTAAAATGTCGGGTCTATTTATTAGTGCCCTGGCTATTGCAATCCTTTGTTTTTCCCCACCAGAGAGTTGGTTAGTCATCCTTTTCTCATATTCCCCCATCTGTACTAAATTCAATACCTCTCTAACCTGCTCCTCCAGCTCCTCTTCACCCATGGAAGCCTTAACCCTTGGCCCATAGGCAACATTATCATAGACATTTAAATGAGGAAACAAGGCGTAGTTTTGAAAAACTGTATTAACATTTCTTTTGTTGGGGGCTAGTTCTTTAATAGAAGATCCATTTAATAGGATATCCCCCGAATCTATGCCCTCAAGGCCAGCTATACACCGTAATAGGGTGGTTTTTCCACAACCAGAGGGACCTAGTAGGGTTAGAAATTCCCCATCTTTTATATCAAAATTTATTCCCTTTAAAATGTGATCACTATCATAATATTTATTTATATTTATTAAACTAAGTAATATCCTCTCCATCTATGATTTCCTTCCCCTGCTTTCTAAGCCACAAATATTTATTCTTCAAAAAACTAATATATAATAAGACATTATACCATTTTGTAGCATTGCCACAATCAAATATTGCTTTTTCTCCCTTTTCAAGGATAAATTCTAATTCATTGCTCCTACACCAGTCAATTTTAAGGTAAATTCTATGCCTCCCAGGGGGGATTTCAAATTTCTTAGTCTCCCCATTTTTTATGTAGCCTAGGCAAACATCATCCACCATTATCCTATATTTTCTTAATCTATCATTATAATCAAGGGCCCTATTTATTTGAATCACTTTAAATACCCCTCCCCAATCTAAGATTTTCCTTCTATTATAACCTATTTCTTTGAAAGGGGGAATCCTATCTCCTGCCTCTTCCGTTATATTGCAATAATGCCTCTATTTCATCAACTGGCATGGGCCTGTAATAATAGTAACCCTGGACATCATCGCACTTTTTTTGATGTAAAAATTCTAATTGATCTTTTGTTTCCACTCCCTCAGCTAGCACTCCAAGACCTAGGCTTTTAGCTAGGTTTATTATAACCTGAACGATAGCCTGATCCTTCTCACTATTTTCTATGGCCTGTACAAATTGCATATCAATTTTAATCCTATCAATGGGCAGGGTTTTAAGCCGACCTAGGGATGAGTAGGCAGTACCAAAATCATCAATAGAAATAGATACCCCTAATTTCTTTAACTTATGAAGGACATCCCTAGTATACCTCTCCTCTTCAATAGCTATATTTTCTGTAATCTCTAATTCAAGGGACTGGGGGTTTAGGCCAGTTTCATTGAGGATATTTTTAAGATTCCTCACCATATTTGGGTTATTGAATTGTAAAATAGATAAATTCACCGCTATACGGAGGGGAGGCAAGCCCTTGTCCTGCCAAACCCTTCCCTGCCTACTAGCTGTTTTTAATACCCAATCTCCTATACTATTGATTAGGCCATTCTGTTCAGCCAAGGGAATAAATACACCTGGAGATATCATACCCATTTGGGGATGCTTCCAACGAAGCAATGCCTCTAAACCTATAATTTCACCAGTATTTAGGCTAATCTGGGGTTGATAATACAGGTCTAATTCATCCCTTTCTAATGCCCAATACAAATGTTTAGATAGTGTAATTTCTTCCTCCATCTCCATCTTCATTTGCTCAGTACAAAAAGCATACTGACTCTTACCTCTTAGTTTGGCCACCTGCAATGCCATTTCTGCATTTTTAACCAAACTCTCTGTATCCCCCCCATCCTTTGGGAAGATTGCCACCCCCGCACTGCTACTAATGAAATATTCCCGTCCTAATAGGCGGGTTGGTTTTTGAAAAATCCCCATGGTGCCACTAACTACTCTCTCAATTTCTCTATCATTTTCGACATTATTAATCATCAATAAAAATTCATCCCCATCAAATCTTGCCAATAGGTCCCCAGGCCTTAAATTTTTCTTTAGATTATTTGCCACCTTTTCCAAGATAAGGTCTCCGGTACTATGGCCGGCGATATCATTGATTGCCTGGAAACTATCTAGATTCATAAACATTAGACCAAATTTCCTTTTCGTTGACTTAGTAAACTCAACATTCTTTGCCAATTTATCTAGAAAATATTTTCGCTTTGGCAATCCTGTCAAATAATCATAATAGGCCATTATTTCAATTTCCTTTTCAGCCTTAATTTTAATTAACCCATCAGCTAGTAAATTGGATAATATTTTTAACATTTCTACATGATAATTTGTCCAAGTTTTAAAGCTTTTAACAGAGTCTAGGCCAATAAAGCCTAGCATTTTTTGACCCTCGCCAATAGGGATTACTAATACAGACTTATTTTCCTGCCTTCTTTGGGCCTCTTTTTCCATTTTTGCCTCACCGGGCAAACTATTTATATCCTTTATATTTATCAGTCTTTTGCTAGTTAATTCCTCTATCCACCAGGGGTAGACAGCTAAGGGTAGGGTACTTCCCACCTGCATTTTGCCCTTAACTTCCCTATCTCGCCACTCATGGGCATAGGTCATGGTTTTACTATCGTGGTTAAATAAAAAGACATAGGTCCTATCTACTTTAAAAAATTCTCCTGTCTTAATTAACATATTATTTATTTTTTCATCAATAGTATTTTGACATACATTTGCAAAGTCAAAGGATATTTCAGATATAATTTTTTGAAAATCTCTTTGATAGGTATTTTCCTTGAGCCTTTTTATATAAATGTTATTTACAATCATGCCTATCCAAAAAGCAATTAAAAACATACCCATCCTTATAATATAGTCAAATCTATCCATGGGGATGGGATCTTCTGGTGCATGGACCCATACTATTATTTGGGTAAGTATACTAACAAGGGTTACCAATATCAAGGGTAGCCGGGCATTAAAGACTAGGGCAATTATAATCAAAATCATAGGAAAAGCCCAGACTGTTATGCTAGCATATTGAACAAATCTCAAAGTAATAATAGGAATGCTAAGTAGGGTCGCCGTCATAGCTAAGAAATTCCTAATTTTTTTTCTTTTGATTAATTGAAGACCCAAAATAATACAGCCAAATCCAAACAATATTATACTTGATATTAATGTCGCTTGTAAATTTTCCCTCCCTTTAATCATACTGGAAAGAAAATAGGATAGGAAGGTTAGTAATCCTCCAGATAAAAATGCAAGTGCAAGATAGTAGTAAATCTTTTCTAAGGTTTCATGGGTTAGGATTGGTTCCTCGCCAATATCGAGTTTTTTATCCATCAAACTATAATGCCTCATTGAATAGTATATGGCCCCTATTGGAATTAAGGTAAAGATTGGAGCCATTTGGGGTAGGGCCCCCTTTAGTATAGAATTTAGTATAATATCTGTTAGGCTTCCCAGTATCAGTGCAAGTAATATAGAATTGAAGATAATAGTATTTTGCCTGTAATCTTTGCCTGAAGTTCTTTTTCTCTCCCTCCAAATAAGTCCTAAACATGCCAAGCTATAGCTTATATAATAGATATAGAAAAATATATCCCAACCATTGTTAACGGCTACATTAATCCATCCATAATCACTCCTTAGGAGTCTATATTGGTGGATTGCCATTTTGCCATAAATTCCAAAAACTAGCATATTAATAAGCCCAGGAATGTGTAATAGGTAATATCCTGGGTTAGGTGTTTTATCATCCTTGGTCAAAATTAACAGGAAATGTAGTAAAAAACTATAGATAGAGGTCCACCCAAGGGCCGATACCCGCCGCCATAGGAGTGCATTCTCCATAGTTGACGCAGGATTTGCCATAGCAAATCCAAAGGCCCAGGTGGCTAGGGAAATATTTATGATAAAAAATAAACGATTTAATTTTTTCCTGGGACTTTTGAAAATAGTATAAATTCCAAAAAATAAATAAATGGCAAAGGTCATAAAAAACAGTAAGGAAAACACTAAAGGTTTATAATTCATGAAACTTCCCCCTCAATTTTAATCCCAAGGAAATAACTCTTTTTAATGTTAATCTAAACCTTTTGTTAGATATTTACTTACCCATTTTACTTAGCTTTTAAAAGTTAAAGGACAAAAATAGGGTGAAATCCCTAAAAGTTTCCCAGATATATTATTTTCCTTACTGTTTTTGAATCTTATCTCTAAATTCATCCTCCGTTAAAATAGTCAAAGGACTTTCAACCCCCGACTCCAATATCTCCTGGGCCCTTGTAAGTTTAGACCCTGCCCCCTTACCCACTATAAGATAATCGGTCCTCCTACTAACGCTATTGGTAACCCTTGCCCCTAATTTTTCTAATAGATCTCCTATATCTCTTCTTGTAAAATTTTCTAAAGTTCCTGTAACTACAACACTTTTACCAGTGAAGGGACTTTCATCAACCTCCTGTCCTTGATATAGGGGCTTTACACCCTGGGCTAGAAGTCTTTCCACACTATCTATTATGTTTTTATCCTTGAAAAAATTAATGATACTATTGGCTACTACATGACCCACATCAGGGATCTTAATTAATTGGTCATATTCTGCCATCCTAATTTTATCCAGGGATTTAAAATGTTGGGCCAAGTCCATGGCAACTTTCCTACCAACATTTGGTATCCCTAGGGCATATATAAAGGCATCAAGGCTCCGATTTTTACTATTTTCAATAGCCCCTAGCAGGTTTCTTGTTTTTTTATCCCCAAATCTCTCCAGTTTAATTAAATCATCATATCCTATTTCATATAGGTCTGCAATGTTCCTAATTTCCAAGGCCTCATAGACCTGTTCAGCCGTCTTTTCACTAAAGCCCTCTATATCCATAGCATTCCTACTTGCATAATGAACCATATGGGCCACCAACTGAGGTTTACAAGATAGGGAATTGCTACAGAAAATATGGGCCCCTATTTCAACCAATTCACTGGCACAGGCGGGGCAATTTATTGGTTTTTTTATTTCCTCTGCCTCCTGGCAATCATCCTCCACAGCACCTAGAATCTCGGGTATAACGTCGTTTGACCTCCTCAACCAGACCCTACACCCCTTCTTAACCTTTTTTCTCTGTATATCCTCCCAGTTATTTAGGGTGGCCCTAGCAATAGTTGCCCCTCCTATTTCTACGGGCTCTAGTATGGCTGATGGAGTCAATTTCCCCGTCCTACCTACCTGCCAAATAACATCCTTTAGACCAGTGGTAACCTCCTGAGCTTCAAATTTAAAGGCAATGGCCCACCTAGGAAATCTTTGGGTATATCCTAGCCTTTCCCTTAATTCTAAATTGTTTATTTTTATTACTAGGCCATCAGTTAAGTAATCTAAGCCCTTAACTTCTTCCTCCAATCTTCCAATTTCCTCTATCACATCTTCTATATTATAAAATAGCTGGGTATAATCGCTTACAGGAAATCTATTTTTCCTTAAAAATTCAATTAGCTCCATATGGCTCTGAAAGTCTATCCCTTCGTAGTAACCTATGTTATAACAAAAAGCATCTAGTCTTCTTCCTGCCGTTACCCTGGGATCTAAATTTCTCAGGGCACCAGCAGCTGCATTCCTTGCATTCTTTAAGGGCTCTTTGGCGGTTTCATTGTACTTGTCTAGTACAGACAAGGCCATCAACCCCTCGCCCTGGACCTCAATTTTCCCCAAATAATCTATAGACAGTGGTATTGACCTAATAGTTTTTATTTGTTCTAAAATACCCTCCCCTACAAGCCCATTTCCCCTAGTAGCAGCTTGGACTAACTGTCCATTTTCATAGGTAAGATTAATGGTTAAGCCATCAAATTTATACTCCAATACATACTCCAGTTTAATATCTTCTCCTAAAATTCTTCTTACCCGCCTATCCCAATCCCTTACTTCTCCAGACGTTTGGGCCTTATCTAGGCTCCATAGGGGGGCAGCGTGCCTATGGGGTGTAAAACTCTCTAGTACTTGCCCTCCCACCCTTAATGTGGGAGAATCTGATAGCACACTTTGACTTTTCTCTTCAAGTTCCAACAATTCATCATAGAGTGCATCATATTCCTTATCACTCACAAGGGGTTTATCTAAAACATAGTAATGATAACCGTATTCATTTAATTTCTTAACTAGATCCTTCATTCTTTCTTTCATAGCATTACTCCTTCATAAATTTCTTTTAATTAACTATCTCCAAGCCGACAAAGCTAGCGGAAATTTTTTTAACTCCTGCATTTGGAAAGGCAATTGTAAGAATATCCCCCTGGGTAGAGACTACTGTACCCGTGCCAAAGCTTGGATGTTTTATTTTGCTTCCTGTACTGGCCTTTATATTTTTAGTTTTTTCCGGTTCAATCTTATATAGGCCACCAGTAAACAAGGGGGATGTTTGCATTTTCCTTACTTCCTTTTTTCTATCATAGACCCGCCCCCTATTTATCAATGTGTTGGGAATCTCATTTAAAAATCTAGAACAATCATTATAGCTAGTCCTACCATAGAGGGTTCTCTGTTGGGCATGGGTCATATACAGGGTCTCCATTGCCCGGGTAATTCCCACATAGCAAAGCCGCCTTTCCTCCTCCTCATTGTCCTCCTGCATGGACATATAGGATGGGAAAATTCCTTCCTCCATACCTGTCATAAATACCACAGGAAACTCCAATCCCTTGGCACTATGTAGGGTCATTAAAATAACAGCATCATCCTCTTCAATAGCATCCATTGAAGTCTCAAGGGAAGTCCTTGCTAGGAATTCCTCCAAGCTTTTGTCTTCAACATTTTCATCAAAATCCATGGTTAGAGATAAAAACTCCTCAAGGTTTTCTATCCGGGATTTAGCTTCAACAGTATCCTCTTCTTGTAAAGATCTTATGTATCCTGTCCTGTCATAGAGTTCTTTTACAATTTCCGTTATGGCTAGCTCTTCCTTCCTCTCGCCAAGACTTGTTATAATTTTAGTAAAATCCTTTATACTATTTTTTATCCTATTGGATATGCTTGCTATATTATCTATCTCTAATAGGGCCTGGAAAAAGTCAATCCCTAAATTGTTTTTATAATTTTCAATTCTTTCTATAGTTTTAGCCCCTATTCCCCTCCTAGGCACATTTATAATTCTTTTGACACTGACATCATCCACAGGATTTTCTATTGTTGTCAGATATGCCAGGACATCCTTAATCTCCCTTCTATCATAAAAACGGATGCCTGCAACAATTTTATAGGGGATTGCCTCCTTCATCAGGGCCTCCTCCAAGACCCTAGACTGGGCATTAGTCCGGTATAATACAGCGAAGTCAGTAAATTTACGTCCTTCCCTTCCCTTTATTTTTCTTATTTCATAGGCTATGTAAGAGGCTTCATCATATTCATTATTCCCCCTGTAATACTGAATAATGTCCCCTTTCTCCTTACTAGTCCAAAGTTTCTTTTTCTTCCTAGCAATATTTTTGTCTACTACATGATTAGCCGCTGCCAGTATATTTTTAGTGGACCGATAATTTCTCTCTAATTTTATTAGCTCTGCTTGGGGAAAATCCTTCTCAAAGCCAAGAATATTCCCTATATCCGCCCCCCTCCATCCATAAATGGACTGGTCGTCATCCCCAACCACACAAAGGTTTCCATGCTGGTGGGCCAAGATACTAACTAAGGTATATTGGGCCATGTTAGTATCTTGAAATTCATCCACTAAGATATATTTAAATTCATCCTGATAATAGCGTAATAGTTGGGGATTTTTATCAAGAAGTTCTACTGTTTTCATTATCAAATCATCGAAATCTAAGGCATTATTGCTCCTTAACACCCCTTGGTACATATGGTATAAATCGGCTATCTTCTCATTCCTATAGTCCCTCTCTCTATTTTTAAGAAAGTCCTCCGGACCAATCAATTCATCCTTAGCCCTACCAATGCTTGCCAGGACCCCTCTAGGGTTAAAGTGTTTTTCGCTTAAATTCATTTCCTTAATACATTCCTTCATTACCGTTTGTTGATCAGAGATATCATAGATTACAAAACTCCTTTTATAACCTATCTTTTCTATATCTCTTCTGAGAATTCGGACACAGGCAGAGTGGAAGGTGCTAACCCATAAATTGCTTAGCTTATTATCTAATAAGCTAACCAGCCTCTCCTTCATTTCATTAGCTGCCTTATTGGTAAAGGTTATTGCCAGAATATTGTAAGGAGATACTCCCTTTTCCTCAATTAAGTAGGCTATCCGGTGGGTAATTACCCTAGTCTTACCACTACCGGCACCAGCCAATATTAAAAGAGGCCCCTTAGTATGTCTAACAGCTTTTTGCTGCATTTGGTTTAATTCTGATAAATTCATAAATGGTTACTCCCTTCAAACTTTAGTTTCTCTTATCCATCTTACCCCATTTTTTTATCTCCTTCAATAATATCCTGCCTTCAAGGAAACTCCCAATAAAAATAAGTAAGCGCCATTTAATTAAATGACGCTTGTAATTTTTACTTCTTATTATAATTTTAATTAATCCTTTTTAGTTCTAACCTTATTAATTATTAGGGTTAAAAATATACTAAATTCGTATAACAAAATCATGGGAATAGCCATCAAAATCTGGGAAACCACATCTGGTGGTGTCAAAATTGCTGCTACTACAAATATTATAAGAACAACATACTTTCTATAATGTTTGAAGGTACTGGGTTGTACTAGATTTAGCTGGGTCAATAAAAGCATTAGTAATGGCAATTCAAAAACCAAACCAAAGGATACCAATAGAGAGCTTATAAAGGTAATATAATTGGTAAAAGAAAACAAGGGCTCTATTTGGTCGGCTGACATTTTAACAAAAAATTCGATGGTCAAGGGTATAATAACAAAGTAGGCAAATACTATGCCTAGTAAAAAGAAAACAATACCCATGAACATAGCAAAGAGGAGATATTTTCTTTCCTTCTCCTTTAATCCTGGTTTAATAAAATGCCAAACTTGATATAGGATAATTGGGGACCCTATTACCGCCCCCACCACTAGGGATATTTTTATATAGGCCAAAAACAATTCTGGCGGACTTAAATATATAAATTCTAGCCCCTTGGCCGGTTTATTTATGATATGGACTATAATATCGATATAATAATAGCTGATAATAGCTCCTAGAACTAATACTAGGGCTATAATCATGACACGTTTTCTTAATTCTTCTAAATGTCCAACTAGGGACATCGGCTTTTCTCCCAAATTTTGTTCCTCCTCCATTAGGAATCAAAGCTTTGAAAGGTGCTACGGAGTAGCACCTTTTAAAATTATTCCTGTTCTTTTTCTCCTTCTAAATCTTCAGTTATCTTATTGGCATGATTTCTAAACTGTCCAATAGCCTCACCAAATGCTTTGCCTATCTCCGGCAACTTTGAGGGCCCAAAAATTACTAATGCAATTATTAAAATAAGGATTAATTCTTGTGCACCAATTTTTCCAAACATTTATTTTCCTCCTCTTTTATCTTCTCATGTTTATATTTTAATTATCTTCTAATGACTTGTCTTTAGAGTTTCCTTAAATTTATTTATTAACTATCTCTCCTTAAGTTTAATACAGGAAAATACTATTTGCAAACATATTTTATTTCTATAGTAGTTAGTTCTATCCCTTGCAATTTTAAGGCTTACCCTACTTATTAAATAATCCTTTACTTATACATTTGGGGCAATTCGTCTTATTTTCCTGATAAGTAGCAAATAATTCCCCACACCTATTACATTCTTTTTGAGTTTTTTGCCTTATTAAATCATAGTGTTCTGTTATTTGCCTTTCAATTTCTATAGCCCCTCCCACACAGATATCCTGGCAGAGACGACAGCCGCTACACTTATAGACTTTAACAATAAGCTCATCTCTCTTTTCATCCCATACCCCCTTGGGGCACAATTTTATACAAGCCCTACACTCAATACATTTATCTGCTTGAATTTTAATATTAAAAATCCCTAATTTTACTTCCTTATTTTTAGCCCAATCTATTAAAATATCCTCCTGTGTTTGTAGGCTTTTTACACAAAGGGTAGGGGGAGCCAAATCTCTTATAGCACCGACGGACTCCTTCATCAGGGATTTAAAAAAATCCCTTCGATCTACAACTTTATTGTTTTCCTTTTTCTCTATTTTCTTAACTTCATCTTGGAATGTATCAAAATCAACTGATTCAATAATAATTTTTTCCCTATTACTTTTATCAAGGATTTTATTAGCTATCATTACTTCCCTGGCAAAACAATTATCTTCTTCACAAGATCCACATTTATCCATATTGGTAACTATTGTATTAATACCCCTATTGGACAGGTTTAATAATAGCTTTAGCTTTAATTTCTTTAGGCAAAATACAAGGGCCCTTTTATCTATCCTGTTTACTTGTAAGTTTTTATCACATATTACATATATTTTATCCTCATGTCTTAGGAAGTCTGAGCCATTATCAACCAAAGCATTTTGTGGACATGCTAGTACACATAAACCACATTGCTTGCAATTGTTTTTTATTTCAATCCCACCCCTAATTACTTTGATTGCTTTATTTGGGCATGCCATTTGGCACAAATTACAAGAAGATTTAGATGATATATTTCTAACACATACCTCTTCTATAAATTTGGGCCTATAGTCTAAATATTTTAATAGGTTAACACTTTGTAATATCATACTACTTCACCTCTAAGGGGGAGGGGCCCCTATCTTTTTAAAATAATAGGGGCTCCATTAATAAGTTCTTTCAAAACTAGTTGGATATTTTGAGTCATCTCTATATTATAGCAATCTTTGTGCCAACTTTAACAAGCCTAGAAGATAATTGGAGAATAAATTTTCAAACGTTGAATTTAGTAGTGTACACCCCTTTTAATTTCTTCTATTATAAATTATGTCAACTAATTTTTATGCTTTCCAACTTATTATTTTATTTATTTTGTCATAAATACAAAAACTTTTGCCTAAATGGCAAAAGTTTTACTCCTCTACTAACTCGTATTCCTTAATCTTCCTATATAGGGTTCTTAGTGCTATATTTAATTTTTCTGCAGCTAAGGGTTTATCCCATTTAGTAACCTTTAGAACGTGGTTTATATGCTCCTTTTCCATATCTTTTAAAGTAGAAGTTTTAGAATCTTCTTCAATGTCTATACTATTAGAAAATAAATCCCTTTTCCTAATCTCCCTCCCCTTTGACATCAGGATACCTCTTTCAATAAAGTTGACTAGCTCTCTTACATTCCCGGGGAAATGATAGCTTGTTAAGAATTCCTTAGCCTGGGGACTCAAATATTTTTTATCCCCTATATTAGCCCTTAAAAAATGTTCTGCTAACAGTAGCACATCCTTGTCCCTAGCCCTTAGTGGAGGGACTTCCATGGTTATGGTACTGAGCCTGTAGTATAGGTCTTCCCTAAAATTCTCCTCTTTAATTTCTTCTTGTAGATTTAGGTTGGTGGCCGTAACTATTCTTACCTTAGTCTTTCTCATTACTGTATCTCCTACCGGCCTAAACTCCCCTGTATCAATAAATCGTAATAATTTTACCTGCAGGGCAGGATCCATATCCCCTATTTCATCTAGAAATAACGTCCCCCCATTGGCTAGCTCCACTAATCCTTTTTTGGAATTTTGTGCCCCTGTAAAGGCTCCCCTTACATGACCAAAAAGTTCACTTTCTAATAAATTATTGGGTATTGCACTAGCATTGATAGGAACAAAGGGTTGGTTGCCACGGCAACTTTGATAATGTAGGGCCTGGGCGACTAATTCCTTGCCGGTTCCACTTTCCCCCAAAATTAATACTGGTAGGGGGCTATCAGCTACCCTTGTAATCATGTCCTTTAATTGCATAATACACTTGCTTTCGCCAATCATTTCCTTACTTCCCTGGGACCGCTTAATTACCTCTGTTAAATTACTATTATCCTCTTGTAACCTTTTCTTGTCAGCGGCTTTTTTTAGCACCAACTCTAATTCCACGGGCTTAATAGGCTTAGTTAAATAGTCGTAGGCTCCCTTTTTCATGGCCTCTATTGCTGTTTCAATAGTTCCATAGCCTGTTAGCATAACAACTTGTAAGCCTTCCTGGATTTTCTTGCTTTTCTCCAGTAGTTCTATTCCATCCAGGTTGGGCATCATTATATCAAATAGGGCCACATCAAATTCTCGCTCCTTTATTAGGTCTAATGCCCTAAGGCTGCTAGTAGAGGCTGTGACATTATACCCCTTCCTAATTAACCTATCCTTTAATATTTCTATGAATTTTTCCTCATCATCTACCAATAAAATTCTAATTTCCCGCATGATATTCCACCTCAATCGGTATAGGCAACTTAACCACAAATTCTGTACCCTTGCCAATTGTACTATTAACTTGAATTTTCCCCCTCATCCTTTCAACAATCACCTGGCTTATGGCAAGTCCCAAGCCAGTTCCCTGCCCAATGGGTTTAGTTGTATAAAAGGCATCATATATATAGGGGATTTTATCCTTTGCTATGCCACTTCCCGTGTCAGATACTTTCATTATAAATGGATATTTATCCTCCAAATCATATTCTAATTCAATTTTTAAGATTCCTCCCTCGGGCATTGCATCTATAGCATTTGTCATTAAATTTAGTACTAACTGCTGTATTCCAGACTTTTCAACCCATATTAAGGCATTAGTTTTTTGATTATTTGCAATCACCTTTATATTTTGTTTCGATATCTTGTGTTGGATTAGTTTCAGGGTGTCATCAATAATTTCTCCCATATTTACCAGTTCAAAAACTTCACCAGTTTCTCTGGAGTAATTTAATAAGCTTGATGTAATCCCTGTACACCTTTCAACCTGTTCCCTAATAGTGGTTAAATAGTTACTAATAGTTCCTTCTTTATGTAGTTTTTTAACATCCTCAAATTCTAATCTGTCTAACAGGTCTGCTGCGTAAAATCCTAAATTATTCATGGGGTTGTTGATTTCATGGGCTACACCAGCAGCCAAAAGTCCAATAGCAGCACGTTTTTCAGCCTGAATCACTATTTTTTCATGCTCCTGCTTCTTTTTAATTTCCCTAGTCATCTCATTAAAAGCCTCTATTACCAAACCCAACTCATCTCTGTGGTAACGAGGTATTTCATAGCTAAAATCTCCACGTTTTACGGCAACTACTCCCCTAGCAAGGGCATCTATTGGCTTTGTCATCTGTGATATAAAAAAACCCCCCAAACTTATAATGCTACCTATAATGGCAAGCAGAACTAAAATTAATCTCCTTTGCATCATTTTAATAGTTTTATAAGCCATATCAAGGGGTTGTTCCACTATAACTCCCCATTCAACAGCTGGTATCAAGCCATAAGTACCCAATACTTCATCACCCGTATATGTCTCATAGACCACAGGCTGATGGCTTATCATCTTATGTTTCATAATTTCATTTTTATCCCTAATTAAGGCCTGTACCCCTTTACTCTTTAGGACCTCCTGTCTTCTTAGTACCTGGCTATAATCTGAGTGTCCTATCAAGGAGCCAGATTTATCTATAAGCATAATATAACTACCATCAGAAATCTCTAGGGCAGAAATCTCCTTCATTACTTGTCTTAAACTAACCTTTACTACAATTCCCCCTATAAATTTGTCATGGTAACCGCCAATGGGCACTCCAATTTTGAAGACCATTTGATTATCTAAATCCTTCTCTGGTCTACCTATAAAGGACTTTCCCAGTTTTAGCCTTTCAATATTTCTAGCCTCTCCCAGTCCAGCTAAATCCTCCTCAGTAATAGCATATCTCTTAGAAATCTTTACCGTTTCCTCACCCTCAGGCCCAATGATTGCAACCTCCTCCAGATGGGGAAAGTTTTTTAAGATTCCATAAAGGAGACTTTCTTTTTCGGCCCTGTTATTAGTCTGCAAGCTATCAGTATTTACTAGTGCAATAGTCTGCAATGTTGTTTCTAATGTATTAACCAGGTCCGAAACTGTATGGGATATTCTAACTGTAGTCAGGGCATATTCCTTATGAATTCTCTCCTCTATATCCCTCTTAGTTACTTCCATATTGTAGGCACCCAAAACTAATATGGGCAGAATAGAGATAGTGGTCATAATAATAATAAGTTTTATCTTTATACTTCTATACCAAGTTGCCTTTACAGCCTCTTTAATCATTGCTTAATTACCATCCTTTGGTATAAACAAAATTATCCACAAAGGGAAATCCTCCCTTTTCTATATCTATACCCAATAGTTTGCTAGTTTCTATATTTAGGTAAAACTCAAGGACCTCAGGTGATTCTATGGGTATTTTCCTGGGATTTTGTCCCCTTAATATATTTGCCACCATCCTGGCTGATTGGACTCCCTCATCATATCCTGTCCCCCCATAAAATGCCAATATCCCCTTTTCCACCTGCCCTTGATTTATACCCATAATTGGTATTTGCATTTCCTGGCCTATGTTTGCAATGTTTTCAGTTTCCTCCTCGAACAATAAACTGCACATTAGCATAAGTCCATCCGTTGTGCAGGCTTGGTTTTCCAGAGAATCGTATAATTCCTCCCTTGTGTTTATATCTACTATTTCTAATTCTATATTAAGTTTTTTTGCCGCCTCACATAAAAAGGAATAGTTTCCTCCATAGGGGGTAGTTTCAGAATTATACAATACCAACATCTTCTGGGCATCGGGTATCAGTTTTTTAAAAAACTCTAATTTTTTCCCCGATAATTGGACATTATGGCTATCTACTCCGGTTATATTTCCTCCAGTAGACATATAACCCTCTACAATCCCATTTTCTACAGTACAGCCCACCCCTATAAAAACCACAGGAATCCCTATATCCTCCCCCATGTTTTTCATGGCCAGAGTTTCATGGGAGCCAGTAGTAACAATAACATCTACTCCCTCATCCACTAACTCTTGCCCTAAATCCTGGAGTTTTTCCAAATCCCTGTAGGCATTTTTTTTCCTCAGAATAATATTTTTATCGTTAAAACCGTATTGTTTTAATCCCTCCATCATGCCATCAATCTTTACAAGCCGCTTTTCATTAGCAGTTAGGACTCCAATGGTAAAAGTCTCCTCTTTCTTACTTCCATTTACATTTCCTATAAAAAAACTTGAAAAAATTATTGCCACCACCAATAGGGAAGACCAAAACAAAATAGTCATTTTTTTCATACCCATCCCCCATTACATTATAATATATCCTTATATAATTTTATCCCAATATGGCCCCATTGTCTATTATCTATGAATTTTGATCCTATTTATGATTATATAGGGGACGAATCGTTTTGAGATTATCCTCTAATACAATTCGTCCCCTAATCAATCTAGCATTCCTATATTATATTTAAATACTATTTGCCGCCCTTATGAACATAGGGTGGATTTTCTTCCTCTACTTCCTTTAGGGCAATATATAGAACACTTACATCCAATCCTAAATCCTCTCTTAAGCCCTTGCAGTCATATTTCTTTACTAGTTGGCTCACCTGACTATCAGGATTATTTAAATCCCCGAAATATCTAGCATGGGATACGCAGGTGCTAACACATGCCGGAGCTAAACCAGCCTCTGCCCTTCCAATACAAAAAGTACATTTTCCTGCTTTTTGAACATCTTCTTTAATATATCTTGCATCATATGGGCATGCCACTACACAAGCCCCACAACCTATACACTTTTCTTCATCTACAACTATGCTTCCTCCAACCACTTCAAAGGTAGCATCTGCAGGACACACTTCAACACAGGGAGCATCTATACAATGGTTACATAATTTAGGCATCTTGACCCTGGATACATCAGGGTAATCTCCCTTATCCCATTCTTCCACCCAAGTGTTAAAGCATTTTTCGGGGCTTTCATTTTCCGCCTTGCAACTAATGGTGCAGGCATGACATCCAATACACTTTCTTAAATCTATTACCATTCCATATCTCTTAGCATTTTTTGACATCATGGTCACCTCTCTCTTCCATCAAATCTTCCTCCAACCATTTCATATCCTTCTGGATATAAGTAGAGGTCACATTCAATAAATAACTATATAGGCCCTCCTTCTTTTCCCTAGCCAACTTGGCCAAATCTCCTATCCATTGACTTATATGTTCATCTAAAAATTGTTTTTGTAAATTTCTCCATCCTTGAACCTTGTCATCATGACCCTTTTCCCTGGCAACTATTTCGTAGGTTATTAATTGGGTTAAAAAAGCCATTTCAAAGGCTATATGGTCGGGAAAGCTTATATCCTTTAAAGGTTTGAAGGCCCTTAGTTTTTCCTGTTTAAAACCAACCATTTCATAGCAAACTTTTACATGATAGGTTTCTTTGCTGTCTAATTGCCCATATTCCAATTTATTGCCCTTTATTTTGCGATTTCTAATAGCTGCCTCATAGGGCGGAACATATGCTCTTGATGTGGGCACAAAAAAGCGGTCATAATATTCCTGTGTATATTCCTCTAGTCTATCTACAGTAAATTCAACAGATGGCAGGTTTTCTTCTTCAAGTAAAAGCTCGAAAAAGTCCTTCCCGTCCTTCAGTAATTGTATAAACTTTTCGTTAGGGGTATTTAAAAAACCATAAGATAGTAATTCATATATTTGTCCCCTATTTTTTGCTATTTCCAATGATTGCTCTGTCTTAATCATCTAAACTTTCCTCCCCATCAAGGATTTATAATCCTCCAGGGCATCCTGTACCGATGCCCTGAAGATTATTTCAATTATACCTTCTCTATTCTATAAGCTCCTCCACTACGGCTTGGACCACCTGTGGAAGCCTCGCTAAATCCGTAAATAGCCTTTACCTTTGGATCTGTTAGGTTCATTAAATGAACCCCTTCTCCTGCCCCATCAGCAGCAGCCTTTTCCTCTCCATCTACGGCAAATCCTTTAGCTCCATATTCCCAATGACCATAACCGTAGGCTATCCCTATGGTACCCCTTGCTATACCGGGACGTACCATAGCTCTACCTATAAAGTCCCCACCCGTAGCCGGAATTACCTTAACCTCGTCATCCTGGCCTATACCTAATTCCCTTGCATCTTCTGCATTGATTTCAACAAAGTTGTTAAGGTTCATCTGCCTTAGACTAGGACTATTTGCCAACATACTAATACTCCTAAACTTAGCCTTATAGTTGGCTGCCTTAAAGGGCCATTCTTCTTCTGGAAATTCATCAGTTAATAATGTTCCATCTATAAAGCTCTCTGGATTCCAAGCAGGCACCCCTGAGAAGTATTCTCCCGTAAGGGAGTTTTTCCCACTAGCCAATGCTTCTACATAAATATTTACAGCGTCTTCAAAAGCATGGATGCGGTTATCTCCATCAAAACCTTCACCATATTCTTCGAATCTTCCACCCCTTGAGATGACATACATAACCTTCTTCCATTCCTCATCTGTCAAAATGTCCTTCCATTGACCCAGCCTACCCTCTAAATCTTGCATTTCTATTTCTTCTTGAGAAATATCTGCTACTGGGTTTTCTAAATAGGCAACATTTGCTATTGCTCTTAGGAAAAAGTCTGCTGCATCATTCAACGGTAACATTTGCCCCTTATCGTTGGGTATAGCCTCATTACCAAAGCCGGGTAAGTCTAATTTTTTTGCTACATCTATTAGATACGCCTCAAAGGAAGCATGTCTGCCATCATCTAATTTCATTGTGGCTGGTTCGACTACTGGCCAGCGTAATGTTGTTCCCTTGCCCGAGAAATTACCCTCAATATTTGGTAGTCCCCAGCTTTCATATGGTGTAGTGTCTGGTACAATATAATCTGCTAAAGCCGTAGTTTCTCCCATGTAGGCATCTACTGAAATAAATAGTGGTACACATTCTGGATCCTTTAGGCTTTCAATGACCTCTTGTCTAGCACCTGCTGGTACCGCCAATAGTGGGTTAGCCATCCAGTTTAAAAATATCTTGGCTGGATAGGGGTACTTATTTACTATAGAGAATATAGCCTGGTTATCTGAACCTCCGCCCACTGGATGCCATGGTAATGTAGGAGGATATGGGTTTTCTCCCTTAGCCAGCTTTTCCTTATATTCATCGGTTGTTTCATATTGGATACCTGTCCTGCTTATGATTAATCCCTTGCTTTCAGGCCGGCCCTCCACTTGATTTAAGGCATATCTTGGCCCAGCCCCAAAGCCAGCATAACTAACTCGTCTGGTAATCATGCCACCTTTTTTGTTTGTACAACCAATTAGACAGGTTAAAACATAGTGTATAAGGCTCAAATCGGTACCATTAGCTGTTGCGGTTCCACCTAAGCCATCAACACCAACTTTTGTTCCATGAGAAGTTAAGTCTTCTGCTATTTCTATGATTGTATCCTTTGGAATTCCACAATCCTTTGCATACTCATCAATTGTAAATTTATAAGCACTTTCCTTTAAGATTACAAAGGAAGTCTTGACCTTTATCCCCTCTAGCTCTCCTGAGAATAAGATATCTCCTGCATCAGATTCACTGTGTAATTTTGCCTCTTGAGATGCCTTATCCATTACTATAAAGTCTTCTTCTTTATCTTCTGTAATATCTAGTTTTAAATCCTTTGCCCTTAGCATTTTGCGATAGTTTGGATGATTTGCATCATCTATAACTAAATGGGCTGCATTACACCAACTATTGAAACCCACTTTCCTAGCTGCTTGCAAATTAGGAGATGCCAAATATTCCTCGCTGTATTTTTCATTTTCAATAATCCATTGAATCATTGCCATGCCTAGGGCTCCATCAGTTGCTGGCTTAATGGGAACCCATTTACTATCCTTGGCTAAAGGCGTTACAGCCCCTCCAGCCATTACGGGGTCTATTACAGTAATTTTTACCTGGCCATCAACTAATCTAATAGCGGATTGTCGCCCAATAGACTGCATGGGTTTTCCACTATGACCTGGATACGCCCCCATATATAATACGAATTCGGCATTATTAATATCAGGTTTTAAGATTTGTCCTCTAGCTGCTCCCTGCGCCGCAGGTACCTTGGAGCCACCTCATGTATAGCCATGGCCATAGTCGTTTACTGTTCCATAGGCTCCAGTAAATCGGGCCTTAATGCCCCCCTACCGTCACCCCTACCACCATTAACTACAAATTGATTAGCAACCGGCCCCAAGTCTGGTCGTTTAGAATCAATTAGGGTTTCAAAATCCCTAACCTGACGAAGCCCCTCTATATTATAATCCTCACCAATATCCTCAAATAGTTTGCCACCCTCTACTGTCTCCTCAATTAATTCATCCCAAGATATTGGTTTCCAACTTCCCTCTCCCCTTCCTGCACTTCTCTTCAAGGGAGCTGTTATACGCATAGGGTCATAATGGGCCTCAAGGGTCCCATTTCCTCTGGCACAAAGGGTTCCACGATTAGTATTAACCCTGTCCTCATAGGTACTAAAGGCTAAATAGCCATCAGTTAAGGGTTGGTCCATGGCCAAATGTGGTTCTGCGTTATTTGGGTTATAGGGATTCCCATAAACTTTTACAATTTTTCCTGTAGTCTTATCCACCTTTACACGGTTTCCGCAGGAACTATAGCAACCCAAACATGCACTATGTCTCATAACAACTGAAGATTCAACTTGTACATCTCCATTGTCCAGGTTGATAATAGCTTCCGGCTTCAAGCCACCAAATCCACTAACTTCTGGAAATCCTGACGGCACATCTTCATCGGCCTTGGTACAACCAATATTCAATCCGGTGAAGGTCAATGCCCCTAGACCTCCTAAAACCTTTAAAAAGGTTCTTCTCTTCATTTTTTAATCACCTCAATATTATAAAAGATATAATAAAATTTGTTTGGCATATAACTAACGAAGCAAATACTGTGCCAAGCTTTCCCAATCCATTAAAAACATTTATATAATTGGCAAAAAAACAAAAAAATAACTAGCTCTACACCGCTAGTTATCAGGCCCTGCCCTAAAATCCCCCAATATTAAATTTAAAGATAATATTTTTCTTTACCAAATATATTTTTACATTAATAAGTGTAATTTGTTATTTTGACAATTTATTTTGAAAATTTGTCAAGTTTGTTTGGAATATTTTAGCCTATTATACATTTTTGAAAGTCTCCCTCTCCTATTCCGCTGAAGTAAGTTGTTAAATCTATACCACTCAATACTCTGTTAATTTCCTCCTCCCTATAGGGAATAGCAATTAATTTATTTGTAAGCCCCTTGATATCCTTAGAGCTAAAGAAATCACCGAAGATAACCATATCCTTAATTATCCCATCCCGTATGTCTAGCCTTATTTCCAATTGACCCCAAGAAAATCTCTTGGATTTAAATATTCTATATTGGGGAGACTGGCCATAGTTCCATTCCCATTTTAGATACCTGTCCTCCATCAACTGTCTAATTGCCCTTAAATCTTCCTCAGTAAGTATATATTCTTTTGGACCCTCTACCCCCTCTAGCAAGTAGTCTAATAGGGTGGCCTTAAATTCTTTGATTGCAACTTTTTCTCTTAGATATGGATAGATGTTTGTTACCCTGCTCCTTACTGACTCAATACCCTTAGATTCTATTTTTTCCCTTCCTACATTTAGTGCCTCCTGTACTACCCTTAAGTCTGAATTGAACAAGATAGTTCCATGGTGGAGAAGACGGTTTTTATAGAAATACTGGGCATTGCCCGAGAATTTTTTCCCCTCAATTACTATATCATTCCTACCTAGGAGTTCTGCCTTAATTCCAAATCTGTCTAGGGCCTGAATAACTGGTTGGGTAAACTTTTTAAAATTATTGACATCGTCCTTATCCTTAATGGTCACAATAAAGGTAAAGTTTAAATTGCCATAGTCATGATAGACTGCACCCCCACCAGATAACCGCCTTACAACATTAATATTATTTTTCTTTATATAATCTCTATTGATTTCGGCTATGGTGTTCTGATTTCTTCCAATGATAACAGAGGGTTCATTCTGCCATAGAATTACATAGTCCCTTTTGGGGTCTAGCTTCCTTAGGGCATATTCCTCAAGAGCCAAATTAAAATGTGGATCATGATGGTCGTTTTTTATGCTAATCAATCAAATCCCTCCTGAACTTTTTATTGTTTCCCTAATATGTCCCACAGGCATGGACTGTCCCGTCCATAATTCAAAGGCTATGGCGGCCTGTCCTAGCAACATTCCTAAACCATTAAGACTTTTGCATCCTTTAGCCCTTGCTTCTTTTAATAATTTAGTTTCAGATGGATTATATATTAAGTCAGAGACCACTAAGTTAGGATCTAATAGGTCTATCCCATCTATAATGCTCCTATCCTTCATGCCCTCCATGCCTAAGGGTGTACTATTAATCAAGACATCTGCCCTATTAATGGCTAGCCTTATATATTCTTCCTGCAGGGGTTTAACTTTAACTTTAACATTAGCAATACTGTTGCTGATAATTTGCCCTAGTCTTTGTCCGCTTTCCATGGTCCTATTTAAAAGAATTATTTCCCTGGCCCCCTCTAAAGCCAACTGGATGGCTATGCTTCTTGCAGCTCCCCCTGCTCCAGCAATTGCAAAGCTTTTATCCTTAATGGAAACCCCCTCTGCCCTTAAAGACTGGCTATAACCCCTACCATCGGTATTATATCCTATAAGTCTTCCCCCCTCATTAACTACGGTATTCACCGCACCTATTAGCCTTGCCTCCTGGGAAATATCATCCAAATCCTCTATAATTTCTTGCTTATGGGGCATGGTTACATTAAATCCCCTGAAATTTAGTTTCTTCATTGCTTCAACTGTCCCTGTTAATTCATGACCCTTAACATCAAAGGACAGATATAAATAATTTAGGCCCAATTTTGCAAAGGCTGTATTATGGATTTTCGGGGATAGGCTTTGCCTAACAGGGCTTCCGATTAAAGCTGTTAACCTAGTTTCATCACTAATACAATCCATTTTTGACCACCTCACCTATGTCTCCTATGATTTTTATATTAATATAGGCTTCCTATTATTTCCCTTATTTGGCCTATATCCAACTGGCCAGGTGCCGAGGAAGCCCTACCCCTAGCAAAGGTAATTGCAGACCCAAAGAATCCTCCAACTATCCTAGTTATCTGTCCCTTATCTCCCATTGCCATGGTAATAAGGGGTATATGCACATGTTTTTCTCCTGCTTCTAGGCTAGCCTCCAGTAATTTTAAGACATCCCTTTTATCTTTAGGCATTAGGGCTATTTTGCCTATATCAGCCCCAAGTTCCTGGGCCTTAACTAATTTACCTATTATTTCTTCTTTTCCTGGTGTTGCCTTAAAATCATGGTGGGATAAAATTATTTTAACCCTGTTTTCCCGGGCAATTAATGATATTCTTTTTATATTTTCTTCCTCATTTGCCAATTCCATATCCACTATATCAATTTTTCGACTTTTAATGGCAGCCTCCATTAGTTTGACCTTCTGGGATTGACTAACCCTCCTATAGCCTCCCTCTTCAAATTTCCTACAAGTAAAAATTAGTGGATATTTTCCTACTATAAAGGAAAGCTCTTCCAATGTCTTTATGAGTCCCCCTATATCTTTAAGGTTATCAAAATAGTCTACCCGCCATTCTATTAAGTCTGGCCCAAGTTTAATTATCTCCTCAGCCTCCCTTAATAGGTCTTTCTTGTTTTTAGATATTAGAGGCAGGCAAATTTTGGGCCTCCCAGTCCCAATTTCTACTCCCTTAATCCTAATTAACTCTTTCAATTCCATCATCCTCGCTATTGGCATTTAATCCATAGTGTAGAGTTCATTAATAATTTCTGAACTAATTTCATCCAGTGTTTTCTTATCTGTATCTATCTTTATATGTGCAGCAGCTTCATAGGCAGTCTGGCGACTTTTAAGTAGTTCCTTTATTCTCCTTACCCCCATCTGTCCCTTTAATAGGGGTCTGCCATCATTACTTTTAATCCTTTGATAAATGCTTTCTGCCTGGGCCTCTAGCAATAATACCCTAGCCTTTTCCCTTAGTTTTTTTACATTTTCCCTGTCTAGGACCACGCCCCCACCACATATAATAATCCTGTTTTTAAGGCTACTTACCTCCTTAATGACCTGTCTTTCCATATCTCTAAAAAAATTCTCACCATGTTTTTCAAAAATAGCACTTATAGGCATAGCTAGCCTTTTTTCTATTAGGTCATCTGTATCTACATAATCTATCCCTAATTCCTGGGACAACCTCCTACCCACCGTAGATTTCCCTGTTCCCATAAATCCAATTAATGCAATATTGGTCGAGAAGAGTTTCCGAGCTTGATAGCCCCTGCTTATTTTAAATATTCCCCTAAGGAAATCTTCCACCTCTTTGGCAAAGTCTTTGTCAGTTAAACTGCCTAAGGCCCGGTGGATAATTTCCTTTTCCCTTTGCCCATGAAATATAGGCAGTCTGTTTTGTTTTTTAAACTCTATAACCTCTTCCACTAACTTCATTCTCTCTTGAAAACTTTTGACTAGTACTTGGTCTATCTTATCAATTTTAATCCTTGCCTTTTGCAATTTGTCCTCTGTTTCCATTTGTCTGTCCTCCATTATATAGCTTTTAAAATTTTCCCTGCTTCCTCTGGGCTTAAAAGTTTTTCCTTAACCTTTCCCCGTCCCCTAGGCAAAATAAAGGATATATCCCCTCCCTGATTTTTTTTATCCCTAGTCATACTAGTAAGCAGGTTCTGTAAGGGCAATTCTTTAATATCTAAAAAAATTCCAGTTTTCCTCAGGATACTTAAAATCTTGTTGCAGTAGTCATCCTTTATGTAGGCCAATTTATTTGCCATAAGGCTTTCATAATACATTCCAATTATAACTGCCTCACCATGATTATATTTTTTATAGGAGCTTACACTTTCTATACCATGCCCTAGGGTATGGCCAAAGTTTAGGATTTTACGCAAACCCGTCTCCCTTTCATCCCTAGAAACAATCTCAGCCTTTATTTCACAGCATCTTTTTATAACTATCTTTAGAATACTCTCATCTAAATTTAATATTTTTCCTAAGTTATCTCCTATAAAGTCCAAAAAGTCATAGTCATAGATTACCCCATACTTAATAACCTCACCAATGCCACTAATTAATTCCCTTCTATCTAGGGTTTTTAAGCTATTGCTATCAATTAAGACTGCCTGGGGCTGGTAGAAACTTCCTACCATATTTTTTCCCCCTCCAAAATTAACTCCGGTCTTTCCACCCACACTGCTATCAACCTGAGCAAGTAGGCTAGTAGGTATCTGAATAAAGGGAAGTCCCCTCATATAAATTGAGGCACAAAAGCCTGCTATATCCCCTACCACCCCTCCACCAAAGGCCACTAGCTTTGATTTGCGATTAAGGCCTAATTCTAACATTTGCTTTAAGATAGCCTCCACTTGCCTAAGATTTTTACTCCCCTCCCCCTGGGGGATGATTATTTGTTGCAACTTTCTCCCCTTTGAAAATTCTCTTAATTTATTTTCATAGAGGGAGGCCAATTTATCATCTGTTATAATTACCCCTTTTTCCCCTTCCTTTAAATATTTGCCCAAAGTTATATTTAAGTCCCCGTTAATATATATATAATAACTTTGAGGACCTAAGTCGATCAATAATTTTTCCATTGTTTTCTTATCTCCTCCATAGAATCTCCAGTAAATTTCCTTAAAAATTCCTGGGCAATTACGGTGATTGCTACCATCTCTCCTACAATGGAGGCCGCGGGAACAGCACAGGTATCACTTCTCTCTACCGTGGCTAAGACCTCATTTTTGTTTTCAATATCTATGGTTCTAAGAGGCTTATATAATGTGGGAATAGCCTTCATGGCACAGCGGATAATTATATCCTCCCCATTGGACATACCACCCTCTATTCCCCCACTATGGTTAGTTTTCCTATAATAGCCTAAGTCCTTCCTATAAAAGATTTCATCATGTATTTCCGAGCCCCTTTTTTGTGCATTTTCAAAGGCATGCCCTATTTCAACACCCTTAATTCCCTGGATACTCATTAAGGCCTGGGCTAACTTTCCATCAAGTTTCCTATCCCAGTGAACATAGCTTCCCAATCCAGCTGGAACTCCTTTAATATATATTTGGAAAATGCCTCCCAGGGAATCTCCTTCATTCTTGGCATTTTTAATTTCTTCTATCATAGCTAATTCTGTTTTTTTGTCACAGCAGCGGACCTCCGATTTTTCGGCTAAATCTAGGCTTGAAAAATCCCTAATCTCCTTGTCCAGACATGCTCCCCCAATAGCCGTCACATGGCTTTTGACCTCTATATCAAAAGTTTCTAACAATTGTTTGGCAAAACTTCCTATAGCCACCCTTACGGCGGTCTCCCGTGCACTACTTCTCTCTAAAACATTTCTTATATCGGTAAACTGGTATTTCAAAGCCCCTACTAGGTCAGCATGACCTGGCCTTGGTGCCTTAACCCTTCTACTATCCTCATTAGGCCCCACCGGGTCCATATGGTTTTTCCAGTTTGCATAATCCCTATTTGTAATTAAAAATGATATGGGACTGCCTAGGGTTTTGCCAGCCCTCATACCAGAAAGGATTTCTATTTGATCCCTTTCTATTTTCATCCTAGCTCCCCGGCCGTATCCTCCCTGCCGTCTGCCTAAATCCTTGTCAATCTTTTCCACATCAATATTCACATTGGCCGGAAACCCCTCTATAACACCAACTAGGCCCTTGCCATGGGATTCTCCTGCAGTGATATATTTAAACACCCCGCCACCTCCTAATAAACTTTACCAATTGGGTATGAGCCAAATATCTTGAGTTTATTTGTTTTTTTCTCAATTAACTTTAGCATCTCTGAAATATTTTCCTCTTTTTTATGGCCAATAAAATCAATATAAAAAATATACCTGCCTAGTTCAGTTTTAGTGGGCCTTGATTCTATCCGTGTTAGATTTACCCCCTTGTCAGCAAATATTTTTAAAATATTATACAAACTTCCCGGGAAATCATCATGAAAAGAAAAAGCAATAGATGTTTTGTCCCTGCCTGTTTTATGGCTTTCACCCTTGCCTATAATTAAAAAACGGGTTTGATTGTTTTGGTTATCCTGTATGTCATTATGTATCACTTGCAGGCCGTTATTTTTAGCCGCCCAACTATTGGCTATAGCCCCGTATTCCTTGCCCTTTTCCCTTGTAATCCTGCAGGCATCTGACGTGCTTTCACAGGGGATTAATGCAATTTCAGGATAGTTTTGGGCAAAAAATTCCCTGCACTGCTCTATGGCCTGGGGATGGGATAAAACATATCTAATTTTTTCAGTCTCCTGATTATTTGCTAAGAAATTATGCCTAACTCTTAGGATAAGTTCATCCCTAATTTTGGAATCCACAGTTGCCATTAGGGCATCCATTCCCTGGGTCACAGCCCCCTCTGTAGAATTTTCTATAGGTAGGACCCCTCTAGATATATGTCCTTCCTCCACAGCCCTAATAATTTGCCTAAAAGACTTGTAGGCCAGCATTTGTCCATCTGGGGCATAATATTGTCCAATAATATAGCTATAGGACCCCTCGGGTCCTAGATATCCCAATTTCATTAGTCCACCACTCCCTATTTTGCTATTTTTTTCAGGCTTTCCTCGAATCCTGGAAAGGATATTCCTATACAATTACTATTTTTGATTTTTACAGGGGAATTAGCGAAAAGGCCTGCTATTGCTAAGGCCATAGCAATGCGGTGGTCTCCATGACTTTCTACCTGCCCTCCATGGATTTTGTTAGGTCCGTGAATTTCCATACCATCAGCTAATTCTTTGACCCTTATACCAAGTTTATTCATTTCCTCCACCATGGCAGATATGCGGTTAGTCTCCTTGACCTTGAGTTCCTCTGCCCCCGTTATAAGGGTTTTTCCTTGGGCTAGGGCTGCAATTACGGCTATCACAGGGATTTCGTCTATCAATCTAGGAATTATATTTCCTCCTATATTAATGCCCCGTAATTTTCCACCCCTTACAATAATATCCCCGATTTCTTCCCCTCCACTCATCCACTGATTGTCAATCTCTATATTCCCACCCATCTCCCTTATTATATCAATTATCCCGGTCCTTGTAGGATTTAAACCCACATTTTTTATTCTTAAATGGGATCCTGGTAAGACAGCAGCCCCAGCTATAAAAAATGCAGCAGAGGAAATATCACCAGGTATTTGTATTTCCTGGCCGTAAAGGGTAGAAGGCCTCAAGGTAAGTAGATTATTTTCAGATAGGATATTAGCCCCAAAGGCTCCTAGCATCCTCTCCGTATGGTCTCTGGACTTGCCCCCTCCTCTTATGCTAGTTTCCCCCTTGGTATATAGTCCTGCTAATAGTATGGCCGACTTTATCTGGGCACTAGGGACTGGCAGGGTATAATCTATGGGCTTTAGGTCTCCACCCCATATTGCCATAGGGGCCAAATTCCCCTTACCCCTAGCATGGATATTTGCCCCCATTTGTCTAAGGGGTATGGCAATTCTATCCATAGGCCTCTGCCGGATAGATTCATCTCCCGTTATGATGGTAAAAAAATTTTGGCCTGCTAATATCCCCGATACTAATCTAATAGTGGTTCCGGAATTACCAACATCCAAAATATCCCCAGGCTCCCTTAAGCCCCCTAACCCCTTACCATGGACATAAATTATACTCCCCTTATCTACAATATCAACCCCAAGTTGCCGGAAACAATCAATAGTTCCTAAGCAGTCCTCCCCCCGTAGAAAGCCTTCTATTCTACTGGGGCCCTTGCTAATACTAGATAAAATTATGGCCCTATGGGATATGGATTTATCCCCAGGGACTGTAATTTCTCCCTGTATTTTATTGGCCTTGTCTATTTTAAGCATACTAATTTCCTCCTTTTCTATAGGCCAGGGAAAAACCCTCCCCCCGCAAGACTTTAACGGCCTTCTCAGCCTCATCTTCAATAGCAAAGGCTATCCTTATGGCCCCATGCTCCCCCTCCCGGGCGTGCAAAATCTCTATTTGTTTAATATTAATCTTATTTTCCCCTAGGCTACGAGTCAAGTCGCCCAAAGTCCCGGGCCTATCCTCCGCATCCACAACTATATCATAGGTAGAAGGGATGTAGTCCTTAGCAACATGGCCTATTCCGTCTCTGATCTTCTTCCCCCTTGCAAGAAAGTCTAGTATAATTTCCTCCTTCTCCTTTAACAAAGCTCCTTTAAAGTCCTGTAACATATCCTCAAAGACCCCTATTGATGACAAAATTTCCTTCCGATTGTATAAAAAAATATCCCGCCACATATTAGGATTTCCAGCAGCAATTCTGGTACTATCCCTAAAACCACCACCCACAAAGGAAAGATAGGGAAAACTATTTCTACCCGCCAATAAATTTGTTAGTAGGGCTGCTGTTAAATGGGGCATATGGCTAATTTGGGCTACAATCCTATCATGCTGGTCTGGACTAATTACCACAGGGTAGGCCCCAATATTTACCACCAGTTCTTTTAATTTTATAATAGTCTTTCTTTTACTATTTGCATTTGGGGTTAGGAAAAAATAGGCATTCTCATAGAGAAAGGGGCTTGCAGCCCCAAGACCTCCTTTTTCCGACCCTGCCATTGGGTGCCCCCCTAAAAATTGTATCTGCCTAGGCAGGAATTCTCTAGCAATTTTTTCAACATAGCCCTTGACACTTCCCAAATCTGTAACAATTGTCCTGGAGGAAAGATAGGGTCCAATTTTCTCAAATATTTCCCTATAGTAGCCTACAGGTACAGCCATTACAATCAAGTCAGCCTCTTTAGCAGCTGTCTGCAAATTATCATAATAATAATCTATAATCCCTCTTTTTTTGCCTAATAATAAGACTTTTTTTGAAACATCATGGCCTACTATTTTAGCGGTTATTCCCGCTTTTTTCAGGGCCAGGGCCAAGGACCCTCCCATTAAACCAAGGCCGATTATAAGTATTTCTTCAAAAGCTTGCATTATCCTTCCTCCTTTCAATTATATGTTAAATGTGGACCCGCTTTTTATTACATTTAACTAAACACTTTATAGAATATTATGGAAGTTGTCAAGCAATATTTTGCGCCTCGAGCAATTTAACTATAAAGTCAATTACCCTTTTTTCTATCCTGCCATCTTCAATTCCTCTTTCAATCTCCTCTATAATTCCACTTCCCACAATCAAACCGTCGGCTAACCCCCTGAGTCTTTTCACCATTTCTGGGCTTGATATACCAAAACCCAAGGCTAAAGGAAGGTCAGTATATTGCCTAACCTGGCCTAAAAACTCATTTAAATTAAGCCGAAAATCCTCCCTCTTGCCCGTAACCCCCAGGGATGTAATACAGTATACAAAGCCCCGACCTCCCTTCACTATCTCCTTTACCCTTTCCTGTGAGGTTGGGGCCACTAGAGGGATTAAATCAATATTATAATCCCTAGTCAATTGAAAAAAATCCTGCCTCTCTTCCAAGGGTAAATCAGGGATAATTAAACCATCAACCCCTTTACTTCTACACTCTTGAAGAAATCTGCTAAAACCATATTTATAGACACAATTGAAGTAGGCCAAGAGCACAAGGGGTATCTGAGTCCTAGCCCTAAGCCTTCCAACTAAATTAAAAACACTTTCAATATCCGCCCCGGCCTTAAGAGCTCTTTGTGAGGCTCTTTGAATTATGGGTCCATCAGCTAGGGGATCAGAATAGGGTATGCCCAATTCCACAATATCCACCCCTGCCTCCTCCATATCCAGCACCAAATTATAAGTAATATCTAAACTTGGGTCCCCGGCTGTAATATAGCTTATAAAGGCCCTTTCCCCCTTTTTTTTGATTTCTTCAAATCTCTTACTTATTCTACTTTTCATTAGTCCTCACCCCCCAATACTTTTCTTATGGTATGGATATCCTTATCTCCCCGACCTGATAAATTAAGAAGAATGATATCCTCCTTATTTGTTTCCTTGGCCATCTTCATTAAATAGCCTATTGCATGAGAGCTTTCTAGGGCGGGGATTATCCCCTCACTTTGGGTCAAGCATTGGAAACCCTCTATAGCCTCCCTATCTGTAACAGATGTATAGTTAATTCGACCCTTATCATGAAAATATGCATGTTCTGGCCCAATTCCCGGATAGTCTAGGCCTGCAGAAATTGAATATACCGGCATTATTTGCCCCTCTTCATCCTGCAACAGATAGGTCATCATCCCATGGATTACCCCTACACTACCCTTTGCTATGGCGGCTGCATGCTTATCTGTCTCGAGACCTAGACCAGCAGCCTCAACCCCATACATTTTTACATCATTATTTTCTATAAAAGGATAAAATAAGCCCATGGCATTGCTACCTCCACCAACACAAGCTATTAAATAGTCTGGTAACCTTCCCTCTTTTGCCAGGATTTGCTCCTTGCTTTCATCCCCTATAATCCTTTGAAAATCCCTGACCATCGTGGGGTAAGGATGTGGACCGACTACAGATCCTATTACATAAAAGCTTTCCTCTACATTGGCCACCCAATCTCTAATAGCCTCACTTGTGGCATCCTTCAGTGTAGCAGTTCCAGAAGTAACAGGGTTAACCTTAGCCCCCAATAATTCCATCTTAAAGACATTTAATGCCTGCCTTTCAATATCCTCCTGGCCCATATATATTTCACATTGCAAGTCAAACATTGCACAAATTGTTGCAGTGGCAACTCCATGTTGGCCTGCCCCTGTTTCTGCTATAATTCTTTTCTTCCCCATTCTTTTTGCCAGCAAGACCTGGCCAATAACATTATTTATCTTATGGGCCCCTGTATGATTTAAATCCTCCCTCTTGAGATAGATCTTACCGCCCCCAAGTTTTTTTGTGAGATTTTCCGCATAATATAGGGGGGTTGGCCTTCCTGAGTATTCCCTAACATAATAGGCCAAGGATTTTTGGAATTCCTTATCCTCCCTTATTTTTATAAATTCCTCTTCCAGCTCCATCAAGGCCCCCATTAGAGTTTCTGCTACAAATTGACCCCCGAATTTCCCAAATTTCTTTACTATTTTTTTTGTCATTTTTTCATCCCCTAATCTTTTTAATAAAATTTTTCATTTTCTTGAAATCCTTATAGCCTCCTACTTCAACTCCACTACTAACATCTACAACTCTTGCTTTAATCCCACTTATAGCCTTATCTATATTAGCTATATTAAGGCCCCCTGCCAAAACCAAAAATTTCTCTTCTAGAAGGGAGGGGATCAAATTCCAATCAAAACTTTTTCCTGTCCCTCCCTCTTGCCCCTTAACGAAACTATCTAGTAAATATCCCTCAACATGATATTGGTCCAATTGGTCAAAACTAGTAGAATCCTTGATTTTAAAGGCCTTCCAAACTTCTTCTTCAAGATTATTTAGCATTTCAGGGCTTTCCCCACCGTGGAATTGGAGTATATCTAAAGAACATAGGCGGCCAATCTCCTTTACCTGACCAAGGGGCAAGTCAACAAAGACCCCCACTTTTTTTATATCCCCATCTAATTTCTCTATTAATTTTTTAGCCCAACTGGGACTTACCTGCCTTTGACTCCTGGCAAATACAAAACCCACATAGTCCGGCTTTAATATATTGACATATTCAATATCCCTTTCCCTTTTTAAACCGCATATTTTAATTTCCATATCCTAATTTCCCCTTAATTCCCTTACTTTTTCCCCCATTGAGGGTGCCCTCATTAGGGCCTCTCCAATTAATACAGCCTTGACCCCGAGTTCCTGTAAATAGCTCATATCATCCCTGCTTTTTATACCACTTTCACTAACCACAATTTTATCTTTAGGAATATGCTCCATTAATCCTTCTGTTATCCTTAAATCTGTCTTAAAGTTTTTTAAATCCCTGTTATTAATCCCAATAATCTCCGGGTCTACTTGCAAAACTCTTTCCAAGTCTTCCCTGTTATGAACTTCCACCAGGGTTTGAAGGCCAATCGCCTGGGCTATCCCTTGGAAATCTCTTAATTCTCTATCAGTTAATATCCTAGCAATAAGCAATATAGCATCAGCCCCCAAGGCCTTGGACTGATAAATCTGGTAGGGATCAATAATAAAATCCTTCCTTAGGAGGGGTAGGTCTACCCTCTCCCTTACCCCTATCAAATATGAGTTATGTCCCTGGAAAAACTTCCTCTCCGTTAGGACTGAAATAGCATTTACTCCTTCTTTACTATAATTTTCTCCAAGTTCTTCTGGAGTAAAATCTGCCCTAATAATCCCCTTAGAGGGGGAGGCTTTTTTAATTTCCCCTATTATCCCTAGTCCCTTTTGCCCAAGGAGGGCCCCCCTAAAATCTCTACTTGCATCCATGCTGTTTGCCATCTCTATAAGTACATCCAGGGGGATTGTTTCCTTGTCTTTTTTTATCTCCCTTTTTTTGTATTTAACAATTTCACCTAAAATCATGACCTTACCCCCTGACTAAAGGAAATAAACTCCTGGAGTTTTTCCATAGCTAAGCCTGTATCTATCACAGCCCTAGCCTTTTCTATCCCCTCTTGCAAGGATTCTGCCTGATTTCCTATATAAATGGCAGCTCCTGCATTAATCAAAACCATATTTCGTCTGCCACCCCTTTCCCCTTTGAAAATATTAAGGATAATCTGGGCGTTTTCCTTGGGATGCCCCCCCTTTAGCTCCCCTTTACCTCCAAGAGGGAAACCAAATTCTCTGGGGTCCATAATATAATTTTGGATCCTACCTCCCTTTAATTCTGTCACCTGAGTTTCTTTAGTTATGGTTATCTCATCTAAGCCATCTAATCCATGGACTACCATTGCCCTTTCAACCCCTAAATCTCTTAGGGCCCTCGCCACAACTTGAGTCAAACTGGCATTAAAGACCCCCAAAACCTGGCCCCTAACATGAGCTGGATTTATTAAGGGACCCAAAATATTGAAAATTGTCCTAATTCCCAGCTCCCTCCTGGGTATAACCGCATATTTCATAGCTCCATGGAATTTTGGTGCATACATAAAACCAATATTGGTCTTTTCTACAGATTCTTGCACTTGCCTGGGGCTCAAATTAATATTAACCCCTAATTTCTCCAAGACATCAGCACTCCCACATTTACTAGAAACCGACCTGTTCCCATGCTTGACTACAGTAACACCTGCCGCAGCAGCCACGAAGGAGACCGCCGTAGATACATTGAAGGTATTAGCCCCATCCCCTCCGGTACCACAGGTATCAATAGTGTGGGTTTGTTTTATCTCTACCCTTGAGGCCCTTTCCCTTAAAACCTTTGCACTCCCCACTATCTCGTCTACGCTTTCCCCCTTCATCCTCAAAGCAACCAGTAATCCACTAATCTGCATTGGGGAAACATTGCCCGACATAATCAATTCCATTACTGACATCATTTCTTCCTTGCTTAAATCTTCTTGCCGAATTACCCTTTCGATAACATCCCTCATAAAATTCACCCCTCCACTTTTATATAATATTTTTAAAGGACCTCCCTAAATTTTCTATTTCCTCCCGACCTTTCCAATGTTTCTATTAAGGCCTCAAACTTTTTTTGTACTTCATAGTACTCCTTCTCAGCTATAGAATCGGCCACAATACCGGCTCCCCCCTGTAAATAGGCCTTATTTCCCTTAAATAAAATACTCCTAATAGCAATACAGGTATCCATGTTGCCGTTAAAGGCAAAATATCCTACGGCCCCTCCATAAAAACCCCGCCTACTATTTTCAAGTTCACCAATAAGCTCCATAGCCCTAACTTTAGGTGTCCCTGATAATGTCCCCGCTGGCATACAGGCCATTGTAGCATCAAACATATCATGGCCATCCTTTAAATCTCCCACAAAATTTGTGACTATATGCATTACATGGGAGTATTTATGGACCTCCATATAGTCCTCTAGCTGTATTTTTCCTTCCTTGCAAATTTTCCTTAAATCTTCCCTGGCCAAATCCACCAGCATCAGATGCTCTGCCACTTCCTTTTTGTCAGCAAGTAATTCCTCCTTTAACTTTTCATCCTCTGCCAAATTTCTTCCCCTAGGCCTAGTACCAGCTATAGGGCATGAGAAGACCTTCTTATTTTTTACCTTAACCATAATCTCCGGTGATGACCCTACAATCTGATAGTCTCCAAAATTTATATAAAATAAGTAGGGCGATGGGTTAACCCCCCTTAATTGCCTATATACTTGGAAGGCATCTAAATCTGTATCCACTTCTAATCTTTGGGATAAAACCAGCTGATTTACCTCCCCTTTTACTATATATTCCTTGGCCCTATTAACTTTTTCAATAAAACTTGCCCTAGTTTCATTGGCCTTGTAATTTAAAGGTAGGCCCCCTTGCTTTTCTAACTTTTGTCCCCTATATACTTTTCTCTTAATTTCATTTTCCATTGCCCTTAGTCTTTCTATTGCCCCCTTATAGACCTCCTTTATATTGCCCTCTAATAGGCTATTTACTATAAGAATAATCCTTTGTTTTACATGGTCATAGACAATAAGTTCCTTGCTAAGTATAAAGTGCAAGTCAGGGTTCCCAACTTCATCTTCCTTTTTTTTGAATATTCCCATATAGTTTTCTGCCACATCATAGGCTATATATCCCACTGCCCCTCCAGTAAAATCAGGCATCCTACCTGTATAAGGGCTATTATAGTTGTGGAGAATTTCCTTTAAAATCCCTAGGGGCTCCCCTTCTCTTTTAATTGTTTTTTCCTTTGTCTTAACTAGGACCCTGTCTCCATAGGCCTTAATTTCCATAAAGGGATTCCTCCCCATATAGGTATATCTCCCCCGCCTTTCTCCTCCTTCCACACTTTCTAAGAGAAAGCTATTTGTAAAATCTTCAAATTTTTTAAATAATGTAATAGGAGTTTCCGTATCCCCAGATATCTCCTTTAAAACTCCCCCTATTTTGTAATCTCCTGCCCAAGACTCAAATTCCTCATATTCCGGATAAATCATATATATCCCCCCCCTTGTAAAATTAAAAACAAAAAAAGCATTCCATCCCCCTAGGGACGAAATGCTAAATTCCGCGTTGCCACCCATATTAGATGATAATAAGTAAATAAAAAAGAGAATTAAAAAAACATTCCAATCCCTTAGGACGAAATGTTAATATTCCGTGTTGCCACCTATTTTAAATGATAAATATCATCTATCTCAATCGGATACGGAAATAGATATATGAACTTATTTCGATATCCTGTCTCTATAACGTGAGACCTACGGCCCATGATACTCTCCTATGATTTCCCACTGCTTCTCCTGGGACCATTCGATAAGTTCCTCTACATCGGGTTCTCACTTTTTCCCGACTCCCTGTGCTTTCGCAACTTATTTACTCTTCCCAATCCTAGAATTTAATTAATTAATTGTTTTCATAGATTTTAATATGTTTTCAAGTATTTGTCAAGTAAAACTTTTAAATAGAAAAATTGTTAATTTTTTCAGAAATACCTTGACAAAGTTTTGGATAAGGATTATACTATCGGTAATTTAATTAAAAAAAGGATGAGTTTCATGTTAGCTTTACTTATGAAAGATATCCAATTAAATATCCATTCCTTTAGTTTTTATTGGGGCTTTTACTGGGGTTTTTATTTTAACGCCGGTTATTTTGCATGGAAATTTAATAAATTTAAGGAAAACTTTCTAAGATATAATATGAAATTCATGGCTTGTAGAAACATGACCTGAAAATTTTTATACAACTCTTATTTCATACGGTGGACTCTTAGAAGGAGTCCACTTTTTTATTTCATAATTACTAAAATTTTAACGAGGAGGATATTATGATGGTTATTGTAATTAAACCAGGTGTAGCAGAGGAAAATATCGTCAAGATAGAAAAGAAAATGACAAGTTTGGGTTGTGAGGTCCATAGGACCCAGGGGGAAAACTACTGTATCTTAGGCTTGGTAGGGGATACTACTAGGGTAGATGCTAGTCAAATTACCGCCAATGAAAATGTGGAAAAGCTATTAAATGTTCAACATCCCTTTAAGTTAGCCAACAAACTATTTCATCCCCAAGATACAATCGTAGAGGTAGACGATATTAAAATTGGTGGTGGAAACATTGTAATAATGGCGGGCCCTTGTTCTGTAGAAAGTGAAGACCAGCTAATGACTATTGCCCATAAGGTCAAGGAAGATGGGGCTCAAATCCTAAGAGGAGGAGCCTATAAGCCTCGGACTTCACCCTATAGTTTTCAAGGAATGAAGGAGGAGGGTTTAAAGCTCCTGAGAAAGGCCAAGGAAGCCACAGGTATGCCTATAGTTACGGAGGTAATGGGCCAAGACACCTTTGATGTGGTGGAGGAATATGCAGATATTTTGCAAATTGGGGCTAGAAATATGCAAAACTTCCCCCTATTAAAGCGTTGTGGAAAAAGCTCTCTACCCATTCTCCTAAAGAGGGGTATGTCAGCCACCGTCGAAGAACTTTTAATGTCTGCCGAGTACATTATGGCCAATGGTAATCCCAATGTTATCCTATGCGAAAGGGGTATAAGGACCTTTGAAACCTACACAAGAAATACCTTGGATATCAGTGCCGTTCCTGTTATTAAGGAATTAAGTCACCTTCCCATAATAATAGACCCTAGCCATGCAACTGGTAGATGGTCTATGGTGGAGCCCCTATCCAAGGCATCTATAGCAGCAGGGGCTGACGGTCTAATAATTGAGGTCCACCATCAGCCAGAATTAGCCTTATGCGATGGTGGCCAATCACTAAAACCTGAGAAGTTTGCAAGATTAATGAGGGATATAGGTAAGATTATGCAGGTGCAATAAAAAAGACTCAGGCTCCCTAGTTAATAGGAGAGCTTGAGCTATATGATAATTTATCTGAAATAATATCTTTTATATATCCTACAAATACATATATTACTATGGCCAGAGACCAAAATTCTAGAAATTTAACAAGATATAGGAGGTAGGAAATTTGTCTCCCCCCTGCTGCAAGGAAGCCATATAGGCCTTTCATGGCTACCCCAGTAATTACAAAGGGGAAGGTAAAGGCTGAATAGCTTGGATAGAATTTTATTCCTAGCATCTTAGGCATTTGTAGTATAACTCCAATAAACATTACAAGTGAGAGCAGGATCAAAACTCCAAGAATATACATATTTTTATCTTGAAAGGAGTTTAAATAACCAGCCAAACATAGGCTAGCCGGTGCTGCAAAAATAGTCAGGCTTGGTATGCTTGCTTCCACAAGTCCTTTAATAATAAAAACCCTATAGAGGACTATGGGTAATAGTAATAAGTAGGAAAGAAAGCCAAAGTAAAATATTGCTTGACCCCATTTAACCATGTCAAAGGCAGGGGCCGTTACACTAGCCACTACAATCCCTACATATACTATAAAATAACTTGGGTATACACTTTTAATCTTAAGGTTTAACATATGCCTTTTAGTGAAAAGTAATATTAAAATTATATGTAGACCTAGACCAGAAAACCAAAAACCATAAGCCATAGTTGCTGAATAGGGCTTAATATAGGTTGCCAGAATCATAAGTCCCATAGAGAATGTGGGCATGACACTGGCTAGGAGGGGATTTTTAAATTCCCCTGCTAATTTTTCTGGCATAGAGATACCCTTAATACATAGGAGTAACATTAATATCAGGGATAGACCACCTAGGACATACCTATAGGCACTACCATAGGAGGCTATCAGGTTGCCTAAGGCCGCTAGGGCTAGCATCAAACCAGCTATGGGTGTTGGTATTCTCTTAATCATAGAGACTACCCGCCTTCTTAGCTCCTATCTTAATTTTACTATAGATTTCTGGATCCTTTAATAATTCCCCTGCTACCCAGGCTGCAACCTCACCAGTTATTTGCACACAGTGTGCCTTTCTCTCAGGGCTATCAAATTCATAATTCCTTACGAGGACACGGCAGCAGGTGCTTTTATATTTTTCCCTTATAAAGTCATGCAATTTGGCCGTAATTGGAAAAATTTCATCCCTCATTGCCTGGCCATGATTCCTACCATAGGCCAAGCCCAATGCCATGGCCCCACCACTAACTGCCCCACAAAGACATCCAGACTTTCCTAACCCTATGGGAAAAGCCGAGGCCAATTTGCTAATTTCCTGGGGTAATGGAAAGCCCATCAGCCTATTTATAGTATGTATTACTGCCTCAGAGCAGAAAAATTCCCCCCTATGGAAATAGCCCTCTGCCTCCTTCCTGACAAAACCCACAATTTCCTGCCTTGTTTTTTCCATAATATCAACTCCCGTATAAGTATTCAACCTAATTATACGGGTATAAACCTTTGAATTCCAATAGTAAAATCCAATCCAATATAGGGAAAGGATTGGTAAAACATATATATAAAAACCAGCTAATCCTAAGCCTTTTCCTTTAAAAAATTTTTAAATTTTATAGGACAGGTATTCATGATTAGTTCCTCAGTTACTTGTAAGTCCTCAATTAATTTTAAGGCTGAAGAAAAATTACCAAGATCCTTTGAAATATGGGCATCACTACCAACTACAACCCTTACACCTTCATCTCTGCAAGCCTTTAGTATATTATAACAGTTTTCCCAACTACCAACCCTAAAGGAACCGGGGGCCAAAGAACTATTATTAATCTCTATTAGGACATTGTACTCCTTGGCAGCCCTTGTCAGTCTGTTAATATCTATGGGGTAGGAGGGGTTTCCCGTGTGCCCTAGGATATGTATATAGGGAAGCTTCATCACATTAATAAGGGCATTGGTATTATCCTCTACACTGCCAGGTTTAACGCAGGGTTGGTGCAGGCTAGCAATCACCACATCTAAATCCTTTAAGACCTCCTCCGGCATATCTAAACCACCATCATAATCCATAATATTTACCTCTGCCCCCACCAATACTTCCACCCCATGAATTTTTTCTGGGACAACCCTTAGATTCCTAAAGTATATTAATTCCGGTCCCCCAGGCATCTTAGGACCATGCTCAGTAATGGCTATTAATTCAAAGTCAATTTTTTTAGCCTGGCTTGCCATTTCCTCAATAGTGCTATAAGCGTGTCCACTTGCAAGCGTGTGACAATGAACATCTAGAATAAGTTTCATATAATCCACCTTCCAAAAAAATTCTATTCCTATTATAATTAGTCTTTAGGAACATAGTATATTATACCCAGAAGGATTTTACAAAAACTCTCCTTTTATTTAATGGCCTGGGCAAGAAAAAGGAGGTAGATAATCTACCCCCCTAATCTACTTCCCTTAAGGCTAGCAGCTCCAGAAGTATCTTCCACCAAATAACAAGACTAGTAGTAGGAAGAAGAATAGTAAGCTATCACCGGCATCCCTAAATACTCCACAATTACAGAAGATGATGACCAGTAATAGGAAGAAAAATAGCAGGCTGCTTTGCCCTCCAAACATGCCACCAAAACCTACATTTTTAGTTACATCACTCATCTATAAATACCTCCTTTTTTGCCCATATTAAAACTATTCCTAGTCTTAATATATATTATGTGATTATTGAAAATTTGCTACCTATGTAAATTAAAAGAAGATAAGCCCTATACCAGGCCTATCTCCCTTTATAAATCCCTATCCCTACTTCTGATCATCTACTCCCAATCTTTTTAAAATAAGTTTATAACCCTCTGCTCCGTAGTGAACACACCTATTAACCCTGCTGATTGTAGCAGTACTTGCACCAGTCATCTTTTCTATCTCATTATAGGTACGACCCTCTTTTAATAATTTAGCTACTTGTAATCTCTGCGATATTGATTGTATTTCCCGAATAGTGCATATATCCTCAAAAAACCTATAGCACTCTTCCATGGTCTGTAACTCTAGGACAGCCCTAAACAACTCGTCAATAAACTCATCTTGAATTTTTGATTGATAAGACATTATATCACCCCAATGTATATTATCAGTCTCAAATAAAGCCACTCCCTATATCCTTTCCCTTATTATACTATATCATTTTAAAGTGTTAAACCTTCAAAAGAAATTAATTATTTTTCTAAATCATATTGACAATCCATCCCATTATGAATATAATACTTAATAGAATAAAAAATCCATACTAAAACTCTTATCAAGAGAGGTGGAGGGACTGGCCCAATGAAACCCGGCAACCACGATTTATTATCGAAGGTGCTAATTCCAGCAACATCTTGCTTTGATGTTGGCAGATAAGGGAGGAATCATTGATAATAATGCCTCTTTCCTTATAAAGAGGTTTTTTTATTTGAAAATTTTATATTAATTACTCTTATCAAGAGAGGTGGAGGGACTGGCCCAATGAAACCCGGCAACCACGATTTATTATCGGAGGTGCTAATTCCAGCAACATCTTGCTTTGATGTTGGAAGATGAGGGGGCTTGATTTTAATAAACCCTTTCATCTTGAGGATTTTTTTCTTTGCCTATAGTTAAAAATCAAGGAGGGGTAATAATGATTGAGTTAAAAAACCTTAGTAAATTATATGAATCAAGGGAGGGCAATGTAATGGCCCTTAATAATGTAGACCTTAGAATAGAAGAGGGTGAAATATATGGAGTTATGGGTCTTAGTGGTGCTGGCAAGTCCACATTAATTCGTTGCATTAATTTATTGGAACCCCCCACTACTGGGGAGGTATGGGTGGATGGGATCCTTTTAACGGAATTACCCGCCCGCTCCCTCCGTCAATCTCGAAAAAATATGGGAATGATCTTCCAAAGTTATAATTTACTTACCAGTAGGACGGTGGAAAAAAACATTGCCTTTCCCCTTGAAATTCATAAAACACCCAAGGATCAAATAAATCAAAGGGTAGATGAATTATTGCACCTAGTTGGACTAGAAGACAGGAGGAAATACTACCCCTCCCAATTGAGTGGGGGGCAAAGACAGAGGGTAGCCATAGCTAGGGCATTGGCAACTAATCCAAAAATATTATTAAGTGATGAGGCGACTTCAGCCCTAGACCCCATTACCAGTAGAAATATTTTAAATCTTTTAAGGGAAATTAATAACAAGTTAGGTATTACCATTGTATTAATTACCCATGAAATCCAGGTCATAGAGCATATTTGCGATAGGGTGGGAGTTTTAAAGGATGGCAAGATTATAGAAGAGGGCCCAGTTAAAAGGGTTTTTAATAAAGCAAATCAACCCTATACCCAACTACTACTAGGTAAAGAAGGAAAGGAAAAATCCAAGGCTATTTCTTTAAATTCCTTTCGGGGCACGAAGGCAGGTGGATTATAAATGGCAAAAACATTTAGTCTGTTACTAGCCTCAATACAAGAAACCGTATATATGGTTTCTATGGCAACTTTTTTAGCCATTATTATTGGAGCACCCATTGGTATTTTATTGGTAATTAGCAAGGAGGGCCATATCTGGGAAAATAAAATTTCACATAATATTTTATCCTATATTGTCAACATGGGCCGGTCCTTCCCTTTTATTATCCTTATGATATCTTTAATACCCTTTACTCGTAGTATTGTGGGTACCTCCATTGGTACTAGTGCAGCCATAATACCCTTAACTATTGCCACCATACCATTCTTTGCCCGAATTATTGAGAATGCCTTGCTAGAGGTGGATTGGGGACTTATTGAAGCATCCCAAGCTATGGGGGCCAACAATCTACAAATTATTTTCAAGGTTTTATTAGCTGAGAGTATGCCCCCTATAATATTGGGCATTACCATTACAATTATAAATGTTATCGGTTATTCTGCCATGGCAGGGGCCGTTGGGGGAGGTGGTTTGGGAGATTTAGCTATACGTTACGGTTTTCATCGTTTTAATAAAACTATCATGATGCAAACCGTAGTCTTATTAATCATCATGGTGCAAATCATACAAATATTGGGCAATTTACTTGCCAAAAAAATTGATAGGAGGTAGTAATAATGAAAAAGAAAAGTTTATTATTAATTATAGGTTTATTAGTGGTAAGCCTATTAGTTGCTTGCGGGGGGTCGGATATTCCCACTGGGGATGTGGAAGGTGAAACCGATGAGGTAGCCCTGCAACTATTGAAGGTCGGGGCAACACCAGTCCCCCATGCTGAAATATTAGAATTTATAAAGCCCCTACTACTAGAAGAAGGTATAGAGCTAGAGATAATTGAATTTACGGACTATAATACACCTAATTTAGCCCTTGCCGATGGGGATATTGATGCTAACTTCTTCCAGCATGCGCCTTACATGGATAGCTTTGCTGAAAACAATAATCTACAACTAGTTTCAGCCGCCAAGGTCCATGTGGAACCCTTAGGCTTATATTCCAAAAATATAGAGTCCATAGAAGATTTACAGGATGGGGCTAAAATTTCCCTTCCCAACGATCCAACTAATGAGGGAAGGGCCTTATTACTCCTTGAATACCACGGTTTAATAGAGTTAGGGGAAGATGCCCCCCTAACAGCAACAGAAAATGACATCCTATCAAACCCGTCAAATATTGAATTTTATCCCTTAGAAGCCCCTCAGCTACCAAGGTCCTTGGAGGATGTAGATGCTTCAATTATAAATACAAATTATGCCTTGGAGGCTGGCTTAAACCCTGTAAGGGATGCCCTAGTCATTGAGGATGCCAATTCTCCCTATGCCAATATTTTGACCGTACTTCCAGAAAAGCTAGAAAGAGAAGAAATTAAATCCTTAGTTTCTATATTAAATTCACCACAGGTCAAGGAGTTTATTGAGGACACCTATGAGGGGGCTATTGTACCAGCCTTCTAAAATTATAAAAAAAACAATCCTCCAACTATTTTGAAACATAGTTGGAGGATTAATTGTTTTCATTATTATACCCTAAATCTTTCTACCTCTCCCCTCATTTGATGGGTCATATTATTCAATGTCTCTGCTGTTGATGCTACCTCCTCTGATGATGCACTCATCTCCTCAGAGGATGCCGCTATTTCTTGAGTAATGGCAGAATTATCCTCTGCCACTAGGGAAATAGCATCTATACCCAGGATAATTTCCTTCTTACTTTCATTTGCGATTTCAACAGACTTATTGGCACTTTCGATTTTGGGTATGATATCACCAATATCCCCTAATATCTCCTTAAAGGACTCAATAGTATTGTTTACAACTTCCTCCTGTCCCCTTAAATCCTCCACCCCTCTACCTGTGATATCTATAATTTCTGTACTATCCCGGCTTATCTTTGATATTAACTCCTCTATATGTTCTGAAGAATCCCTAGATTGTTCTGCAAGTTTTCTTATTTCCTCCGCCACAACAGCAAAGCCCCTACCGGCTTCACCGGCCCTGGCGGCCTCAATAGCAGCATTTAATGCCAATAGGTTGGTTTGTTCGGAGATGCTATTTATGGCATTTGTAATTTCTTCAATTTGTTGCAATTCCTTCCCTAAGATAGTAACATGCTCACTTACCTCGTTAAAGGACTCCCCTATAATTCTAGTGGAATTAATTAACTCCTGTAATTTACTATTCCCCTCAGATACCAATACATCTGTCCTCTGTGTGCTTTCATAGATATCCTGTATTTCTAATACTGCCTCCTCCAATTCCCTACTGAAATTGTTTATAATATTAACCATCCTATCCAAATCAACAACTTGCTTGTTGGATCCCTTGGCTATTTCCTGTATTGCTGATGCTACTTCCTGGGAGGCTGCCGTCATTTGTTCACATATGCTGGCCAAGGAGCTAGCACTATCATCAGTATCATTAATGCTTATCTTGACATTATCTATCATATTAGAAACCTGCTGCAATGTTGTATGTAGGGATTTTTTCATCAATCCAAATTCATTTCTTTGGTCAGTATCTATGGCAATTGTAAAATCACCTCTTGCTATGGATTCAAAAATTGTATCCATCTGGCCAATGGACCTCTTTACAACTCCTATTATAATAAATGATATACCCAAGAGTACAATTAAAGCTACAATAGCAGAAATAATTAATGCTCCTGTACCCTTCTCATAGATATTTATACTTTCATAATATAATTCCTCGGCCATTTTTTCATTTTCATCTATTATGAACCTAAAATTATTTTGTATCCCATTGGCCCTTACTTCCAAGTCTAGTTTGACTTCATCTGAAGGGTCTTCATGGGTTGTTAACTGAGTTTTTGCCTTGGCCCAGGTCTCCATAAATTGATTATAGTTATTAAGAGCTGTTTGTAAAATAGTATAGTTCATGGATTCTTCATCTAAGTCCATGGCGTAATCCTCCATTAGGGCCCGCAACTCCTTGTCCAGTTCATCTATATTATTAAATATACTTGGGACTGCCCCTAAATCCATAACCCTTAGAACCTCCACCCTTATATCCATAAATTTATGGGTGAATTCTGTAACCAACTGGGACCTTTGGACCACCTCTTTATGCATTTGTGAAATATTATTATTTATATTACCAGCTTGGAAATATCCTATTCCACCAATTGCAGCCAAAAAGAGGGTAGCTATTATAACAATGGCTAAAATACTCCGGGTTATGCTGATATTATTTTTTGATTTCTTCATGATTTTATCCTCCCTGTATCTTATCATTAATCCCTATATATAATTTGTATCAAGAATAAGGGTTAGATTCCTCGTGGCAGAATTAATAATCCTTCCACTATTTGAATAAAATATTACCATACCCGCCACATTATTACAACACCGTCAATTGTCCTATATCTTGGTCCTAAAATAAAAATACCATTTCCCTATATTATCTCTACCCACTTTCTGTCATAATAAAGCCTTTAAACAAATATAGATATTGTGTTATAATAGGAAAAAAGAGGAGGGAATAAGTATGGATAAAAATATTAAGTTTGTAGTTGACGCCAGAATAGAACGAACAATGGAAAACTTAGAAGATAACAATATCTCGGCCTACAGGGTAGAAGATGAAAAAGCAGCCCTTGAAAAAATCAAGGAGCTTATCCCCCAGGGTGGTACAGTAGGTATTGGTGGATCCATGACACTATTTGAAATTGGTGCGATTGATTTCCTCAGACAGGGTGATTATCAACTCCTAGATAGGTACAGGGAAGGCATAACCCCCTCGGAGATGAGAGAAGTTTTTAGGCAAGGTTTCCTTGCGGATGCTCTGGTCACCAGTGCTAATGCCATTACTGAAGATGGTGAAATCTACAGTGTTGATGGTACTGGCAATAGGGTTGCTGCCATGCTCTATGGTCCAGACAAGGTAATTATTGTGGTAGGAGTTAATAAATTAGTTTTAGACATTGACCAGGCTATCTTAAGAGTTGAAGAAAATGCTGCCCCTGCCAACAATAAAAGACTCAATCTCGATAATCCCTGCACAGAGGCAGGTTATTGTATGGACTGCCAAGAAGATACTAGAATTTGCAATCTTTATACATTAATACGAAGGCAGGCTGACAAAGATAGGATGCATGTTATTATTGTAAATAAAGATTTAGGCTACTAAACTACTTATAAATACAAAAAAAGCAGTGAGATGAAAATCATCTCACTGCTATATCTTTCCTAAAATTTTTCCCCTTAAAACTAATTTTTTCTACATTTTCATAGGCCTTTTTCCTAGCCTCTTCTATGTCATCTGCCCAAGAGGTCACACCCAGCACCCTACCTCCGTTGGTAAGTAATTGCCCGTCCTTCCTTTTAGTTCCCCCATGGAATACTATGGTGTCATCTCCTATCTTGTCCAAGCCCCTGATAGGCTCACCCTTTTTATAGCTTCCGGGATATCCCTCCGAAGCCAACATAACACATACTACAGACCTATCATCCCATTCTATTTCTATATTAGATAATTCTTCCTCTAGCATGCCGTTAAAAATCTCAACTAAATCTGTTTTTAACCTGGGGATTACTACCTGGGTCTCCGGGTCTCCAAACCTTACATTGTACTCTAAAACTTTGGGTCCCTCCTGGGTAATCATCAAACCTATAAAAATAATCCCCCTATAATCCATTTTCTCTTTTTGGATACCAGTTAAGGTTGCTTGTAGAATTTCTTTTTCTACAATCCTTTCTACCTCTTTAGTGTAAACATAGTTGGGGGAATAGGTCCCCATTCCTCCGGTATTGGGCCCCTTGTCACCATCATAAATTCTTTTGTGGTCCTGGCTACTTACCATGGGAATTATAGATTTATTATCAACAAAACAAAGTATAGAAGTTTCTATCCCTACCAAAAACTCCTCAATCACTGCCTTGTTGCCAGATTCTCCAAAAATCTTATCCACCATAATTTCTTTTAAAGCCCTGTCCGCTTCCTCCCTAGTCTGGCAAATTATTACCCCCTTGCCAGCTGCAAGCCCATCAGCCTTTACCACCAGAGGATAACTATATTTATCTAGGGCCTTGATTCCTTCCTCATAGGAAAAAACTTCATCAAAGGCGGCCGTTGGAATGTCATACTTTATCATGAAATTTTTAGAAAAGCTTTTGCTCCCCTCTAACTGGGCTCCCAATTTATTGGGCCCTATAATATCTAGGCCCGCCTTCCGAAATTCGTCCACAATCCCTCCCACTAGGGGTGCCTCCGGACCCACAATTGTCAAATCAACCGACATTTCCCGGGAAAATTCCACAAGACCACCTATGTTTTCGGGAGAAATTTCTATGTTTTCGGCTATTTCCCCTATCCCAGCATTGCCGGGGGCACAATATATCTTTTTTACCAAGGGGCTTTGAGCCAGTTTCCACACAAGGGTATGTTCCCGTCCACCGCTACCAACCACCAATACTTTCATTTGTCCACCTCTTTCCCATTAGCTACGATAAATCCTATTTAAAATACTCATATTTTAATGTTTAAAATGCCTCATCCCTGTAAATACCATGGCGATTCCCTTTTCATTGCAGGCCTCAATAGAATCCTGGTCTTTAATAGAGCCTCCGGGCTGTATAATAGCCGTAACCCCTGCCTTGGCCGCCTCCTCTACGCAATCACTAAAGGGGAAAAAGGCATCTGAAGCCAGAACGCTACCCTTTAAATCATGTTTTGTATTTCTTATAGCATTTTCTAGGGCCCAAATCCTACTAGTTTGTCCAGGACCGACAGCCAAGGTTTGCTTATCTTTGGCTAGGACTATACCATTGGACTTTACATGTTTTACAACCTTATATGCAAAAAGTAAGTCCTCCATCTCCCCCTGGCTTGGTTTTTTATCTGTGACTAGGTCCTGCTTATCCAATAATTCATTATTAGTTTCTTGTATTAAGAGGCCACCAGCAACTTTTTTAATATCCAAGGCCCCCTTGGTCCTCTTTGAGATTTCTGGTAACTTTATCAGCCTAAGATTTTTCTTCCTAGATAAGATATCTAAAGCCTCCTGGCTAAAGTCCGGCGCTACAATCAGCTCTAAAAATATCTCCGCCATTTTCTCCGCTGTCCTAGCATCTATGCTTTCATTACTAGCTATAATCCCACCAAAAATTGATAGGGGGTCTGCCTCAAAGGCCTTGCAATAGGCCTGATAGACATTGTCTCCGCAAGCCACCCCACAGGGGTTGGTATGTTTTACTGCCACTACGGTTGTTTCCTCAAATTCCTTTAATAATTCCAAGGCCCCATTGGTATCGTTGATATTATTGAAGGATAATTCCTTGCCCTGTAACTGGATTCCTTCCACCAGACTGCCAGCCCTCCTACCTATTTCCCTATAAAAACTTGCTTTCTGATGGGGATTTTCTCCATACCTTAAATCCTGCACCTTCTCATATGTAAGGGTTAGTGTGTCCCCATAGTCATACCTACCCTTATTTAAATAGTCAGCAATTAAGCTGTCATAGTGACTGGTATGCTGAAAAACCTTTAAGGCTAGATCCCTTCGGGTCTCTAGTGAAGTATTTCCCTTTTCTTTTATTTCCTTTAATACCCTATCATAATCCGCTGGGTCCGTAATCACAGTTACAAATCTATGGTTTTTAGCAGCTGCCCTTAGCATAGTAGGCCCACCTATGTCTATGTTTTCAATTGCCTCTGCCTCTGTAACATCTTCCCTAAGGATGGTTTCCTTAAAAGGATAAAGGTTTATAACCAGCAGGTCAATGGTCCCAATCCCTAATTCTTCTAGGGTCTTTTGGTGGTCCTTATTGTCCCTAATGGCTAAAATCCCACTATGTACCGCCGGATGCAAAGTCTTGACCCTTCCATCTAGACATTCTGGAAAACCCGTTAACTCAGATATATCCTTGGCATTAACCCCAGATTCCTTTAACAGGTCGCCTGTACCACCAGTGGACAAAATTTCAATTCCAAGCCCTTCTAATTCCTTGGCTAACTGGCCAATACCCTCTTTATTAGAAACACTAATTAATGCACGTTTTATCAATCTATTCACCTCATTTTACTTCTTTTTCATAAATTTTGACCCTATTACCTATCACTTCCACCCTTCCCTCTGCAAATAGCCTTACTGCCAGGGGTAAGATTTCATGTTCTATATTTAAAATCTTTTTCTGTAGGCTCTCAACATCATCATGAAAATCTACATTTACCGCCCTCTGCAAAATAATCGGCCCGCCATCTGTAACCTCGTCGACAAAATGAACTGTGGCCCCACTAAGTTTCACTCCTCTTTCCAAGGCCGCCCTATGTACCCTTTCCCCATAGAATCCATCACCGGCAAAACTGGGGATCAAGGAGGGGTGAATATTTATAATCTTGTTTCTAAATTCTTCTATTATTATATCTGGTAGGATTGCCAAATAGCCAGCCAAAACCACTAGGTCTATTTTTCTTTCCTTAAGAAGGGCCAGCAGGGCTAAATCCCGTTCTTTGGCTGTCCCGTAATCCCTTGCCAACATACTTTTATTTTCTATTCCATGCCTTGAGGCCCTCTCTAACCCATAGGCCTCTGCCCTATTGGAAATAACTATATCTATTTGTCCACAAATATTGCCCCTAGCTATCTCATCAATTAGTGCCTGAAGGTTGCTACCTCCTCCTGATATTAAGACTGCTATTCTTATTCCTGACATAATACCACCTGTTTATCTCCCTTGTGGATTTGTCCAATAAGATAGGCCTCTTCACCAGCCTGCCTTAGAATTTCTTTTGCCCTGGCCTTATCCTGGTCTCCTACTATCAAAATCATGCCTATCCCCATATTAAAGGTCTTAAACATTTCCTCTTCTTTTATCTTCCCCTCTTCTTGGATTAACTTAAAAATAGGAGCTATTTCCCAACTGCCTAAGTTAATATGGGCCTTAGTTCCCTCTGGAAGAACCCTTGGTATATTTTCATAAAAACCCCCTCCAGTAACATGGATAATCCCCTTAACATCTAGCTTGTCTAGAAGCTGTAAAACAGGCTTTACATAGATTTTTGTTGGTTCAATTAAGGTTTCTCCCAGGGTTTTTGAAAATCCCTCTGGCTTATTATTGAGATCAAATTTAGGATTATCCAAGAAAATTTTCCTTACCAAGGAAAAACCATTGCTATGAATTCCGCTTGAAGCAAGCCCTATAATGGCATCCCCCTCCTGGATATCCCTTCCATCTATCATCTTTGTCCTATCTACAATTCCTACGGCAAATCCTGCCATATCGTACTCCTCATCCTGATAAAAACCAGGCATCTCGGCTGTCTCTCCCCCAATCAAAGGACAAGCTGCCTTTTTACAGCCCTCGGCAACTCCCTTTACTATCTCGGCAACCTTGTCTGCCTTTAATTTTCCTGTAGCTATATAGTCTAGGAAAAACAAGGGCTGGGCCCCCTGGCATAAAATATCATTCACGCACATTGCTACACAATCCTGACCTATAGTATCGTGTTTATCTAAGAGAAATGCAATCTTGAGCTTGGTTCCAACCCCATCAGTCCCCGACACCAGGATTGGCTCCCTTATGTCCTTGAGTTCTAGCTTAAATAAGCCCGCAAATCCTCCTATATCCTGTATTACCTGTGGATTGAAGGTATCCTTTACATATCCCTTCATTGCCTGGACCGCCCTCTGCCCCTCTTCCACATCTACTCCTGCCTTTTTATATGTCATATTTTCCATACTATTCACCCCCAGATAATCTCTCAAAAACCTTTTTATCTCCCGACCTGGCTACCTCTATTGGGTAATTACCACTAAAACAGGCAGTGCAAAAATGCTCCTTGGCCAATGTGGTAGCTTCAATCAAACCCTCCATACTAATATAGCCCAAACTGTCAGCTTTGACCATATTTCTAATCTGTTTAACTGTTTTCACTGCCCCTATTAATTTATTCCTATTAGGAGTATGGATTCCAAAATAGCAACTATGGGCCACCGGTGGGGAGCTAATCCTAACATGTACTTCCTTTGCCCCTTCCTTTTTTAATCTGGCAACTAGTTGACTTATGGTAGTACCCCTTATAATAGAGTCATCTATTAGGACAATCCTTTTGCCCTCTATTGTCTCCTTAAGAGGGTTTAATTTTAACCTAACAGCTAATTCCCTGCCCCTTTGAGTAGGTTGAATGAAGGTTCTGCCAATATACCTATTTTTAATTAAACCTTCCCCAAAGGGAATAGCAGAAGCCTCACTGTAGCCAATGGCCGCAGGCACCGATGAGTCAGGAACAGACACCACCATATCTGCCTCCGCTGGATGTTCCCTAGCTAATATTTGACCCGCATTTTTCCTTGCAGCATAAATACTAACCCCATCAACTATACTGTCTGGCCTTGCAAAGTAAACATATTCAAAAATACACGAGGCCCTTTCTTCCTTAATCTCATAATATTTTGAATGAATCCCATCCTTGTTTATAATCACAATTTCACCAGGCTGGATGTCCCTTATTAATCTAGCTCCCATAATATCCAAGGCACAGCTCTCTGAGGATATAACATGGCTGCCATCTTCCATTTCTCCCAGGCATAAAGGTCTAAAAGCAAAGGGGTCCCTTATACCTATTAGTTCTTCCTCAGTCATAATCACTAGGCCATAGGCCCCCCTAATCAAGTCCATACTTCTTTCTATGGCCTTTACTATACCATCTCCTCCACTATTGTAGCGGGCTATTAGATTCATAATAACTTCACTATCTGTAGAGGTTTGAAATACTATCCCATCATCCTCTAATTTTTCCTTGATTATTTTTGCATTAGTCAGGTTCCCGTTATGGGCAATGGATATACTCCCCCTCCTATATCGAGCCACTAGAGGTTGAGCATTTTCTACATGACTTTCACCGGCTGAGGAATATCTCACATGACCCACACCCATATGTCCCTCCAATTTCGATAAAATATCCTCTCCAAAGACATCGGGAACTAGGCCCATCCCCTTGTGATAATTACTCCTTAGTCCATTATTAACTGCTATCCCAGCACTTTCCTGGCCCCTATGTTGGAGGGCATATAAGCCATAGTATAATAGCCTAGCAGTCTCCTCATTATTCCTTGTATAAATCCCAAGTACCCCACATTCTTCCTTAAGCTTATTAGGATTTATTCCATTATACATTCTAATGCCCCTCTCCAACCTTCCTCCATTTCATTGCAGGATAATTCTATAGTCCTTGAACCATTAATATCTATCTTTAACTTATCAGCCCTTACTTGACCTAACACCCTATAAGGTATATCTGCAACTTCCATCTTATCCTTAAAGCTTTCTAAGTCCTCTTCCTTAACAGTTATTAAAAATCTGGATTGGCCCTCAGAAAACAATATGAAGTCCCCCCTCATATTGTCATCAATGGAGATTTTTGCACCAAGTTTGCTAATAATTGCCGACTTAGCAAGACCAATTCCCAGGCCGCCTTCACTTAGGTCTTGAGCAGACCTTATAAGGCCCTCCCCCATTGCCTCTAGGATAAAAGCCTGCAGTCTTGTTTCCAGGGCAAAGTTGATAAAGGGTACATCCCCTTTCTCCAAACCATGTATCCTGGCTAGATACTCGCTACCCCCAACTTCCTTGGTCATATTACCTAGCAGGAGGATTGCATCCCCTTCTTCCTTAAAATTCATTGTACAAGCCTTTTCCACATCCTCCAAGACCCCAACCATTCCAATAATAGGGGTAGGATAGATGGCATGGTCCTCTGTTTCATTGTATAGGCTTACATTTCCACTAATAACTGGAGTATCTAATTCCCTACATGCCTCACTAATACCTAGAACACTTTCCCTAAGTTGCCAGAAGCTTTCAGGCCTCTCAGGGCTGGCAAAATTCAAACCATCAGTAATGGCCAGGGGTTTAGCCCCACAGCAAACAATATTTCTAGCTGCCTCTGCCACTGCTATTTTACTTCCTTCCCTTGGGTTTAGATAGCAATATCTACTATTGCAATCAGTAGTTAAGGCAAGACCCTTTTTACTTCCCTCTATCCTTAGGACACCAGCATTAGAGCCTGGCCTTATAAATGTATTCCCCCCATGGCTTTGATTATATTGCTTATAGGCCCATTCCTTGCTAGCAATATTGGGAGACTTTAACATTTCTAACATAGTCTTATTATAATCCTCAGGCTCTTTCAAACTATTATAGTCAAGTTTTCTTAAATCTTTGAGATATTCTGGCTCAATATAATCCTTATAATATTTTGGTGCCCCATCAGAATCTAGGCTGCTGGCGGGTATTTGGCCGACTGTTTTTTCACCCTCCACAATTCTTAAAAGCCCATCATCTGTCACCCTACCTATAACAAAGGATTCCAAGCCCCACTTTTTAACTATTTGGTCAACCTGGTTCTCCCTACCTTTTTCAACTATTAGCAACATCCTCTCTTGGGTTTCAGAGAGCATAATTTCAGTAGCTGTCATCTTTTCTTCACTACGGGGTACCTTTAATACATCTATAAGCATTCCCCCTTCGCCAGAACTAGCTGTTTCACAGGAAGCAGAGATTAGGCCGGCAGCCCCCAAATCTTGCAGGCCAACTATATAGCCTGTTTCTAGTAACTCTAGGCATGCCTCCATAACCCTTTTCTCTAGTTGTGGGTATCCCTTAGGCACTGAAGACGACCGTTTTTCCGCCTCCTCAGTTAATTCCATAGACGAGAAACTAGCCCCACCTACTCCATCCCTGCCCGTAGGTGCCCCAATATATATAACCGGATTCCCTAATCCTTTAGCATTTGCCCTATATATTTTATCATGTTCAATCAAACCAACACACATGGCATTTACTAGAGGGTTGCCATTATAGGCACTATTAAAATAGATTTCCCCTCCAACTGTGGGCAATTCCATCCCATCACCGTAATAGGCTATTCCATCCACAACGCCCCTTAATAAGTCCCTTACCCCTTCCCTATTTTCTATATCGCCAAAGCGTAAGGAATTTAACAGGCCAATTGGCCTTGCCCCCATGGCAAAGATATCTCGGATAATTCCCCCAACCCCTGTAGCTGCCCCATCAAAGGGTTCTACAGCTGAAGGAGAGTTATGACTTTCAATTTTCATTGCTATGGCTAAATTATCACCTATATCAACAATTCCCGCATTTTCCCCCGGTCCCTGCAAGACCCTTTCATTAGATGTAGGAAAATGTTTAAATAAAGTTCTAGAATGTTTGTAACTACAATGTTCCGACCACATAGCCCCATATAAATTCAACTCCAAATCATTAGGTTCCCTCCCTAATATTTGTAGAATTTTTTGATATTCGTCCTGTGATAAACCAACAAGTTTGTACCTCTCATCCATTTTTTCTCCTCCTTCTTGAAGTTCCCCATAGCTTTGGGCTAGTATTATTTCATATTGGATAAATAAGATTTATAACCTAGAGATTGAAGTTTTGAGGCCTTGCCTTCCACCTCTTTCTTTAGATTCTTTCTATAATCTTCAAGTCTTTTTCTGACCTTTTCATCCTTCAATGCTAGAATCTGGCCAGCCAGGAGACCCGCATTTTTAGCTCCATTTATAGCTACAGTGGCCACGGGGATACCCGAGGGCATTTGTACCGTGGAATATAGGGAATCTACACCCCCCAGGCTCTTGCTCTCTATTGGTACCCCAATAACAGGGAGCAGGGTTAAAGCAGCCGTAACCCCTGCAAGATGTGCAGCGCCACCAGCTCCCGCTATAACAATTTCTATTCCCCTATCCCCTAGCCCACTGGCAAATTCAAAAATCTTTTCGGGTGTTCGATGGGCGGATATAATGGTATATTCATGGGGTATACCTAACTCTCCCAATATTTTGACTGCTTCCTGCATTATAGGTAAGTCTGAATCACTACCCATGATAATACTTACTATTGCTTTTCCCATTATTATTTCTCCTCCTTGTAGGATTTTTGCAGACTATCTAGATAGATCCCTATTATGTATAATATCCTAAAAAATCATTTCTAAAATTTAAAATGTTTAAAAAACAGCTAAGGATCCTTAGCTGTTTACATCTAGTGCGGTAATACAGTAAATTTCAAAATAAATAATATAACTAGTATATAAACCGTTGGGTGCACTTCCTTACCCTTACCGGTGCTTAGCTTTGCAAGCATGTAAAAAATTAATCCTCCAGCAATACCATTGGCTATGCTATAGGTAAAGGGCATAAGGGCAATGGTGAAAAAAGCTGCTAGTGCCTCTGTAAAATCATCAAAATTAATTTTACTTACTGTCCCCATCATCAAGACCCCTACAATAATTAAGGCAGGAGCTGTTGCTTGACTAGGAACCATTAGGGCAAAGGGAGCTGCAAATATTGAAACTACAAATAGAAGTCCCGTTGTCACAGCCGTTAAGCCAGTCTTACCACCTTCAGCAACCCCTGAAGCCGATTCTACATAGGTAGTTACTGTGGAGGTACCCAATAATGCTCCTATGGCAGTGGCTACCGCATCAGATAATAAGGCCTTGTCCAGATTAGGTAAATTACCCTCTTCATCTAACATTCCCGCCCTTGTAGCCGTCCCGATTAATGTTCCTATAGTATCAAACATATCTACCAATGCAAAGGAGATAATCACAGTGACAACGCTTACTATAGTACCTAGCAAACCAACCCCTTCACTACTAAATAAGCTGGCCAAATCCATTTTAAATAAAGTAGGACTAATATCAAAGGAAAAGTCCATCGCTAGGGAAGTATCTGTCACACCCATGGGTATACCAATGAGCATTGTGGCAATGATACCTATTAATATAGACCCCTTAACTCCTTTTATCATTAAAACACTTGTGATTATCAGGCCTATAACCGCTAACATTACCTTGGGATCCTGGAAACTTCCCATGGCCACTAGAGTTGCCTCATCCCCTATGACTATCCCAGCATTTATAAAACCTATTAATGCAATAAATAATCCAATACCACCACCAATGGCATTTTTTAGTGAGTCAGGGATTGCTTTTACAATAGCGGTCCTAAGACCCGTGATAGTTAAGATTATAAATAAGATTCCCGAAAGAAAGACTATGCCTAGTGCCTGCTCCCATGTATAACCTAGGTGGCCCACTACCCCAAAGGTGAAAAAAGCATTCAAGCCCATACCCGGAGCTTGGGCAAAGGGGATGTTAGCATAAAAACCCATTATTAATGTGCCTATTGCCGCTGAAATACAAGTCGCTAAAAAAACCGCATTGAAATCCATACCGGCAATTGATAGCATATCGGGATTTACAAATAATATATATGCCATTGTTATAAAGGTTGTAGTTCCCGCAATCACCTCAGTCTTTACATCAGTTTTGTTTTCAGTTAGCTTAAAATACCTGTCTAGCCTCGATGCATTATTTTGACTCATTGATATAAGCCTCCTTGATTTATAATAGATTATTAATAAAAAACAAAACCGGACGGATAGATGTCACATATTAGTGAAACCTATCCGCCCGGGCTTTTTTCCCATCGGTGTAGCATTTAAATAATGCCTGTACCGCTTGGACCAGCTTCTTCAATTAAAAAGAACGGAACCCTAGGTACACTTTCACCCATAGTAGAATGATTTACGGTCATTCGGTAGATACTGCCAAACCTTATTATCAGCATTATATGAGTTTTTATTTGTAAATTAGTTTATCCTTTAACTTACGCAAGTATTCTTTCCGGAAAGATCCTACATACTTATATTAGCAGATAGGATAAAAAAGGTCAATAGGTTTGTCGAATATTCTGAGCTGCCTTGTAGGTGTTAGTTTGCATATATCCGAACATTAGCATTAAGTAGTTTGGATTAAGTTCGCATTTGCCCCTGGGCTTGGCCCAAAATCCAAAACAACTCTTTAAAAATATTTTCCCTGCAAATCCTCTAAGTGTTGAAAAATATGGATTAAGTCCCAGCCAAATTCAAGTAATCTATAGTTAATATTTTCATCCTTTTCCTTGACTATGACTTTTTTCCTTGTTAGTATTGCAAGCTTCCTATTTAACTCTGTGTGGCTTATATAGGGAATGCTCCTCAAAATTTCACTATATCTATGGTTACCATGGTGAATTGATTTAATTATTTCGGGAACCCACCTCAATTTAATCAAATCATGGACAATTTCAAAGCCATTAAATATCTTACTATCCATCTGATCTCCTCCCTACTAACATATTTGTGCCTTTTTGTTACTTATATATTAGCATATAATGGATGAAAATAGAAGTTGAGTTAAATAACTAAAGGAGGCTTGTTTTTTATGAAGCATTTCGATTTATTGCAAAAATATTTATCAAATTTAGCCGTGTTAAATGTTAAGTTCCATAACATCCACTGGAATGTTGTAGGAAGGCATTTCATGAAGATTCACGATTTAACTGAGGAGATCTATGACATATTTTTTGAAGCCTTTGACGAGGTGGCAGAATTACTTAAAATGAAAAATGTTATGCCTTTATCAACAATGGCCGAATACCTAGAAAAAGCCGATGTTAAGGAAGTTGCTGCCAAGGATTTCCCGACAGAAGAGGCCTTGGAGTTAGTTAAGGCAGATTTAGAGCTAATGCGTACATTGGCAACAGATATTAGGAATACAGCCGATGACGAAGGAGATTTTGAAACTGTAGCCATGTTTGAAGATTATGTTGCAGATTATAGTAAATACATCTGGTTCGTAGATGCTATGTTAAAATAATTTAAAAGAAGAAGCTCCCTGGATTGTCTATCCAGGGGCTTTTTTTATTTCAATCACCTATTTTACCGACCTTTAAATTTCTTCTGCTAGACCAACTAAAAATGATGGTACTTATTAGGGCTACTAGGACTGCGGCATAGGTTTCTGTCATATTTGGGTGTATTGGGTAGTAGCCCTTGACCGAATGAAATCCAACCCATAGGAATCCTACAGTTGAGGTAACAAGCATGGAATATATTGCCCCCCTGGATGTCACTCCCTTCCAATAAATTCCTAACAAAAGAACGACAAAGATTGCCCCCCTAAGGGTATAGGCGAAATATACTATATCTAATATCTTGCTACTACTATACATCAGCAAGGCGGCCAAAATGCAAATTAACCCAGAGGCCCCTGTTGTTATTCTAGATATCCTCAATAGTTCCTTATCCTCCGCATCCCTATTGATTAGCCTTTGATATATATCCTTTGTAGCCATGGTTCCTGCAGCCAAGATTATAGGCGACACAGTAGAGAGGATGGCAGCCATAATTGAGGCTAAAATTATTCCCCCAGCCACAGGTTGCAAATCCATCATTAGTGTGGGCAGAGCTAATTTTGCATCTACTAGTCCCGGATATTGAATCCTTGCCACCATGCCCAAAAGAGCTGTAAAAATGCCAAAGGGTGCCACAATTAGAGCTGTAATAAAGGCAGCCCTCCTAGCCACTTTGACATCCCTGGCAGCTAGTATGGGTTGAATTCCGGCCTGGGCAGTGCATGCCCCAAGAATTGATGCTATTATCCAGGAGGATACCTTTGGCATTCCAATCCCTGACATGGTAAAGTAGGGGTTTGAGGGCAATCCTGATTTTAAAATACCAAGGCCACCCACCTTGGCTAATGAAAGATAAACTGCAAAAATCATCCCCCCATACATGGCTATTATATGTAAGATATTAGTATAACCAATGGCTATCATACCACCAGCTAGAGTATATATAATAAATCCAATCCCCAAAATTATCACCGACGTACTATAATTCAAGCCTAAAACACTTACACCCAGGGTCCCTGCAGCTATAATCTGGGCCGTTCCTACAGCCAGCATGACAAATATAAGCAGGATAGAGGCAAGGGTCCTGGCATCACTGCCCAAATATTTTCCCAATATTCCTGGCACAGTCACCCTATCTAAACTTCTGTAAAGCCTTGCGAAAAATATGGCCAGTATAAGTAAGCCTAGGGCATTAGCTATAGTATACCAGGCACCCGATATCCCAAAGATATAACCATATTCTGAAACTCCAGTGGTAGATGTGCCTCCCAACCATTCACCTGTTCCTGCAGCAACACACATTAAAATCCCCAACCCCGCCCCGTGAAAGGAAGTCGTTGTAGAAGATTTTGATTTGGCGTAAAGTCCTATGCCTATAGTGATGAAAAAGTAGACAATTATAATTAATAATTGTATCGACATCAATCCTTCCCCCTATAAGGGGTGGTGCCACGGTCTCTTTAGCCGCAGCATCCACCTGGTATTTTTAGTTAATCGGCACTTCAATATCCAATAAGGGAGGATATTGTTGGCAACCAAAAATATCCCCTTCCCCTGGGCTTCCACTTGGAAAGGCCCGGGCTATGGTAAACTTTATAGCATAGGCCGGATCAAACTCCACAAAGTCCCTGATCCTCCCAATATCTATATCATAGAGTTCCGCTATACTTTTCTTACTTATAACTCCACTATTCTTAACTAGTTCATAGTCCTCTTTTTCCCTAAAGATAATATCGAAGGTAATCCTATCAGGACTAGCATTCTTGCTCCTAATTGTTTTTGCAATATCTATAAGCTTTTTTGTTTTCATGCTACCACCTCTCTATTCTCCAATTTTTATTAATTCTACATTGAAAAACTCCATGGGATCATCAATTTCTACAGTATGATTCAATGACCACCTATATGCTGGAGTCGCGGGTAGGACCTCATCTACCACAAAGGCTGCTGTACCAGCCGTGCCCTTTACCTCTGGTAGCCGGGCATAAAATATTTGTCTGGTCCCTATCATGGCAACCTCTTCAGCCATTTCCTTAGTTGGTGCAACCCCCTGGACAAGTATACAAAGTTCATGGGATTTAATTTCCTTTACCGGTTCCAAATCCCCCATAACTCCATCTTTGCCATAAATCCTATAATGCAATTCATAGCCTTCCTTACCAAACCTTTCCTCCACATGTTCCCTTGCCAATTCAATTACCTTGTCAATATTTTTAATAGTATAGGGGTCCCTTACTCCGGCAATGCCAATATACATTTCCCCCACCTTTGCTGATCCCTCTAATTTGATTTTAATTTTTCCCTGGCTTGGGATGTATTTTGGATTGCTTATACGGGTGGTTTTTTCATCATATTGTTCATAAAGACACTCAGACATATCAATCATTCCGCCTGCAAAATATTCATAGTATGGGTTTGATCTCTCATACATTGCATGGGCTGCTACTGAAGCCACAGTGCATTTTTGCCATGGGGCCATAGCCTCTACTCTTACATCCTCATGGCTTATTGTTCCAATTACTGTCTCCTTTGCCCCATAGGGTTCAGCACAAAAAGAAGCGCATTCCAGGACCTTGCCCAAATAATAAGACAGGTTCTTCGGATAACCCTCCCTTATAGCCGGAGCGGCAAATAGGGCTATATCTGAAGATCGACCCCCTATAATTACATCCGCACCCATATCTAGAGCCTTAATATATGGGTGGACCCCAGCTACAGCAACTATCCTTGTGGTCCCATCCAATTCTTCTATGCTTAAATCCCCCCGATCATCTAAACCCTCTATTTTTACACCCCTGGCCATTTTTTCCCTTAGTAGTTCCTTGTCTACCTCCGAATAAAAATAGGCCAACTTGAAGGCTGGTAACTTATGCTTTTCTGCAATTTCCTTAATCATCCCAACAAATAGATCTACCCTACTATTTGACCCCGTATCCCCTGCAGAACCAACAATCATTGGTACATTTTGCTCCCTGGCTGCAACTAGCATTAATTCTAGGTCATGTTTTTGCCAGACACTTAGACTGGGTGAAGTATCTGCCCCTAATGGTGTTGGACCAATATCATTACTGCCTGAATCACAAATATAATAGTCTGGTTTTCTTTCAGCCCCTATATAAAAACTCTCTTCTTTTGTTGGTGCAAATCCCAGGTGTCCATTAGAACAATGGATAGTCAACTGTCTTTTCCCCATAACCCTTCCCCCTTATAAATCAATATTTTGCTTATAATACTCAATCATCAATGATTGCAATTATGATGCCAAGTTTATTAAATATGTTAAAAATTAGAATTGAGGGACACCCTGGCCTGAATTTGAGCCCCCTACAGAAAACAAAAAGATTATCTTTAACTTAAAAAAAGTTAAAAATAATCTAATAGTGTTAAAAAAATGGACGTAGGGACTGGCCATTGATTAACTAATTGTTTGATAATTTTACGAACCTGAATCCTCTCCGTAACTCCTTAATTTATTATAAAGGGTCTGCCTTCTTATCCCTAACATCTTGGCAGTCTTGGACTTATTACCCCTATTTCTTTTTAAGGTATTTTCTATTAATATTCTCTCATAGTCCTGAAGGGTCAACCCTGCTTTTTCACTTTCCCCTCCTTCCTCCCCACCCCTTAGCTCTCTGGGTAGATGCCTACTGTAGAGAATCTCCTCATTGCAATCTGCAAATAAGACAGAGCGTTCTATAATGTTTCTCAGTTCCCTCACATTCCCCTTCCAGGGGTATTCTACCAAATGATGTAAGGCCTCAATATCCATACAGTTTAATTTTTTTCCATATTCCTTGGAAAACTCCTCTAAAAAACTTTTTGCCAAAAGGGGGATGTCTTCTTTCCTTTCCCTTAGGGGGGGTATATTTATATTAATAACATTTATTCGGTAGAAAAGATCTTCCCTGAACCGCCCTTCTTTGACTTCCCTTTCCAAAACCTTATTGGTGGCAGCTATAATTCTACTATTGACCTTTATATTTTTCTCCCCCCCAATTTTAAAAAATTGTTTTTCCTGTAATACTCTTAAGAGCTTGACCTGCATTTGAAGGGGAAGGTCCCCTATTTCATCAAGGAAGAGGGTCCCATTATGGGCTAATTCAAATTTCCCTCTCCTACTATGGCTAGCTCCTGTAAAGGCGCCCCTTTCATAACCAAATAGCTCCGCTTCCACAAGATTTACAGGTATAGCACCACAGTTGATTGGAATAAATTGCCCCGACCCCCGACAACTGTTACGGTGGATTAATTTAGCTATAAGCTCCTTACCAACCCCACTTTCACCGGTTAACAAGATATTAGCCTTGCTCCCAGCTACCCTGTCTATTAAATAAAACAGGCTCTGCATATTTTCACTTATACCAATAACTCCATGGTAACTGTATTCACCAAGCCTACACCCTTTAAGTTTTTTGTTTTCTTCCAGCAGTTTTTTTCTCTCCAAGGCCCTCCTAATGGCAAAAATCAATTCATCATTGGTGAAAGATTTTTCGATATAATCGAAGGCTCCCATTTTTAATGCCTTAACAGCTGACCTGATATCGGCATAGGCTGATATGAAAATTGTCTCCAAGTAGGGGTCAATTTCTAGGGCCTTTTCCATTAATTGAATGCCATTCATACCAGGCATCTTCAAGTCTGTTATTAGAATATCAGCCATATTTCCCTTTAAATATGCCAGGGCCTCGGGGCCATCCTTGGCTGTTACAACATTATAGCCAACACCCGTTAGCACTATTTTTAGAGTTTCCCTAATTGAGCCTTCATCATCTACCAATAATAGGGTAAATTTCATTTGATAATCACCCTCCTTTAGTTTCCACCAAGGGCAATAACAAGGTAACCCTAGTAGCTTCATTAACTACACTATCAACAAATATTTCTCCACCGCAACTATTAATAATATTATGAATTATAGGCAGCCCTAGACCTGTCCCCTCACTTTTTGTTGTATAAAAGGGTTCAAAGATTTTATCTAATTCTCCCCTGTCTATTCCAATCCCGGTATCATGAATAATCACATGACAAAAATTCTTCTTTTTTTCTACCTTTATCCTTATTTCTTTACTGCTTTTTATTTTATCTGATATGATTCCATCTATTGCATTAAGTAATAGGTTGATAAATACCTGCTTTAAATTATCCTTATTTACTTGAATAAAAATTTTTTCCCTAGCTATATCCAAGGATAGAGAAATGTCTTTTTCCTTAATTACATAATTTAACAAGTATATTGATTCCCTTAAAATTTCACCCAACTCACACTGTCCAGGTGAAAAAAAGCTATCCCGATTTAAATTAAGTAAGTCCTGTAAGAATGTATTTAGTCTCTCACTTTCCTCCCTTATAATAGTTAGAAGTTTTATCAACTCCTCATTTCCATTGCAGGTATATTTATTAATTAAATATTCACTTGCATTTCTAATAGGCAGGAGGGGGTTCCTTATTTCATGGGTAATGCTAGATGTTAACCTCCCTAGGGCTGTCAACTTATCAGCCATGGCCACCTGCCTCTGTAGTTTTTCTATCTGGGTGGTGTCCCTAAAGATGGAGATGCAATTTTTGAGGATTCCATTATCATCGTAGATTAAAGATGTACTTAGTCTGATATTGACATGGGACCCGTCCTTTTTAATCAAATATCCTGGCTCCTCAAAGAATATCTTTCCTTCTATCATACTCCTTACAATTAACCCTTCATCTCCATTGTTTTTCAGAGGTATTGCCCTGATATTCTTGCCCACAAGTTCTTCACAGGAATAGCCTGTTATCCCTTCAGCACTCTTGTTAAAACTTATAATTGTGTATTCCCCATCAATGACCATTACACCGCTATTCACATTTTCTAAAATCCTATTGGAAAATTTTTTTGCCTGGGATATATTATTGTTCAACTCCAATAAAACGGCACCCTGGGAGGCTATAATATTAATCATCTTCACATCATATTTGTTATATTCATGAGGCTTGGAACTGGATACACTTAAAATTCCTATAATCCTATCCCCAACAATAAGGGGTACTGCCAAAAAAGACCTGATTAAGGGGTCCTCCTCATAATATTGTCTTACTCTTATCTCTTTAGAATTTAAGGCATCATGGATTAAAAGGGCTTTCTTATCCTTTGCCACTAATCCAACGGCACTTTCCCCTAGTCTAAAGGGCATTCTTTTCCTCATTTTCTCAACATCTGCCCCTATACATGATACCATTTCAAGGATTTTTTTCTTTTCCTGAAACCTATATATGACTGCCATATTATAATTAACAAAGTTTTGAATAAAATTAAATATTATGTCGGATATAACTTGAAAGTTTTCAGCCTTGTTCATTAGGTCTATGGTTTCCGACAGTAAATCCAAATCCACAATTTTATCCCTCTTTGCTAGCATTTACCCTCTCCCCCTTTTGCTACCATATGGCTGGAATTAAAGAAAGGGGTAAAGCAAAATCCTAGCTTACCCCTATCATAGCCTATTAACCTTTTAGTAATTTACTCCTCATCCAGTGATAAACTATGTTTGCCTGTAAGATAAAAAGATGCCAAGCCACAAAGAACAGCTACAGCTGCAGACCTTATAAAATAGGGCATGACTTCCTTGGAAGCCTTTACAGCTAGGAGTTCTCCCCTTGCACCTCCAACTATCAGGCCCAATACAAACATACAGAAAATTATACCCCCACCCAAAATGGCAATTATTATAGATATACTAAAAATCCCCTCAATAATTCTATTTAAATTCTCCTTCATTATCTTCCCTCCTTATATAAATGGAACGGGTATAATACCCGCCAACATAATTAGGGCCACAAGTAAATGGGCTATTACCCATATCAGGGCAAGAATGGAGGTCTCCTTCATTTTGGACCTGGCAATCCCCATAGCAGCATACATAGCAAGGGCTAGGGGAGGGGTCATACCCTCTAAGGCTCCTGTAATTGCCGGTAACATGGCTGCTATTAATAGGGGATTAACACCAACTGCCGCCAAGGCCCCCACAATACCTACACCAAATATGGCAATTTGAGAGGAGCCTGGTAGTATCATCCCCAAAAATGTTGTAAATATAGGGAAAAATATAACAAGCTGGTATTTACTCATATTAAAAGATGCTACATAGTCTCCCAGGGTTGCCCCTACATTAGCATCTCCAAACAAATTGGATATACAATAGGCAAAGTAAACTGTAGCTGCAACAGGAGTAATCTGAACTATCCCCTTCTTGAAAATATTAAAGAGACTTCCTAGACCAAGTCCCCCTTCTAAGTTTTTCCTGCTAATTAATATGGAATATATAGCAGCAACTCCTGGGGTAAAGAGGATAACAGATGATGAAAATGCACCTGCTCCCGCCTCCCCAAACCTGCTGGTAAAGAAAGTGTCTTTAAATTTAAAGTCTAAATATAAAGGTAAGAAAATCAAAAGTGGTACTAAGAGGGCCTTCCATCCCCTGCTAAAAGTTTCCCCTATCTTGGGTATCTCTTCCTTGGGTACGGGTTCAACATTATATTTTAGGCAGAATAAATACAATGTAACAAACCTTTGTAGGATAAACCATATGCCTACTCCCCATACAGCCATCCAAAAAGCTGACAACTGATATTGGCCTGGAAATACTGCCTCCAATGCTGCAAAGGCCAATAGGATTGTTCCAGATGGTGGTATCATTGGCCCCAAGGAGCTAGCTGACATCTCCACAGTTGCCGCCAATTCTGGTGGAAAACCCGTCCGCATCATTGTTGGTATAGTAAACACTCCAGTAGCAGCCACATTTCCTGGCCCCGTTCCAGACAAGGCAGCCATAAATGTACTAGATATTAAACTTACATATCCAGCCCCACCCTTAAACCGACCTACTAAAGATAAGATAAAATCGATGATTACATCCACCACATTTGTTTGCCCAAAAATAAAGGCTAGGGAAAGGAATGCAACAATTGCATAGAACAATGTGTTTGTTGAGGGCTTAATAAGATAATGGATGAACTTATCATACTGTCCCAAGGCTGCTACCATCACCGCATACCCTATAAACATTGCCTCGTAAATTGGCCGCTTATATAAAACAAAGGCTACTATAATTACGATAAGCAATGTAAATAGATACATAAGTTCAATTGGTATACCCATAATAAACCTCCTTTAATATTTTTATTAGCATGTTATTTTATATTATGATATTGAATTAATAATTTATGCCATATCTACTAATATAAAATAAAGCAAAAACCATGCCATACTTAAATTTATGTAAGGGGTTAGCTTGAAAAAAGACTAACTATTAAGCTTATGCTTGTGTAACAATTACATACTACTGGCCCCCTGCCAATTTATTAGACATCCTTGCTTGAAGGTCATATTTTTTATGTAAAGAATTTGAACAATCTTATATTACTTTAAATATCAACAAGCCCTGGAAAATTGCCTTTACCTTTATAAAAATAGCAATAAAACAGGCTATCAGCCCGTCAATGAAGATGATGAAAATCTTATTGATAGTTAGATAAATGGCTAATAATTCTCTTACATATTATATTCCCCAATGAAATATTGTATTTCATTGGAGTTTTTTTATATTTTATTAAACTTATATGGCAAAGTTTAATAGTATATAGGAGTTTTATTAATATAATTAATACTGTATTTGATTTAATTAATATCTGTATTGACAATATTAATAATATGCATTATTATTAATATGTAATTTAAACTAATTTAAATGGTATTTGTAAAACAAAGTAGGGAAAGGAAAATGAGGAATGAAAAAAGAAGTGATAGGCAGGTGTCCTGTTTGCAATAATAGCCTGCAGGTCAGCAAACTAAATTGTCCTAGTTGCAAAATTACAATTGAAGGTGATTTCACCCTATGCAAGTTTTGTAACTTATCTAATGAACAGAAACAATTTCTTGAGATATTTGTAAAGAATAGGGGTAATATCAGGGAAATAGAAAAAGAGATGGGCATTTCATATCCCACAGTGAAAAATAAAATTGAGGATTTAATTGAAGGATTAGGTTACCGACCCCAATACAATGTAGCAAAAGTAAATAAAATGGAAGTATTAGAAAAGTTAAATAAGGGTGAGATTACATCTGAGGAGGCCCTGTCCTTGCTCAAGGAGGAATAAGATAATATAAAAAGGAGGCAATTGTTATGTCTGAAGAAAAATTACAAATATTAAATATGGTTAAGGAGGGAAAAATAACATCAGATGAGGGGGTCCAGCTCTTAAATGCCCTGGACAATGATGTAGGCGAGATGGCTCCTGCCAGTAAAAATGCCAAAAAACTCAGAATTAAGGTACTAGCACCAAACCATAAAAATAATACTGAATCAAAGATAAACCTTGCTATCCCTATTGCCATCTTTCGAATAGGCCTGCAATTTGTTGCCAAGTTTGCTCCAGACCTTGAAAAAGTTGGCTTGTCCCAGGTAGATTTTGAGGAAATTTTACAGGCTATAGACCATGGGGAGCTAGGTAAAATTATAGATATAGATGACGATGATGGGTCCAGAGTGGAAATAACTATCGAATAAAAACAAGATTCTTGGGGAATAAGCCTACAATTCTCCCAGACCTTCAATGGTAAAGCTATAACCCCCAAGAATTTGATTTAGGCTAGTTTATGACCACAGTTACTACAGAAATTCCCTTCTCCCGTTTTTTGCCCACAATTGGGGCAAAAATTAGGCCTGCTGTCCCCTGTCTTTTTATTTGGGGACTTCATATTGTCCATCATTTCTTTTGCCACATTCATACCCATCATCATACCAGCCATATCTGATGCAGCCCCCCCGCCTTTGACCTTGCCAGAAGCTATGCCGTCCACCATGGAAACCTGCTGATACCTGTTTACATCCCCTACCATACTATGGGATGCAGTCTTATTTATCATATCTTGGATTTCTTCCGGATAATTAAAACTCATTATATTAAATTTAGTAATATTTATCCCATCGTTTAAAATCATCATATCCAGGTCTTCCTTTATCCCCCTAGATATATCAAAGGCATTGGCCTGTAGGTTGAACATATCCTTACCTTCTTTACTAATCCATTTCATTAATAATTGGTCTAGGTTGGATATAATCCTAAGCCTCACGTCATCTACTAAATAGGTGTTTTTTACACCCGCTATCTTATCAATCAAGGCAATATAGTCCCCCACCTTAAAGCTAAAGGTTCCATTAGCCCTAATTGGTATGCCCCCAGGTAAACCAGCTGCCTGAATGTTAATGGGGTTTCTTGTTCCCCATTTGACTATAAATTCCTTGGTATTTATAAAGAGAACTTCCGCCCTCATCCCGGTATTGAAGGCAAATTTAAATCCCTTTAGGGTGGATAAAAAAGGTACTATCTGAGACTCGATGTCATATTCCCCTTCATCCTTAAATATCCCCTCTATTTTACCATTAAAGAGAAATATGGCATCCTGACCAGGTCGTATAATTAGTTTGCTTCCCCTTTTTATTTCCCTGTTGGCCCATTTCCAAAAAATCATATCCTCCCTAAATTCTTCCCATTCTACAAGATTAGCCAATTGCCCCCTAAAAAAACCCATCTATATCATCCTTTCTCTTGCTAAAATTTACCCCTGCTACCACTATGAGAATGGCCGCCTCTACTTATACCGCCACCTCCACCGCCACCCCCCATACCTCCCCCCATAGAAGAGGAGCCTTTGTTAGAAGGTTTTTTCTGTCTGGATACATCAGTCCTTAGATAGGTATCCCTCCTACTAATAATTCTTGAGTTTGCTAAATCCTGGTAGGTACTTCCAGTGACTGTTGTTCTTCCACCCGAATTATAGGCCATAATGCCAACAACTATACCGGCAAGGCCTAAGGATACAAGAATTTGAAAGTAGAGTTTAAATAAAATCATGTCGGGATTTACCCCAGGCCTAACCCCCATATATTTATAGGAAAGTTTTATAAAGGAGCTAAAGGCATCATAATAGTCTCCCCTAGATAAGTCTGCCCTAATCCTTTCCCTGATAAGGTCAAGTCTACCATCATCTAAGTATTTCTCGGCCCTATAAAAACCTGCTAAATAAACATCTCTATTTTCCATATCAATTGTCAATATAGCTGTATTACCATGGGCTTTGTCATAACCTAAAGCCTTGTCGTCATAAAAATCTTCCATATATTCTACTATATCCTTCCCCTCGGGATCTGATATGGTAAGGATAACATAATCTGTTTTTCTCCTAGAACTATATTTTTCTGATAGTTTTTCAAGCTGTGCTTTCTCTTCCCTAGTTAGTAAATTGGCAAGGTCATAAATTCTCTCCTTGCTTTTTATATTTGCTGATACCATAGCTATAAATATAATCATTGTAAGTAACACAATTAGTAGGGTCCGGAAAAACCTTTTATTTATCACCAAAGGCCACCCCCTAAGACAAGGGATAAGATTTTTAAGCCTATAAAGGTCCCCCCAGCAATACCTGCAAACCAGCTGGCTACCTTTTTACCACTTATGGGGGGTTTGCCCACAACCTTACCAGTTTGCCCGTTCATAGCAAAAATATATTCTGAACCCTTGTAGTCATAATAAACCATCCAAACAGGCAAAAGGGTATAATAGACATCCCTTTTATTGGTATCTATATCCTTCCTTTTATAATTTATCCCTGTATATCCCGTAATAGTAGAGGCAATATAGGTATCTATATAGCCCCTTATCTTAGATACAGCCCTAGGAAGTAGTTCTTTGTAATCAAAGTTATATTTTTCAGCAATAAACCCTGCCAGATAGGGAGTATTAAACTCCTTAAGCTCATTATAGTGATAGGGTTCTAATTTATCCATTAACTGGTCATCCATTTTTTCCGAAGCATCTACAGGTACCTTTACATAATCAACAGTTAAATCCCTATATATATCATAGTAACTAGTTTCAGTATAGATATAATCTCCCCTGCTATATCGCCTAACCCTTGTGGCCAGGGCATTGACTTCAATTCTACTATTTAAATCATATAACCAAAAAGGCACGTACATTCCCGTTATGCCCTTGACCCTATCCCCAGTCATAAAGCCCTTTGGTGTTAATAGGCCATTTTTACACCAGGCCCTAAAGGCCTTCATGGCTTGTTCCTTGCTAACTTTGAAGGGTATTAGCCTAGAGGGTGCTAGCCCCCCACTTAACCTATCTAGAAGAACAACCCCTGCACCGCAAAAACTACATTTGGTGGCTGTAGTGTCTGAATCTGTTATAAGCATTGCCCCGCAGTTTTTACAGTGGTACTCCCTTGCATCTTCTTCCTCAAAGACAGTCTCTATATTGCTTTTGGGAAAATCATCTATATTATCACGCCTATTACAACTAGCACAAGTAAGCATCCCCGTATCACTATCAAAGGCCATGTCAGAGCCGCAGTTGGGACATTTATAGTGTATTACCATATATCTCACCCCCAAGGAAATGGTCATCCACTAAAAGTAAAGCCGTAGCTTTTGGCTACAGCTATAACTTTATTCCTTATTCAATCTTTTTTTGAGTTCAGCTAATTCATCATCTACATTTGTCTTTACATTATACTTAGCCGTTAGGTCCTTTATGTCATCCTTGGGTCCCTTATTTAATTCAGCCATGGCATTGGCCTCATCCAAAGCTCTGCTAGCCTTTTCCTCCATTCTTTCAAAGGCAGATATGGACCTATTAGCAGAAGTTACTGAAGATCCAATTTTATTAATCTTTTCTTGGGTTTTTGCCACTGCCATCTTGCCTTTGATCATTGTTTTTCTTGATTCTAGTTGGCCGATATCAGCCACCAGTTTATCATGCATTTCCTTCATTTTGACCGCATTATTTTGGCTAAGATTGTAGGATTCCTCTAGTGAAAGTTGCGTGCTACTTAAATTGGCCTTTCTTTCCAGTAATTTTCTTGCATCATCCTCGTTATCTGCCTCTAGGGCCTTAATTGCATATTTCTCCATCTTGCTAATTTCCTCTATGCATTCATCCAATTCCCTTTTTACCCTTTGCTCTTGAGCCATTATAGATGCAGTTTCTGCCTTTACTGCACCCAAATCCCTGTTAAGGTTTCTTAAAATTTGGTCAATCATTTTTTCTGGATTTTCGGCTTTATCCAATAAAGCATTGATATTGCTAGCCATAATATCCTTAAATCTAGCTAAAATACTCATAATCCCCTTCCCCCTTTTCATTCATAATATTACAATTTTTGTTACTATAAAAATAATTATATCATAATATTATATTTTATTGCTAATAAATAGGGGGATTTTTCCAAAGGAAATCCCATACCTATCAAAGGCTAGGCATGGGGTCCTATATTTAATCTATTAACTTAACTCCTAGTCAAAACAATATTCGGTTAATATTGCCTCCCTATCCATTGCCTTATCATTATAGTACTCATAAAAAGACAGGCCTTTTATCCCTCCGGCTACATTAAATACATTGTCATAACCCAAGTGCTGTAGGGCCATTACCGCATTATAGCTACTCTGTCCTGACCTGCATTGTATATAAACAGGCCTGTCCCTGGGTATTTCATCTAGCCTATTTCTTAATTGGCCTAGGGGAATACTAACCGCCCCCCTAATGTGACCCTGATCATAGGCCTCCTTAGGCCTAACATCCACTATATATGCCCCTCCCTCTACTAAATCCCTCATTTCTTCTAGGCCTACCTGTTTAAAACAGCTATGTAGTATATTTAGGCCGACTAAACCAGCATAATTCACTACATCCCTGGCAGTTCCAAAGGGTGGAGCATAACATAATTCTAAATCCTTTAAGTCCTCTAAAGTCCCATTAAATTTAATTAGGGTGGCTATTACATCTATCCTTTTATCTACATTTCCTTTGCCTATGGCCTGAGCCCCTAGTATCCTGCCCGTGGGCACCTCAAATATCAGCTTAAAATGTAATGGCTGACTATCGGGCATTATGTCTACTTTATCATTTGGAATAAGCATAACAGTATCATAGTCTATCTGCATATTTGTAGCCTTTATTAGGCCCTCAGTTAAACCTGTAGAGGCCCCATTATAATCAAAGACTTTTATAACAGAAGAACCTATGACACCAGTATTATTTACTGGTCTTCCATAAATATGGTCAGCTGCAGCCCTAGCTTGTTTTTGGGCTGGACCTGCTAGGGATAGCTTGCTCTGGCTAAATAGTAACCTATTATATACCTCTATGGCATCCCCTATGGCATAAATATCCTTATCGGAAGTTCTAAAATTTTGATTTACAGCAATTGCCCCCGTTTTGCCTAATTTTAAGCCAGCCTTCTTGGCCAAGGTGGTTTCTGGCGAAACCCCTATAGCCATTACCACTGCCTGGGCATGTATTTCTCTTCCTGAATCCAAGACTACGGTATTGTCCTTGAATTTTTCTACCTTGTCATTGACTATTAAGTCAATTCCCTTGTCAATAATCTCCTTATGTAGTATTTGGACCATGTCATAGTCAAAGGGACGCATTATCTGGGGCATAGCCTCTACCATAGTTACATTATAGCCAGCTAGCCTTAAATTCTCGGCCGCCTCCACTCCTATAAATCCCCCGCCTATAACGGTAATGTCCTTGGAGTTATTTTCCACTATAAAGGAATTTAGGTCCACTATATCCTTAACATTCCTAATTGTAAATACATTAACTAGGTCCATACCTTCAAAGGGTGGTACTATTGGGTTGGCGCCAGGTGAAAGAATTAATTTATCGTAGGATTCCTTATAAATATCCCCCGTGGTTAAATCCTTTACCTTTACTTCCTTATTTTTTCGGTCTATTTCCAGGACTTCACTCTTAACCCTAGCATCAATCCTATAGTTGTTGTGAAAGTCCTCAGGCATCATAAGGACTAGTTCTTCATGTTTTTCAATTAGACCACTTAGGTGAAAGGGTAATGCACAATTAGAAAATGAAACATGGGGACCCCTCTCAAACATAATTATTTCACAGGCCTCATCTAATCTCCTAATTCTAGCAGCCGCTGATGCCCCACCGGCCACCCCACCTACAACAATAACTCTATTGGGCTTTTTTATCATTTCAAACTCCCCCTATTAATATTAATCCCATTCCTTAACATACCCATCAATAATAATTTGTATCATTTTACTAAAAGCCTAATAAAATCTATATATTTAGAAATTTTATCCCATCCACCCAATGCACCCTCCATTAATATCTAAATTATATAATCTAATTGTAAAATAAATTGGCCAATGGTAATATAAACCTATGACTAACATATGTTTTAGGAGGACTTTATAGTGAAAAGAAAAGATTTTTTATTGGCCTTATTAGTTGTAATGATATGGGGAGCTAATTTTACAGTCATCAAACTAGGCTTAGATGGAGTACCCTCCATGCTATTAGTTGCCGTAAGATATGCTTTTGTAGCCTTTCCTGCAATATTTTTTGTCAAAAAACCCAATCTTGAATGGAAGTACATAATTTTCTATGGGCTGACTGTAGGCGTCGGCCAGTTTGCATGCCTCTTTTATGCCTTGGAAACCGGGATGCCTGCAGGATTGGCATCTATAATTGTTCAGTTGCAAAGCTTTATATCTCCATTTATGGGGGCCATATTCCTGGGTGAGGACCTAAATTCTAGGCAATTAATTGGTTTTATCATTGCTGGCCTAGGCCTAAGCCTTATTGCTATAGCCTCTACATCCAACGGAGTATCAGCCATACCATTAGGCCCGCTTCTTTTAACTGTATGTGCCCCGATTTTTTGGTCAATATCAAATATTATCGCAAAATATTGTGCCAACAAGGTGGCATCAGAGGGTCAACAGCTAGATATGTTGGCCATGGTAGTATGGTCTAGTTTAGTACCCCCTATACCCATGCTATTATTAGCCATGCTAATAAATACTCCCCAGCTTCTAATAAGTTCCTTAGCTAATTTGAACTTTATGTCTGTTTTTGCTGCCCTTTATGTATCTTTGGCGGCTACCCTATTTGGCTATGGTTTTTGGAATAACCTTATATCTAAATACCCCTTAGGGATAATATCCCCCATTTCCCTATTGGTACCAATTTTCGGACTCCTTATATCTAAGATTGTTCTTATGGAACAACTATCGAAATTTCAATGGCTGGGGGCTATTGTAATTCTAATCGGACTCTTAATTGCCAATATTGACATGGGGCAGGTCCTTGATAAGTCCAAAGAACCTGCTTAATATTTGTCAACCCCTAGCCTAAGATAGGTCCCACAATAATTAAAAGCTAAATCGACTAATAGTCATTTGTAAGTTATTTGCCAATTGGGCCAAGGTTTCACTGGCAGTGGCTATTTCTTCAACAGCTGCAGTTTGTTCCTCCACAGAAGCAGATGCCTCTTCAGTACTTGCTGCATTCTCCTGAGATATGGCTGCTAAATTATGAATTATCTCAATAACCTCATTCTTTTTATCTTCCATTGATTTGTTAGTTGCATTGATATTTGTAACTAAATTTCTTATATCCTCAATGCTGTTGGCTATACCTATAAAACTATCATTTGTAACCTCCACACTTGTAGTTTGGTGCTCTCTTATAGTTGCTACATCTTCCATTGTTGCCACCGCTGTGGATGTCTTATTAAGTAGTTCTAAAATAATGGCTGAAATCTCCTCAGTAAATTTATTTGATTCCTCAGCTAGTTTTCTAATTTCCTCTGCCACAACTGCGAAACCCCTTCCCGCTTCTCCGGCCCTGGCAGCCTCTATGGCAGCATTAAGAGCCAGCAAATTAGTTTGTTCTGCTATGGCACTAATCATCCCGCTGGCACTCTCGATTGTTTTTACACTATGGTTAACACTTAATATCACTTCGTGCACTAGGCCAGCCGCTTCATCATTTTCTCTATTTTTATCTACTAAATTAGCTACCACATCTAGGCCTTCATCCTTCAAGGAGTTTACTTGGTCTAGAGTCCCGTCCAAATCTTTGACGGCAGTCATAGTATTTTCAATTTGCTCCCCTAACCCCTCTATACTCATGGCCCCACCCTCTGTATCAGTAGCTTGCTCACCAGCCCCTGCAGCAATTCCCTCTATGGCCCTGGCAACCTCTTCCGAGGCTAGGGCTGATTGGTGGCTGGTAGCTGTCAATTCTTCAGAATAGGCTGCCACCTGTTGGGCCGTATCATTTATTTCACCTACCAAATCTATTAAGTTCCTCTGCATTTTTGCTAGGGAGTTTCCTATGAGCCCAATTTCATCTGATCTTTCTAGATATTTAATGGCACTACTGTTTTCGTCAAAGGCTAAATCATAATTAGCCAGCCTATCTAAAATATGGGAATACTCCACCACTGGCTTAGATATAGTACCTCCTAATAATACTGCCCCAATTATGCTTAAGATTAGGATTACTATGGCTGTGGTAAAAATACCTGCCCTTAACTTACCTAGTCCAGATAGGACATCATCTTCAAAGGCTCCTACTGCAACGATTTTACCTGTATTAGCTATAGGGGCCACTCCCATATATCTGGTAGTACCCTGGAAGTCATAACTAATTACCCCTTGATTACCCATACCTAATTCTTTAAAGGCTAATCCTGCATCCCTCATATCTCCATCAGTTTCGATTTCACCTAGGAGGTTTCTTTGCTCTAAAATAAATTCTTCATCAGCATGGCCAATTATAGTGCCATCTTCCTCCAAAATAAAAGCATAGCCATTGTCTCCGAATCCCATATTCAATACCATGTTACTTAAATCTTCTGCCCTCTTCAAACCTATTAATCCACCAAGTAGGTCATCCCCATCTTTAATAGGGCTAGCAATAATATAGCTGGCCTCCCTATTGGCCTTGTCTACCATTACGCTTGAGACATTTGCCCTCCCTTGCAGGGCCAATTCAATAGGCTCTGTGTTTTCTAAGGTCAATACACTTCCATCCGATACCCTCAGGATTTGTCCCTCTAAATCAACAATCCCTATATCTTTATAACCCAATCTAGAAATATCAGCTAGTAATGCCTCCCTTTGTATCTCCCAGTTCATGCTACGGCTACTAGACCGGGCAGCCAATTCCATCAAAATATTCATATCCTTTGATATATTAGCTTCAACTATCTCAACCCCATCCATAGCTGAATTAAGTAGTGCTTCCTTAGTCAGGTCCAATATAGTAGCAGAGCTAAGTTTAGTTGATACCAGCCCCAAAGCAATTATCCCTATTAGGACCAGGCCACTAATAAACAAGCTAATCCGACGGGCCAAGTTTATTTTCATTTTACCACCCCTTAAAATCATGATTAATAATCTCTAACAAACTATACCCCACTATATCCTCTTTCAAATCTTAAATATTAATCTGCCTTAACATATTTTCAAATATTGTGATTAAGGCTTCAAGCCTATTAACCTTCAATTTTATTGTCCTCGATTGCCCCCTTATAATAACCTTCGATTTTGTTAACAAAGGCAATAATCTCCTTCTTATATTGTAAATAGTAAATTACAACTACCCTGCCCCTAAGAGTGATTAATTTTACCATTCCATTTTCGTGAATTACAGTCCAATCCATCCCCTTGGCACATTCCTCTGGCTTGCTAGGGTCGGTTTTTTTCTTGGGAGATAGGGCGGTACAAAATCTAGGATGCATTTTTTCCCCCTGGACGGACACATAATCCTCATCTAATGTTTGTAACAGGTTTGTAACCCTTGTATTTGTAATGCATGAATAGGAAAACTCCTCTTCACCTATAGTGACAAGTATATCCCCATATATGCAAAAACCATGGGACCCATCCTTAATTTCTTCTAATTTTTCAATACTTAGCAAATCTATCTTAAAATTATTATAATCCCGGAAAATACTATGGCGAAATTTATCCCAAAGCTTGGTAAGTAAGGCCTCATTGGGCGCAAGCACATACAAGCCCCTGTCATCATATAGGTGAAAAACTCTTCTATTATTTAAATCAATTATGGATATAGCCGAAGAAAAATCCAAACTGCCCCCTATATTTGACAGGATTATTTGTCTGAAGAGTTTTTCTTCCCTAAACCCTTCAACATAATAAATATACCGATGGCATTTATAAACCGCATCATCATGGGGGAAATGCCAATTAAAGCTGTCTGTTTCATGGTCGATTATATCTACAAAAGTAGTTTCTAGAAAGTTTTTCCCCTCTAAATCTAATTTCTTATCCCCATATTTATTTTCAAATACAATTAGAACTTTCTTAGTCATACCCATGTGCTTTAGTACTTCAGTAGCCTTGGCAAGACACTCCCCTACATATTTTTTATTTAACCTAGCCTTTTCTAGATAGGGGGATTTATTACTCAGGCTAATATTTAACATAAACTTGTGCCTTAATTGAAACAAGGCCCTATTGCCTGTCCCGTATTCATGTAAAAGCTCATCCACCAGCTCTTTTAATCCCATCTCTATTTCCAATATCTCTTTCCTCCCTAGGATATATCATAAGTAATATAGTTAAACCCTTAATTGATACAATATAGCAAAATTTTCACAATCCTCCTATATTATATCAAAGTTTCCAGTGTTTTGAAATATCTTTCAACAAGGGCTAACCAATAGTAGATAGGAAAAAAACAGTCCGAAGACTGTTTTATTTAAACCATAAATTTAATTCCCTTTTGGCTGATTCAGGAGAATCTGAACCGTGGATAATATTTTCAGTTATATTATTGGCAAAATCCCCCCTAATAGTACCGGGTAAAGCCTGGCTAAAATCCCTATGACCTATCATAAGTCTCATAGTTTCAATAACCGACTTTCCCTGGACCTCTATAGCCATCACTGCCTTGCCTGCTATGTAGTCTATAAGTTCACCAAAGAATGGTTTTTCCCTATGTTCAGCATAATGCTCCTCCACTAACTCTTTGCTGGGCTTTACAAGTTTGGCCCTTGTAATATTAAAGCCCTTCTTTTCAATCCTTCCAATGATTTCACCCACCAGTCCCCTCTGGACCCCATCAGGTTTAATCATTATAAATGTCTTTTCCATTAAATCATCCTTCCCTTTGTCTTTTATATATAGAAAAATCCTATATTAGCAAAACATAGCAACTTTCACCCTGTCTATTTTAATATTAAATCTATTTTATGTCAAAGACCTCTAAATTACCCCTACTCTTACCTCAACTTCCTTGTTTTTGAGGGCATAAAAATGTAGGCAGCCCCTTGGACTGCCTACATTACCATAACACCACTATTTAACCCTAGATTTTTCTATCTCATACCCCACTTTATTTATTGCATTTTCAATTTCTTCAATTGAAATTACTTTTTCGTCAAAATCTACTTTAACCCTGCTTGAATTAAATAATACCTTTATTGTATTTTCCTCAACGCCATCTAAAGCCTTCATAGCACCCTCGATTTTTAATGTGCAGGAGGGGCATGTTAATGTCTCCAGTTGAATTGTTGCTGTTTTCATAATTAAAATCTCCTCTCTTTTTTATATTATTATTTTACTCCATTATTGGATTAATATCATCTTTGTTTATATCTAAGCAGTCTCATACCATTGATAATCACTGCCAAAATACTACCTTCATGGACTAGCATTCCTATGGACATATTCATCCAATCACTAAAGAATACTCCGGCTAATAAAGCTAATACCACACCTACAGCTATTATTATATTTTGAAGCATATTTCCTGCCGTAGCCTTAGTCAGGCCTAGAGCATGGGGTAGTCGGCTAAAATCAGAATTCATAAGGACAAGGTCCGAAGTTTCAATAGCTACATCCGTCCCCCCACCCATAGCAATACCTATATCTGCTAGGGCCAGTGACGGGCTATCATTAACTCCATCTCCTACAAAAGCCACTATTTCACCCTTTTCCTTAAGTTCCTTGATATATTCAGCCTTATCCTCTGGTAACATATTCCCATGGGCCTCGGTTAATCCCAGTTCCCTACTCACCACATCAACTGTCCCCTGATTATCTCCTGACAAGATAACCAATTTTTTTATCCCCAAGGCCTTTAGTTTTTCTAAGTCCTCCTTGACTCCACTACGGATCTGATCCCTAACCCCCATCATGACCTTTAATACACCATCAACTGCAGTCAATACTAGGGAGTTCCCATTCTTCTCAAACTCCTCTATATCCCTTCTAGCTTCAGAACTAATTTCCACCTTCTCCTGTTCCATTAGGGGCACATTACCTACAGCTACCCTGTGGCCCTTTACATTGGCCGTTATACCACCGCCTTTAATAACCACTGTATTTTCCACTGGTGAGAAGTTTGTATCCCCAATTTCATTTAAAACCGCCTTTGCCAGGGGGTGGTCGGACTCCCTTTCTATGCTAGCAAGATAGGCCAATACCTCGTCTACATCATCAGTATAATATCTAGTTTCTGACACTGAGGGATTACCTATAGTTAATGTTCCCGTTTTGTCAAAAACCATGGTATCTGTCCTGCTAAAATCATGGATTACCTCGCTTCCCTTTAGGAGAACCCCATGTCTAGCTCCATTACCTATACCGGCCACATTGGATACGGGTACACCTATTACAAGGGCTCCTGGACATCCCAATACCAATATGGTGATGGCCAATTCTATATTTCTCGAAAAGAGCCATACCAAAAATGATAGGAGCAAAACTGCCGGCGTATAATACCTAGAGAATCGGTCTATAAAACGTTCTGCCTCCGATTTTGAATCTTGGGCTTCCTCCACTAATTCGATAATTTTACCGAAGGTGGTATCCTCCCCAACCCTATCCGCTACAATCTGAATGGTACCATTTTCTAGTATTGTTCCGGCAAATACCTGGGAGTCTTTTTCCTTTCCTACAGGGATAGCCTCCCCAGTTATACTTGCCTCATTTATATGGCCTTCCCCGCTTATAACCCTACCATCAACTGGTATTTTAGCCCCTGTCTTCACTAGGAGAATATCTCCTTCATCTACATCATCAACTTCAACTTCTGCAAATTCCCCATCCTCCATTTGCTTTAGGGCACTCTCCGGAGCCATTTCCGTCAATTCCTTTATGGCAGACCGGGTCTGGTTTAGTGTCCTTTGCTCCAGATAAGCTCCAAAGAGAAATAGGAAGGTAACAATTGCCGATTCCTCATAGTTATTAATTAAAAAAGCCCCTACAACAGCAATAGTAACCAAAACATCTATACTAACCACCCTTACACTTAGGGCTTGATAAGCTTGGATAGCAATAGGTGCTGCCCCTATTATGGAGGCAATAATCAATGCCCAGTTAAAAATAAGCATACTAGCCATAGTCCACTTACTTATAAAGGCAACTCCTATTAAAATCCCGCCAAGTAACATAATTTCATTCTTCTTGTTCAAAATTTTTCTTTGCATCATAGTCCCTATAACCTCCCTTCTATAATTCTGCTGAGCAAACTCCTTATCCTTTATAATTCTTCCAAGTTAGGAGATTATTCTCGATTATCCTCCATCTATATACCTTTACAATTCCTTATATGCCTGGTTTAATTCAGCCAGCATCTCATAAACTGCTTCATAAGTCTCACATACTCCCTGGGGTATGCTATAATTATTAGTTATTTTTTGCAAACCAGCAAACTCAGTTTCCAATTCTGCCAGCTGACTTCCCGCATCCTCTAGCTTTACCTTTATTTGATCAAATAATTTTCTTACCTCAAAAAATTCTGGGTGTTCTCCACCATGGACCCGTTCTACAACCGGGACGTACATTTCCAATCTTTCTAAATATTTTTCCTTTAATTCATTAAATTTTGTCATAGCACTTATTCCTCCTCTTTACTTAGTATTTCTCAACTCGGTAAGGATATAATAGCACATTATTACATAAAAAAAATTGACCTAGGTCAATTTTTATAATTTTTTATTAATTTTTAGGAAAATCTTTAGTTGACTTGGGAAAGACTATGGTAAATCTAGTTCCTATATCCACCCTACTTAAAACTTCAAAGGTAATATAAGGAAGATTAAAATTGGATTAAAATTTATAATTCCTCTAGTTACCCTGCTCTTCCATGGTTAAAATTTTACTATTGTAAATTTGTCTTAAAAATACCAGGCTGATAATTAACGATACCACTTCCGCAATGGGAAAGGCCCACCATATAAGATTTATATTATTTAAGAAGGATAGGAAAAAGGCTACAGGCAATAGGACAACCAGTTGTCTTAAGGCGGCAGTAATCAAGCTCAAGCTTCCCCTACCAAAGGATTGGTAAACAGCACTGGAAACTATGGATATTCCCGCAAAAATATAACTTAAACTTATAATACGTAGGGCTGGAATCCCTATGTTGAACATATCTTCCGAGGCATTGAATAAACGTAGTACCTGCCTAGGGAGAATTTGAACCAAAATCAAGCCCAATATCATTATAAAAAAAGCGTACTTTATACTTAGTTTAACAATATTGATAATCCGCTCCCTATACTTAGCCCCATAATTATAAGCTATAATGGGGATCATTCCATTGTTTAGGCCTAATACGGGCATAAAGACAAAACTCTGTAGTTTGAAGTATATGCCAAATACAGCAATTGCTGTAGAAGAAAATCTATTTAGAATATTATTCATACCAAAGGTAGTAATTGATGTAATAGACATCATTAATATAGAGGGAAATCCTACAGCATAAATATCTTTAATAATTTTAGGATTTGGTTTAAGACCCCTTATGCTCAATTTAATTTCCTTATTTGTTTTTAAGTTGAAGATAATTGCAAGTATAGCCGCTACACTTTGTCCAATAATTGTTGCTAATGCTGCCCCAGCTATCCCCATCCTGGGGAATCCTAATAAACCAAAGATTAAAATAGGGTCCAAAATAATATTAATTATAGCCCCAGTCCCTTGGGTAATCATTGTATGCAGGGTTCTCCCTGTTGACTGCAATAAACGCTCAAATACAATTTGAGCAAACTTTCCTATGGAGCCTATACAAATGATAGATAGATATGAAATACCATAATCTATGATTTGTCCATCACTAGTTTGGGATAAAAAGAATGTTTTTGAAAAGAATAGGCCAAATATTAGGAATATAAGGTAACTTACTAGTGCTAATAAAACCCCATTGTTGGCAAATTTATTGACCCGGTCATAATCCTTCTCACCCAAGGATCTAGAAAGAAAGGCATTCATCCCAACACTAGTCCCCACAGCAACGGCAATCATAAGGTTTTGTATTGGAAAGGCTATAGAAACCGCGGTTAAGGCATCCTCACTTAACCTGGCCACAAAAATACTATCCACCACATTATAGAGGGCCTGTACAAACATTGAAATCATAATAGGTAAAGATACATTTACTAATAGTTTGTTGACGGGCATAACACCCATTTTGTTTTCTTCTGTCCTCATAAGCATCTCCTTTTTTGTCGACATTTTCTATGCTATGTAAATAACCATAGTGCAATTCTACCATAAATTCTATTTTATATTAAATATGCCATATACACAATATACCCAATTATAGCTATAAAAAAAGGATTGGAATTAATCTACTCTTCTAGTATTAATCCTCCCCCTTATTGCCCAATAGACTAAGCTACCTTTATACCTTCCCCTTCTTGCCATCTTAAAATTACAATAGGGACAAGTTAAATGTCCCTTGAAGTCTTGCAAGTTCATCTCTGATTCTATAATTCTTCCTATATGGATTTTAATTAAATTCCCCTTGCCAGCTTTTTCATACATAGCCACTGGAACTTTACACTTGCCACAGGAAATCTCCAATAGGTGGGTATTCTTAGTCCTTCTGAATAATTGATTCTTATATTTGATACTAGCCCTCCTCCCTCCTGTCCTTGTCAACTAAGCTTATAGAAACCCCTTCCTTATCTGCCGACCCCACCAGGGCCAGAGCATTTAATAATAAGACAATCAGTTTGAATAAATCCTTCAGCCTATCTACATCCTTAATTACACCCATAGTCTGGAAATATAGTTCGTAATTCCCCTTGGATAAATTACTATTAAAAAAACCCCTGTGTGTTTCTAATTTCCAAGGCAAACCTAACCTGGTCGTATAATAGGTCCTTGATTATATCCACCGAAAAAATCTCAATTATTTTATCCTCACTATTGCCCTTTATTACAAATGTTTGGTCGAATTCATCATCACCCGTTTTAATATGTTTGCCAGCAAAAACCTTGCCCATCTTGCTAAACACATTTTTCTTGTGTACTTTAAACTCTAAGCCATCAATGGATTTAAAGGGGGCCCTTATCCTAGTATAAGTGGTGCTATGCTTACCCGAGGATTGGCTAAAGGTATCCAGTACTATAGTCCAATTTTCAAAGGACCCAATTACCCTTTTGGACTTCCACATTCCCCTATCTATATATTCCCCGCCTATGTCATCAGCAAGTACTTGCCAACTCTCATAATTTGCTTTAAATAATTTTTTAAAGAATCCCAAGAGACCACCCCTTTTCTATATAGGAAAACAACAATATTCCAATCTAAATTAGAAACATCTCTTTATTGCAGCATCCACAATTTTCATAATTAATCCCTCATAGCCTGCCTCCGTAGCCATGGCCGACCTATAAAGGGAGCTTTTCTCCCTCATCAATCCTGGTAGGGAATTTATCTCCAATACATAGGGTATTCCATTACTTAATATAATATCAACCCTAGAGTAGTCTCGCAACTGTAGGGCCCTATATGCCCTAAGGGCCGTATCCTCTATAAGTTCCTTTTCCTTAGGACTTAAATCAGCCGGAATATGATATTTTGTGTGGGCCTTGTGATAGGCCTTTATCTCAAAGCTATAGAATTTTAACAGGCCTTCAGGCAAAGCAGATAAATCAACCTCCTGGATGGGCAATATTGTTATATCCTCTCCATTACCAATCAAGCCCACAGTAAATTCCCGTCCCTCAATATATTCATTTAACATAATGGGGGGATTATAAATTTTCAACTCCTCTTCTACCTTAGCAATTAAATCCCTTTCATTAAAGACCAAGCTATCCTGATGAATCCCCCTACTAGAACCCTCATCACTTGGTTTAATAATTATTGGATATTGCAGGTCTAAATTTTCTATATCTCCCAAACTATTAATGGCCTTAAATTTAGGGGTTGGTATGCCCCTGTTTTTGAATACTGTAGAGGCGAAAATTTTATTTATAGCTAAGGCATGTCCCAGGATTGATGCCCCAGTATATGGGATTCCAGCAAACTCTAGCATGGCAGGGAATTGGGCCAACTTGCTAAATCCCTGAATACCATTACAAATATTAAAAACTAAATCAACTTTTTCAGACTTTAATCTCTCTATTATATCATCATCTGCCACTAAAGATATGCAATCATATTTTTTGCTCAATATCTTTTTAATTGCCTTTACTGTTTCATTTTTTTGATTATCTTCCTGTTTTGCTTCCTCCAAGGGAATAAACTTCTCCCTAGATTTATCTGTAACAATTGCTATTTTCAATAATGTACCTCCTAAATGTTATTTGGCCAAACTGCCTTAGTTTATAATATTATTTGTCCTTCAATTAATAATAAATACATATAATTTAAGTCTGTTATTGTAAATCCCACTAGCACCCCAGTCCCTACATTTTATCAGTTAATTGGCAAGATAAAAAGTCCAAATCCCTTCAAAATTGCCAATAAAATATCCCTTATTTATCCCAGTTTAGGAAACTAAGCCATACTAGGTATAATGAGGGATATCCTTATCTGCCTCCATGGGTCAAAATTTATTTCTTATTTAAATTTTACCCCTGTCCCATAAACCATTACTTCTGCAGCTCCCCCCATAATAGCGGCAGATGAATATCTGATACCTACAATGGCATCTGCCCCCATTTCCTCTGCCTCCTTTACCATTCTCGCTGTTGCTAGGTCTCTTGCATCATCCATCATTTGAGTATATGCCTTGAGTTCACCGCCGATCAAATGCTTTAAACCCTGACCTATATCCTTGCCTAAATGTTTGGTTTGAATGGTGCTGCCTCTAACTAGGCCAAGCATTTCTAAATCTTTACCTCCAATGTAATCAGAAGTTACTAATATCATGCCACTACCCCCCCTTCGATTATTTTTATAGGAAGCTCCTTGCCATGTATATTATAGGCCCGTATTTTATTGCATATGTGTGAAATTTGTTACCCTTGGACATTTTAAGTGACTCTTCCCTTATTATATTTTACATCAAAAATCAATCTTATCCAAGTCTAGTCTTGGCTATATCTTTTATATAAGACCTGGTAAATTTAAAACTTGTCAACTATGCATACTAGATATAAGTATGTTATCATTTATTATGAATCAAAGGTTTTCAACTATTGCGTGGACCTGAAGGAGGAGACAATTGGAGGAAATTAATAATTTAAGTTATTATCGTAAAAGGGCAATAAAACTAACAATACCAGTGTTTTTGGAATTACTTATAAGTAGTCTTTTTGGCATGGTGGATATGATGATGGTTGGCAATAGTGGACCAACTTATATTACCACTCCCTCTATTGCAGCCGTTGGTATAACAAATCAAATGATGTTTATAGGTATTGCTATAGCCCAGGCCATAAGTGCTGGAGGGACAGCAATGATTTCTAGGTATTGTGGGGCTGGGGAAGAGGGGAAAGTCCCTAATGTAATCAAACATTTAATTGTTCTTATAATATTCCTGCTGATAATTCCCTTTGTTACTATTAATCAATTAGTCCCTAGAAATATAATGCAGTTTATTGGTGCACAACAAGACACCATTGATATAGGCATCAATTATTTTAGGGTAGTATTATTTGGTTTTATCTTCCAGTCCTTTAACCTTTCAATATTTGCGTCCATTAGGGGGGCTGGAGATACTAGGACCCCTATGTTGATAAATATTTTTATTAATCTATTGAATGTTATTGGTAATTATATTTTAATCTTTGGGAAATTTGGTCTGCCTGCCCTTGGGGTTACTGGGGCTGGTATATCCACATCCCTATCCCATGTTTTTGCATCTATTATATTATTTATAATGTTGCTAAATAAATCCCATACAGTCAGGCTAGACCTGGCCAAGGGTTTTAAATTTGACAAACCTATCTTGCACAACCTACTTAAAATAGGAGGACCCGCTGCTATAGAGCAGGTAGGCTTTAGGTTTGGGGTTATCTTATTTATTAAAATAATATCTAGCCTTGGGACTACAGTATATGCAACCCATCAAATTGCAGCCAACATCCTAAGCCTGTCCTTTTCACCCGGTCAGTCCTTTGGTATAGCTGCAGCAACCCTAGTGGGTATGTCCCTGGGACAAAAAAGACTAGATAGGGCAGAAAAATTTATCAAGACAATCAATGGCCTGGCCTTGATTACCTCTGTCTTTTTTGGCCTGATCTTTTACTTTTTTGGTGCTTTTCTCACTTCCCTATATACTGAGGACCCTATGATTATTGAACAATCAGTAAATGTTATGAAAATCATAGCTATTATACAGCCCTTCCAGGCTTCCTCCTTTGCTATCTCTGGAGGCCTTAGGGGTGCAGGAGATACCGTTTCTACCCTGATTGTAACCATAATAGGAGTTATCTTTATCCGGATAAGTACGGCCTATCTACTGATTAATATTTTTAAGATGGGTTTAGTGGGAGCCTGGCTGGCCATGTTGTTAGACCAGCTAACTAGATGGGTTGGCATGGTCCTTAGATATAGGACCGGTAAGTGGAAGGAAATTAAACTTAGATAGGGCCTGCTTTACCCAAGCCCTTCTTTTACCCTAGCAAGGTATAGACCCGTGGCAAGGAAGGCCACTCCGAATAAAAATTGCATAAAGATTTCATATTTTATATCAAATAATCCTATTGCCTGCATATTATTTACCCTAACAAAATAATATAAGGGAAAAAATCTAGCTAGGGCTAGGACCTTAGGGCTCAAAAATTCCTGGCCTACCATTACACCCGATATAAAGGAAGTACCCAATGACAATACCGTAGATATACCATTTATGACAAACCTATCCCTAGTAATATTATTTATTAAAAAGGTAAGACATAGGATTGAAAAGGAAAACACAAGCATATTAGTAAGATAAATAGCAAGATTTATCTCCCCAATATCCTTCCCCCCTAAAATAAGGCCCCCCAAAATAAAGGTAAAGCTTATCATACTAGCCAGGGATAATTGACCCAAATATATTTCCCTATTGTAGTGGAAAAGTCTTTTATAAGCAATTTTCCGCCTATTATCCACATTTTCGTCAGTAAACTCCGCCATTACCAAACCCATCACCGCTATATATACAGCTATAATAATATATCCAGTAAAATTTGAATAATAGCTAAACCACTGGCTAATAGCAGAATTTTCTAGCCCTGTTTCCCCCTCTACTAGGTCAACCCTTACCCTTTGCCTTAGGGCCTCCTCAGTATCATATATATTAAAACTCCCATCCTCATAGCTGGCATTAAGAAATTTGAAATACTTATTTAACTGGCTCTGGATATATAGGGATTCCATCTTCCTCTTATCCCTATAGACCTCCACCGCCTTTTCCCCCTTAATAATCCTATTCTCAAAATCCTCAGCTATTATTATAACGGCATCCACCACCTGTAGGAAGACCTGGTCCCTTATATCATCTATGTCCCAACTTACCTCTACTATATTATGCCTATCTGATAAATAGCCCCTTAAACTCTCTGATACTTGGCTATTACTATTGTCAACTATGCCAATATCTAGTTTAACCTCCATAAAATTTTCTTCCTCCACTGTGGTCCCCCAAGTAGATATAATAGCAAAAATAAAAAATATTATGGTGTAGGTTAGGATTACCCCCTTATTTCTAAGGGCTATTTTAATAAAATACCTATAGACTGTCATAATTTCGCCTCCTTAAAAGGATTAGAGATATAAATACTAATAAGACTGAATAAAGGGATAAGACCACAGCCCCCTCCATGGCCATTTTTGTACTTCCTATTTGATTAATCCTGTATAAGTTATTAGTGATTATTCCTATGGGATTAAGGGCCCTCAACAGGGGAAGCTTGTCATCTAAAAAGATTTTTACCTGATAGCCCATCATACCGGAGAAAAAGGACAGGGCCAGACTACAGGCTATTGCCATCAAGATTTTTGTATTATGATTCTTTTTGTTGGAGACACCAATAAATAGACCCAGGGAAATGCCAAATAAATTACCCAGCAGGATAAAAATACTGGAATATTTAAATTCCCTGAACAATTCAATTTTTAATATATACCTTAAGAATAATAATAAGATGCCATTAGACAAGAGGTTTAGGGTCAGGGCAACTATTACACCAGCCAATAAGAATTGGGACCTTTTCAAGGGGCTAATATTAATCCTGGCCCCTACAGAGGATAGGTTGGCCTGGATAAAATTAACCGCCATTATACCTGCAAAGACCCCGTAGGTCGAAACCATTGCAATTAGTGAGTAAAAACTAAGCATGATACCATTAGCCCTCTGGTCTCTTTCCATTACATAATCCACATCAAAATCAAAGTTTTCAAAGGGCCTATTAAAGGCCTGCATTTGTTTTACCTCTTCTATAATTTTCTTAACTATAGTCTGCTTAATACCAGATTTGTTTACCAGCAAGTTTAAATCCCTATCAAGAAAGGCATCTATTTCATCCTTGAGCAAACTATCCATGGCCTGGTCCCTTGAAAATTCATAAATCTTTATCCTTTGAATCTGGTCCAAAATATATATTATTCTGTTTCCTTCCTCCACACCCATGGTGATATCACCCAAACCCTTTATTTCATAATTTATCAGGCCACTAAAGGCCATATAAAAGAAAAGAGAAAGGATTAGGGGGTATAATAGGTTCCAAAAAGAAAAGGAATAGTTGCGGAATAGGTTTTTCCCCTGGTATAGGCAATTTCTAATTAAGTTTTTCATATCAATCCCTAAGCTCCTTTCCCGTTAATTCTAAAAATACATCATTTAAGCTAGGTAGCTGGCTATGTAAATTTGTATAGGTTAAATTATTTTCTTCGATAAACTCCAGAAGATTGGCCAGATTATTAGAAGCATTTTCAAATTTAATAGTATATTTTTCCCCCTCCCCCTCTATATCAATCAAATGGGGTAAGCCTTTCAATTTCATTATTATTTGCTCATCCATTTCAGGAAAGACAAGGGTTATTTTCTCTGATGTAGTAATCATGGACAGGAGTTGGTCCTTGCTACCGGCAACTAGGTTTTTCCCCTTATCCATTATAATGATCCTTTCACATAGGATTTCCGCCTCCTCCAAGTAGTGGGTTGTGTAAATGATGCTAGACCCCTCCCTATTGAGTTCCTTAATCCCATTTAAAATGAAATTCCTACTTTGGGCATCAACTGCAACAGTAGGCTCATCTAGAAATATTAACCTGGGCTTGTGGGCTATGCCACAAGCTATATTAAGCCTTCTTTTTAGGCCGCCGCTTAATTTTTTAGGATAAAAATCGCTATAGTCCTCCAAACCCACAAACTCTATGGCCTCCCTCACATACTTTTTCCTAGTACTTTTATCCCCAATGTATAGGCCACAAAAATAGTCTATATTTTCCCTGACCTTTAAATTTGCAAATACTGAAAGTTCTTGAGGTACCAAGCCTATTTGCCTCTTAATATCATAGGCGTTGGGACTTATCCTTTGGCCGAAGATCTCTATTTCCCCCTTATCAAAATTCAACAAGGATAGCATGCAGTTTATGGCCGTAGTTTTACCACAAGCATTTGGGCCCAAGAGACCTAGTATCTCCCCCTCCTTAAGCTCCAAATTAAAATGATCCAATGCGATTAATTCCCTGTATCGTTTTACCAAATTCTTTACCTTGACTACCATTTATACCACCCCATCTTTTTCCTCCTACTTACAAAACTACCTTTGTTTAACATTATATAGGCTTAAGTAAGGCAATTGTAGTGAAGAAAGTTACCATCTTCCATGACATTTGTCATAAGCTAAATTGTATTCCTTTACAAATATCGGTATAATTGGAGTAAAATAGTCTTAATATTCTATTTTTCTTTTTCGGGGGGCCAATATTATGAGGAGATTTTGGGAAAAAAATTTCATAGCCTTAATTTCTTTATATAATAGCTATTTAATAGTCCCCAAGGAGAATTTACCCCTATATTTTCTGGCCGCTATCATCCTTTCCTTTGGCCTAGACCTCTTCCATAATAAATCCTTAAGGGTGGCCCTTTATATATTATTTTTCCTACTATCTGTCCTAAACCCTAGCCTTATATTTTACCTGCCCCTTATCATGTACAATATCTTCGATGACTTTGGCACCTATGCCCTATTTGCCTTGCCCCTTAGCCTGATAAAATTCTCCCTGCCCAACCTCTTAACAGCCATTACTTCCCTTTACCTAGTAAGCATGACCAGGGCCTACAACCAACTATGGGTTGAAAACAAAAAAGTCCGGGATGAATTAAAAGAAGATAGCCTTTACCTACAAAAATATAATGAACAATTGGAAATTGACAAAGAAAAGAATATTCAAATTGCTATCCTCACAGAAAGAAATAGGATTGCTAGACAACTTCATGACTCCATAGGTCATGGTATAAGCAGTAGCATCCTACAAATAGAGGCCCTTAAAATCCTATGCAAGGGAGGGACTATCCTAGAAAAATTAGACAAACTTCAAAACACCCTCAAGAGTGGAATGGAGGATATTAGGGTTAGCATCCATAATTTATACAGGGAGTCCCTTAATTTAAAATCCGAAATTACCAAGCTCCAGGATGAATTAACCAAGATTGATATGGAATTATTATATAAAGTCCAAAGAGATTTAGAATACGAGCTAAAATTTGACATACTGACAGTTGTAAGAGAAGGGATTACCAATTGTGTAAAACATTCAAATGCAAGGACATTAAAAGTAAGTATAGTAGAACAACCCCAATTTTACACCATAATCATCAGAGATGATGGAAGTGAATTTGATGAAAAATCCTATAAACTAAGCAAGGGTATGGGTCTAATGTCAATTAAAGAAATTGCCTACAAATACAAGGGTCATGTAAATTATAGCTTTGACAATGGTTTCAAAATCCACCTTACCCTAATGAAAGGATAATATATATGAATATTATAATTATAGATGACGACCCCCTAGTAGTAGAATCTTTAAAAACAATTATTGAGGCAAATAATATAGAGATTCTTGCTGTGGGATATGATGGCCACCAGGCAATAGAATTATATAAAAGACACAGGCCAGATTTAACCCTTATGGATATTAGAATGGAAAATTTAAATGGCCTCCATGCAACAGAAAAAATATTAGCCATTGATAAGAAGGCAAAAATTTTACTTATTACCACCTTCCAAGATGATGAATATATAGGGGCTGGCCTGTCCCTAGGTTGTAAAGGTTATATTCTAAAGCAAAATATTAATGGCATCATCCCCGCTATAAAGGCTGTATATGCAGGAAATATGGTCTTTGACTCTAAAATTGTATCCAGTATAAAAAAATATAGGGAAAAGAAAGTTGATATAGATTTGTCCGACAGAGAAATCGATATCCTACTACTAATTGCAGAGGGCTTTAATAATGAAGAAATTGCCAACAAACTATACCTGAGCCAGGGTACTGTTAGAAATTATGTTTCCAATATGTTGGATAAGCTTTCCCTTAGAGATAGAACCCAATTGGCAATATATTATTATAAAATGAAATACGGGGTGGAAAAGGAATAAAATGAGATGATAAGAAAAAAGTTGTACCCACTGGCAGCCTTAATTTTAATCCTGGGAACTATGAGTTTGGCATAATAATTTTATAACTAATCAGCTTTAGCCTTTTAGGAAGGGAGGAAAATATAAATGGAAAAGATGCTTAGGATATTGGCTGGCATAGGGGCTGTAATCTTGATTGGAGGCTTGCTAGTACTTACCATAGCCTTTACAGGTAATCCTATTTCAAGGCTTTTGGCCACTAGGGCAGGGGATAGGTATATTAGAGAGAACTATCCAGATTTAAAGCTAGAGAGGGAAAAAAGCTATTATAATTTTAAGGATGGAAATTACGATGTCAAGTATATTGATAGAAAGAGCAAGGATATTCATTTTACCATTGGGACTGACTATTTGGGTAGAATAACCCGTGATGGTTACAAGGAAGATGTTTTAAGCCTATGGAACACTAGGTTAAGGCTAGAGGACGAATATAGCCACTATGTAGAGAAAATAATAAAGGATAATTTAGACTATCAATTTGAAATGATATTGCCTAGTAGCTTTGCCCACGACAAGGATGAGGGTATTTCAAATTTGCAGGTAGACATGGTCTTTGACCTTAAAAATATTCCCTTTGAACAAGAATTAACCCTCTATATCATAGAGGAAAATAGGACATGGGATAGGCTGGCAGAAATAATCCTACAAGTGGATGAATTAGTGGAAAGGGAGGATTTACACCCATCAAGATATACCCTTGTTTTGATGGAGGCAAGGGATGAAGAATCTAAGGTCAGGGATAGTATTGGGGTATATTATTTCCCTAGGGAGGATTTAAAGCAAGAGAATCTACCAAAGGCATTGGAAAAATCCTTCCATGAATTTAATCAAAATGGCAAATACTAATCTATAATTTCATCCTCTGTATAATACACAATTCCTATAGCCCCTGGGCCTACATGCATACCAATTACAGGACCTATATCTACTATGGATATGGTCTTGTTAAATTTGTCCTTTAACTTAGTGGCCAACTTCTCCGCCTGTTCATAGCAGTTAATATGGTGGACTGCAATTTCCTTTACAATATACTTATAATTATCTTCTAGGATTTTGTCTATCATTGCCTTTACAGCCCTTGCCTTGGTCCTAACTTTTTTTAATATAGTCGTTTCTCCATCCTTAACTGTTAAAAGCGGTATTATTTTAAATATGTCCCCAATTAGGGCTCCGGCTCCCCCAATCCTGCCACCTTTTTTGAGATATTCCAGGTTATCAGGTATAAATAAAAACCTGCTTCTTTTTATATTGGCCTCTACCATTTGTGCTACTTCTTCTACAGCCTTTCCTGCCTTGGCTGCCCTGGCCCCTACAATAGCAGCGAATCCTAATTGCATGGAATTGGATCTGGAGTCGATAATATGGATTTTAGCATCCCTAAATTCCCCCAGGACCTCTTGCCTGATTTGACAGGCAGTATTATAGGTCCCGCTCATGGCTGATGACAGGAAAACACATACCAGGTCATGGCCTTTGGAAACAATATCTACCATCTTTTGGTGGACTTCCCCTGCCGAAGGTTGGGCAGAAAAAGGTATTCCCTCCAGCTCCATTTTCCTATAAAACTCCTTATTCCCTATGTCCGTCTCCCTTATACTTTCATTTTCAAAGGATACAGACAGGGGCAATATATCTATATTAAGGTCCTTTCTTACCTGCCTATCAATATAACTGGTGCTATCTGTAACTATCCTCACGCCCATATAATTCTTCCTTCCTTTATTTAATAATTACTATATACTATATCACCTTTTCCATGGAAGTTTCAAACATATAATTCAAGGCCACCCCATTACTAGGGTAGCCCTTTTATAATTATAACTATGGCTTGCAAATAGCCCCCTTTGATGCTGAGGCAACTATCTTTTGGTATTTGCCTAAGTAACCCCTTGCCAGCGAGGGCTTGGGCTGCCATTTTGACTTCCTTTCCTCTAAGGTTTTTTCATCCACCCTTAGATTGAGTACTCCCTTGATCATGTCTATCTCTATTTCATCCCCATCCTCTACCAGGGCTATGGGTCCCCCCACACTAGCCTCTGGGGAAATATGCCCTATAGAGGCCCCCCTGGTGGCCCCGGAAAATCTTCCGTCTGTCAGTAGGGCCACATCCTTGTCTAATCCCATTCCTGCAAGGGCTGAGGTGGGAGTTAACATCTCCCTCATGCCCGGCCCCCCCTTTGGCCCCTCATACCTAATAACTATTACTTCTCCCTTGTTAATACTGCCTGCTAAAATTGCCTCTACAACTTCCTCCTCACCATCAAATACCCTGGCCGGTCCAGTATGTCTAAGCATTTCCTCAGCAACGGCCGAAGCCTTAACCACACCCCCATCAGGAGCAAGATTCCCCCTTAGGATGGCTATGCCCCCTGTCTGGCTATAGGGTTTATCTATTGCTGTTATTATATTGTGGTCCAAGACCCTGTAGGGTGCTATGGTATCACCAATACTTTGCCCCCTTACATTTATGGCCTCTAGGTCCAGGAGGTCCTTTTTACTTAACTCCTTCATAACCGCCATTATTCCACCAGCCTCATGTAAATCCTCTATATGGTTTGGTCCTGCAGGCCTTAACCTACATAGATTTGGTGTCCTTTTACTAATATCATTTATGGTGTCCAAGTCCATTTGAATACCAGCCTCATGGGCTATAGCCAAAAGGTGTAGGACTGTGTTGCTAGAACAACCCAAGGCCATGTCAACAGCTAGGGCATTGTTAAAGGCCCTTTGGGTTAAAATTTGCCTGGGGGTAATATTTTTCTCCAGGAGATTCATTACCGCCATACCCGAATAGGTGGCCAGCCTTATCCTGTCCCCATAGACAGCGGGAATTGTCCCATTACCTGGAAGGGCTAGACCCAGGGCCTCAGTCATGCAGTTCATTGAATTAGCAGTAAACATGCCGGAACAGGAACCACAGCCGGGACAGGCCCTATCCTCTAATTCTCCTAGTTCTTCCTGGGACATAATCCCCGCCTTGACCGCCCCCACCCCTTCAAATACTGTGCTTAAATCCACCTTGTCCCCATTGGTCATTTTCCCTGCCAGCATGGGACCACCGCTTACTATAATAGTAGGAATATCTAATCGGGCAGCAGCCATCATCATGCCCGGTACTGACTTGTCGCAATTTGGAATCATAACTAATCCATCTAGCCCATGGGCAAGGGCCATTACTTCAATGGAGTCAGCAGTTATTTCCCTACTAGCTAGGGAATACCTCATACCCTCATGGTTCATTGCAATTCCATCACACACAGCAATGGAGGGAAATTCCAGAGGGGTCCCCCCCTCCATTAGAACTCCCTTTTTTACTGCTTCACTTATCTCTCTTAAGTGCTTGTGGCCAGCTACTATTTCATTAAAAGAATTGACTATACCTATTAGGGGTTTTTGAATTTCCTCCTTGGTTAGACCTATGGCCTTAAGTAGAGACCTGTGGGGTGCTTTTTCTACCCCCATTTTTACCCTATTGCTTTTCATAATGTCCTTCCCTCCCTATCTTTTTAGCCAGCTCATCATGCCCCTTAGTTTTTTACCAACAAGCTCCAAGGGATGTTCCGATTCCATCCTTCTTTTTGCCTTAAAATATGGCCTATTGACCTGGTTTTCCATAAGCCAATTTTTAGCAAAGGTCCCATCCTGTACCTCGCCCAGTACCCTCCGCATTTCTTTCCTAGTCTCCTCGGTTACTATCCTATTTCCTACGGTGTAGTCTCCATATTCTGCAGTATCACTTATAGAATACCTCATATAGGAAAAACCACCCTCATTTATCATATCTATAATAAGTTTCATTTCATGGATACATTCAAAATATGCACTTTCCGGACTATATCCGGCCTCAACTAAGGTTTCAAAACCCGCCTTCATAAGTTCCGTAACCCCACCACATAGGACTGCCTGCTCTCCAAAGAGGTCGGTCTCGGTTTCTTCCTGGAAGGTAGTTTCCAACACCCCGGCCCTGGCCCCGCCAATTCCAGCAGCATATGCCAGGCCAACCTGGCTGGTATCCCCTGTAACATCCTGATGGACTGCTATCAAGCAGGGCACCCCCTTGCCCTCCTGGTACTGGCTCCTAACAGTATGGCCCGGTCCCTTTGGGGCAATCATAAAGACATTGATATCTGCCGGAGGAACTATCTGACCATAGTGGATATTGAAGCCATGGGCAAAGGCCAGGTATTTTCCCGGGCTTAAATTGGGTTTGATACTATTTTCAAACAAGGCCACCTGCTTTTCATCATTTACCAAAACCATAATGACATCAGCCTCGGCCGTTGCCTCTTCCGAAGTAGTAACCCTTAGGCCTGCCTCCTCTGCCTTATTCCAAGACTTGCTCCCCTCATAAAGTCCAACCCTTACATCTACTCCAGACTCCTGTAGGTTGAGGGCATGGGCATGTCCCTGACTTCCAAATCCAATCACTGCCACCTTTTTGTCCCCTAATACTCCTAAATCACATTCATTTTCATAATACATTTTTGCCATTTTCTTGTCTCTCCTTTATAGAATATATTTTAATTAGTTTACATCTTGTCCCCACGGCTCATTGCCAAAACCCCGGTCTTTGCAATCTCAAGGATACCAAAGCCCTCCATCATATCCACAAAGCCCTTTAATTTTGACACATCCCCTGTTAATTCAACTACAAGGGAATTTGGCCCCACATCCAGGACATTCCCCCTATAGATTTCTGCTATTTGAATTATTTGAGCCCTAGTTTCATTATTGGATTTTACCTTTATAAGCATAAGCTCCCTTCTAATAGCCTCCTCCTCGGGAAAAATCTTGACCTTAACTACATCTACTATTTTGTAAACCTGTTTTTGAATCTGATCTAAAATCTCCTCATCCCCTACCACAGTAAGGGTCAACCTTGCATAATCAGGAATGTTGGTTAGGCCTGCTGTCATTTTCTTTACAAAGTATCCCCGCCTATTGAACATGGACATTATCCTAGCTACTATTCCATTGGTGTTCTTGGTAATTATCAGCATCTCGTAGGTTTTATTCATTTTCCAACACTCCTTTCTTGCCAACCATATCCCTAGCACTTCCCCCTGCTGGTATCATTGGGAATACATTGGCCTCCTTTTCCACTATACATTCAATAATTACTGGGTCCTTGGATTCAATTAGTTGTCCCAATTTATCATCCAAGTCTGCCTTAGTTTCCAGTCTAGCAAAGGCTATACCATAGGCCTGGGCAATCTTGCTAAAATCAGGGCTAAGACTCAAGTCAACAAAGGAGTATCTCCCGTCATTAAACATCTCCTGCCACTGCCTTACCATACCTAAATAGGAATTATTAATTAATAGGACCTTAAGGGGCAGTTGATATTGCTTTACCATCATTAGCTCCTGGAAGGTCATCTGGAAGCCCCCATCCCCTACTACACAAACTACCTTTTCTTGGGGTTTTGCTATCTGGGCCCCTATAGCAGAGGGCAGGCCAAAACCCATTGTCCCAGCCCCTCCTGAGCTTATCATGGTCCTGGGCCTATTAAAGGACAAGTACTGGGCTGTCCACATTTGATGTTGGCCTACATCCGTAGTGATTATGGCATCCCCAGCAAGAACTTTATTTAGGGCCTCCAATACCTCTTGTGGCATTAATTTCCCTTCCCTACCCTTGCCATAGGCTATAGGATACTTTTCCTTCCATTGCTTAAGTTGGTCTTTCCATCCTGTATGCTGCAATTGACCTATACTTTTATTAAACTCTTGCAAAACATTTTTTAAGTCTCCCACTATAGGCACATCTGTCTTTTTATTTTTGCCGATTTCTGCTGGGTCAATATCTATATGTATTACCTTGGCTCCACCACAAAACTTTTGAGGATTTCCAGCTATCCTATCGTCAAACCTAATACCTGCTGCAATTATTAGGTCCGTCTCGGCTGTGGCATAATTGGCAGCAACAGTCCCATGCATTCCCAACATGCCAAGATGTAAGTCGTCATCACTAGGATAGCTTCCAAGGCCCATAAGGGTAGTAGTAACTGGTATATCCCCTTTTTTGGCAAAGGTCTTTAATTCTTCAGAGGAATTAGACTTATTGACCCCGCCACCAGCAATGATTAGGGGCTTTTTTGCCTCCTTAATAAGTTGAATTGCTGTATCTATCTGCCTTGCATGTCCAAGAATTGTTGGATCATAACCTGGTAAGTCCAGGTCCCTATGATAGACCCTTTCAAAGTCCCCATAATCTATTTCCTCCATTTGGATGTCCTTGGGAATATCAATTAGTACAGGGCCAGGTCGCCCGGTGGTTGCAATATAATGGGCTTCTTTAATAATTCTAGGCAATTCCATTATGTCAGTAACAAGATAATTGTTTTTTGTAATAGGAAGGGTAATTCCCACAATATCACTTTCTTGGAAGGAATCCTTTCCCAACATTTTTAATCCTACTTGTCCAGTTATGGCTAAAAATGGAGTTGAATCCATATGGGCTGTCATTATCCCTGTAATTAAGTTGGTTGCCCCTGGTCCTGAGGTTGCAATACATACCCCAAGCCTACCTGAAGCCCGAGCATAACCATCAGCTTCATGGGCTGCCCCTTGTTCATGCCTAGCAAAATAGTGGTTAATTTTTTTAAATTTATAAATCTCATCATATATTGGTATTACCGCCCCTCCCGGATAACCAAATATATCCCTAACCCCTAACCTATAGAGACATTCAAGCAAGATAGCTGCCCCATTGATTTTTTGCCTTTCCATAATAAATCACCTCTTTTTGTATTTTAATTAATGGCCATTAAGTCTAACAATTCTCAAGCCATTTTCCAACATCTTCTTTTTGATTTTTTTAATATGGTCCTCACCATTTGTTTCAACTGTTACCTGTAATTCCACATCATGAAACCTGTCTAAATTGACAAACTGATTATGGTCTAATTTAACCACATTGGCATTTAAGTCTGCCAAAATCTCTGATACCTTAACTAGTTGCCCTGGTGTATCGGGAAGGAAAACGCTGAATTTGAAAATCCTCCCCCTGGAAACTAGGCCCTTATTTATCATGGATGAAATGGTAAGTACATCAATATTTCCCCCACTTAGGATGGGGACTAGCTTCTTGTTTTTTTCCTTTAATTTATCTAAGGCCGCTATAGCCAAAATACCTGAGTTTTCCACTATTAGTTTATGTTTTTCAACAAGGACGAAGAAGGATTTCATTAATTCATAATCTGATACAGTAATAATCTCATCCACATACTTGTTAATATATTGGAAGTTAAGCTCCCCTATTTTTTTTACTGCTGTACCGTCTGCTATGGTATTGGATTCCTCTAGTTCCAGCACTTTTTTATTCTCAATGGCTGATATGGCACTGGCTGCCCCTTCTGGCTCTACTCCTATAATCTTTATGCTGGGATTTGCCTGCTTAGCTGCTGATGCAACCCCTGAGATAAGACCGCCCCCACCAATGGGGACTAAGATTACATCTGTATCGGGAAGCTCATCCAATATTTCCAAACCTATAGTCCCCTGCCCCTCAATAACATCCTCATCATCAAAGGGATGGATAAATACATAACCCTTTTCCTTCTGGAGTTGGCAGGCCTTCTTGTAGGCATCGTCATAGCTGTCCCCATGGAGGACAACTTCAGCCCCATATTGTCTGGTTGCTTCTACCTTGATTAGAGGGGTATGTTTTGGCATAACTATAACCACCTTAATACCTAGTCTTTGGGCCGGATAAGCTACCCCCTGGGCATGGTTTCCTGCTGAGGAGGCTATAACCCCCCTACTTTTTTCCTCCTCATCGAGTTTAAGCATTTTATTGTAGGCCCCCCTTAATTTAAAGGACCCGGTTTTTTGTAGATTTTCCGGTTTTATATATATTTGATTCCCGGATTCCCGAGAAAAAACATCACTATAAATCATCTCAGTCTTGTTGATAATAGTGGCTAATCTAGTCCTGGCCTCCATAAAGTTGTACAGTCTTAACATTTGTCGACTCCTCCCTGTGATTGGCTAGTTTTATGCAAATAAAAAATCCCTAGTATAGTAATATACTAGGGACGAATAAACTCGTGGTACCACCCATGTTTACTACTGATTCACATCAGCAGACTCTTCAGGTCAAGAATGGACTCTAACCCTAGCCATGTAACGGTGGCACTTCTCATTGAGAATACCGGCCTTACTTACTCAAATAGTTCTTTCAGTTCAGCAGCTCTGGAGTGATTATTATATACATATCCAACCCTGACTCTCACCCTACGTCAGTTCTCTGTAATTGGACTTTTTGTATTTTTCTCTCCGTTATAGCTTTTTTAAATTTCTCATTTTTCTTAGATAATGAATATTCTAACTCTTATTCAGGAGTTTGTCAACTCTTTTCTAGAAAAACTTTTGACTGTACCAAGTCATTTATATCTTTGTCACAATAATTTCTGTCATTTGCATGGTTGAGGATACCTGGTCTTTTTCCCCTGCAATATCCTTAGTCCTATACCCTTCCTCTAGGGCCCTATTGACTGCAAATTCAATGGCCCTAGCCTCTTGGTCCAGATTAAAGGAAAGCCTAAGCATCATGGCCGCTGACAGAATAGTTCCTATGGGGTTAGCCAGCCCCCTGCCAGCAATATCAGGAGCTGACCCGTGGATGGGTTCATATAGGCCCAGACTTCCCTGTCCCAAACTTGCTGAGGGTAAGATACCTATGGACCCTGTCAGCATACTTATTTCATCAGACAAGATATCCCCAAATAAATTGTTTGTTAAGACCACATCAAATTGGCCAGGGTCTCTTATAAGCTGCATGGCAGCATTATCCACATACATATGGTTTAGCTTGACCTTGGAATAATCCCCTGAGACCTTTTCTACAGTTCTCCGCCATAGCCTAGAAGTTTCTAGGACATTGGATTTATCTACACTGGTTAAAATCCCCCTTCTTTTCTGTGCCCTATCAAAGGCAAGCCTTGCAATTCTTTCTACCTCCATTTGGCTATACATTTCCACATCATAGGCCGCTGGACCATCCTCCGTTTCCCTTCTACCCCTTTCACCAAAGTAAATTCCACCAGTTAACTCCCTGACTAGAAGAATATCAAAACCCTGGCCAACTATTTGTGATTTCAGAGGGCAGGCCTCCTCCAAGGACTGAAAAAAGATGCCAGGTCTCAAGTTTGCAAAGAGGCCTAATTCCTTCCTTAAGCCTAAAATTGCCCTTTCTGGTCTTTTATCCCCCGGCAAATTATCCCACTTATCCCCACCTACTGAGCCCAGGAGTATGGCATGACTATTCCTACAAATTTCTATGGTTTTCTCTGGCAAGGGATGACCATACTTGTCGTAGGCCACACCCCCTGCCATGGCCTCCTCAAATATAAAATTATGCCCATATTTTTTCCCTATTGTCTCTAGGACCTTGAGGGCTGAATCCACTATCTCTGGCCCTATTCCATCTCCCCTTATAACTCCTATTTTATACCCCATGCTTACCTCCTAAATTTTTGTCCTAATATAATTTATAAGTCCTTCTTTTTCAATTATCCTTTTAATAAATCGGGGATAGGGCCGACCCTCATATATTACATTCCTTGTTATGTTTTTTATTTGCCCCTTGTCAAAATCCACTTGAATTATATCCCCCTCCTGTATTTCCCTTGCAGCATCAGGGCTTTCTATGATTGGCAACCCAATATTAAAGGAATTTCTATAAAAAATTCTAGCAAAACTTTCAGCTATTACACAGGCCACCCCCGATGCCTTAATAGCTATTGGGGCATGTTCTCTAGAAGAACCACAGCCAAAATTCCTTTGGCCCACTATGATGTCCCCTTCCTTTACCCTTGAGGCAAATTCCTTATCTATATCCTCCATGCAATGGTTTTTAAGGACCTCTGGGTCCCCAGTATTCAAGTATCTAGCGGGGATTATGGCATCTGTATCAATATTGTCTCCGTATTTAAAAACCCTTCCCTCCACCTTCATTTTAATCTCCCTCCCCCACTCTTTCTGGATTGTATATTCTTCCCATTACAGCTGATGCAGCTGCTACCCCAGGACTTGCCAAATAAATTTCCGACTCTGGGTGCCCCATCCTACCCACAAAGTTCCTATTGGTAGTTGCTACACACCGTTCTCCCGCCGCCAATATTCCCATATGACCCCCTAGGCATGGGCCACAGGTGGGGGTGCTAACCACAGCCCCTGCCTTAATAAATATTGTGATAAGACCCTCCTCAATAGCCTGAAGGTATATCTTTTGAGTGGCGGGAAATATTATTGTCCTTACCCCTCCATGGACCCTTCTCCCCCTTAAAATCTTAGCCGCTGCCCTCAAGTCCCCTATCCTCCCATTGGTACAGGACCCTATTACCACCTGGTCTATTTCAATTTCTCCCACCTCATCAATGGTCCTAGTATTGTCTGGTATATGGGGGAAGGAAACCGTGGGTCTTAATTTTGATAGGTCTATAGTATATTCCTCATCATATTGAGCATTTCTATCTGCCTGGTAGACTTGAAATTTCCTTTTTGAATGGTCCTCCATATATCCTATGGTCAATTTATCTACTGGGAATATTCCATTCTTTGCCCCTGCCTCAATGGCCATATTTGAAATGGTAAACCTGTCATCCATTGACAAATACCCAACCCCCTCCCCGGCAAATTCAATAGACTTGTATAGGGCCCCATCCACCCCAATTTTACCTATTATATGGAGGATTACGTCCTTGCCACTTACCCATTTGGAGGGTTTTCCTACAAGGTTAATCTTAATAGCCGATGGGACTTTAAACCAGGCTTGTCCTGTGGCCATTCCCCCCGCCATATCAGTACTTCCCACCCCTGTGGAAAAGGCTCCCAGGGCCCCATAGGTACAGGTATGGGAATCGGCTCCAATAACCACATCCCCCGCCACCACCAGGCCCTTCTCAGGAAGGAGGGCATGCTCTATCCCCATTTCTCCTATTTCAAAGTAATTTTTTATCCCCTCCTTGTAGGCAAATTCCCTCATGTATTTACATTGTTCTGCTGATTTTATATCCTTATTGGGGGTAAAATGATCAGGAACTAGGGCAATTTTACCCCTATCATATACCCCTTCTACTCCCATTTTTTCAAACTCCCTTATGGCAACAGGACCAGTTATGTCATTGGCCAAGACCATATCCAGTTTAGCCTCAATAAACTGTCCTGCCACAACCCTATCAAGACCTGCCTTGGCCGCTAGAATTTTCTGTGTCATTGTCATTCCCATTATTTTAGCCTCCTAATTCTATTACTTGTATCCAGCTTTTTAAGAAACCATTGTCTCTTCTAAGGTGGCATAGATACTATTAACTGCATTAATATAAGCACTAATACTGGCCTCCACCACATTTACACTTGTCCCTCGACCAATATAGTAGTCCCCGTCATATTTTAATTTGACTACTGAATAACCTAGGGCATCCGTCCCCTCTGTAACCGATTGTATGGAATAGTCCTCCAAGTCCACATGGATAGATATGCATTTTTCTATGGCACTAAAGGCCGCATCCACTGGCCCTTGGGCCGAGGAAATTCCTTCTATATTTTTACCCCCATGCCTTAATACAACTGATGCCGTTGTTGTTATGGTATTGCCACTATTGATTACAAACCTCTCCAGCTTATAGGTATCCTCAACCCTTGTTTCCCTCTTTAAAATAATTGCATCTATATCCCTATCATAAATTTGTTTTTTCTTATCTGCTAATTCCTTAAACTCCACAAAGGCTTTTTCCAATTCCTCCCCGCTTAGGTCATAACCCATGGATTTAACCTTGTCCTTAAAGGCATGCCTGCCAGAATGTTTTCCTATCACCATATTGTTTGTACTAATACCAATGGATTCAGGCCTCATAATTTCATAGGTTTCTGGATTGCTTAGGACTCCATGTTGGTGGATACCTGATTCATGGGCAAAGGCATTGGCCCCTACTATAGCCTTGTTAGGTTGGACTCCAATCCCTGTAATACTGGACAAAAGATTGCTTGTCTTCATAATTTCCTGAGTCTTTATATTGGATTTAAAAGCATAATAGTCTTGTCTTACCTCCATGGCCATAACCAATTCCTCAAGGGCCGCATTTCCTGCCCTCTCCCCAATACCATTAACAGTACACTCAAATTGAGTGGCCCCAGCCCTAGCTGCAGCAAGGGTATTAGCAACGGCTAAACCCAGGTCATTATGGCAATGGACAGAAATCTCTACCTTGTCTAATAGTTTAGATTGCCTCCTAATATCCATTATGAAGTCATGAAATTCACCAGGTGTCGTATAACCTACAGTATCAGGAATATTAATTATCTTAGCTCCTGCTTCAATAACCCTATCAAATATTTCTGCCAAAAATTTTGGATTGCTCCTGGTAGCATCCTCCGCAGAGAATTCCACCTCCGGGCATAAACTTGCCGCATAGGCCACCATATCTACTGCCCTTTCTATAACTTCCTCTGCCTTCATTTTTAATTTATATTTCATATGTATATCAGAGGTGGCAATAAAAATATGAATCCTTGGTTTATTAGCCTCCTTAACAGCCTGCCAGGCCCTGTCTATATCTCCCTTGACGGCCCTAGCCAAAACTGCTACAGTAGAATTTTTTATTTCCCCTGCTATGGTCCTAACTGATTGGAAGTCCCCCTCCGAAGATGCAGCAAAACCTGCCTCAATAATATCCACCCCCATTTTTTCCAATTGCTTGGCTAACAGTAGTTTTTCTTTCACATTCATGCTACAACCCGGAGATTGTTCCCCATCCCTCAAGGTCGTGTCGAAAATTTTAATTGTTTTTGTCATTTTTACCCTCCTAAAACTCCTTATTGTTACCACTATTCCCAATATTCTGACTGTACCTTGTGTAAATAAGACAAGTGTCGGATTAGGGCATTAAAAAAACCTCCGCCTCTATAAGTTTTAACTTATAGGGACGAAGGTTAAATTCGTGTTACCACCCTAATTCGCAGAGTTAACTGCCTCATATCCTGGACTATCATCCAGTATCCTTGTAACGGAGGCCCCGTCCCCACCTACATTTAGATTTCTCAGTGGAGATGCCAGAAAGCTAGTATTACATACCACACCTATGCTAATTTTCACCAACCATTAGCTCTCTACAAAAGGTATCTGGTATCTTTCTCTTTCTGAATACGCATACCAATTTTTACTTTCGTTTTTTTGTTATTGAGTCATATTATATATCCGGCCAAAGAGGATTGTCAAGGATTATTTTAAAATAGGCATTTTTTTGTAGTAGCTGTGAAAAAATTAATAGTGACTTTAATATAAAAATAATATATAATATTAAAAATACTTATTAGGAGGCAGGACAATTGATAATAGAATTACATAAGGTATCTGTCATAAGAAATTATAAATATATACTTAAAGATATTAATTGGTCTATTAAAAAGGGGGAGCACTGGGCAATATTTGGTTTAAATGGTGCTGGTAAAACCATGCTATTAAATATGGTCAATGGCTATATCTTCCCCTCCAGGGGGAGTATTAGGGTTCTTGGAAAAACTCTGGGAAAATATGATATGAGAAGGCTAAGAAAATCCATAGGCTGGGTTAGTTCTTCTATACAGGAAAAATTCCATGATTATAGCAGGGCAATGGATATAGTCCTAAGTGGTAAATTTGCTACAGTGGACCTCTATGATGAAACTACAGATAGGGATAGGGAGCATGCCCAATGCTGCCTTAAAAAATTAAATGCCCTAGACCTTGCAAACAGGGAGTACCGGACCCTATCCCAGGGGGAAAAACAAAGAATTTTAATTGCAAGGGCCCTGATGGCAAATCCCCAACTACTTATTTTGGATGAACCCTGCACAGGGCTAGATATAATTGCCCGAGAACAATTATTAGATATCATTAAAAATTTAAGCCAAGACGAAAATGCCCCTACCCTCATATATGTAACCCACCACACAGAGGAGATATTACCCACCTTCACCCATACACTTTTGCTGAGAAAGGGAGAGGTTTATTCTGCTGGGCCTACAGATAAGATTCTATCTGAAGAAAATTTGTCAAGTTTTCTTGAATATCCTATTGTTTATAAAAAATCCAAGGATAGGATACTAATATCCATAGATTATAGTCGAGCAGAAAACTACTAATTCCCTAAGGATATTAAATAAATATAAGGATTGAATAAAAACTTGAGTCAACAGCTTTAAAGGTTAAAAGGATTAAGACCATATTGGGGAAATAAATTTCTAGTGTGGTCTTTTAAAATTCCTAAGTAACAATTATCTTTTTATATTAACTTCTCTTGATTCTAATTTTTCATTTTCTATTGTTTTGGACTGATAGCTTTCATACATTGCTTACAACAATTAGATCCTAGTCTTTATAGATATTTAAGATTTTTTCTATATTTTCATCTGTCAATTTATTGTTGTTAGTTAGCTTTATGGCTTCCTTGGATCCACCTATGAAAAGGGTAGAGTTTTCTGATTTTGCTGCTAAGACTCCCGCAGGTGAAGGCTTACGGTTATTTGTTAAAGTAAGGAAGGTAAAATCAGGATATACTATAACTGTATTGGTCCTATTGATATTCCTAATAAAGAAAATAAAACGGCATAGCCCATGTAGCTGGCTATGCCGAATTTTTTAAGAGATTATAAATCCCCATAGTAAAGGCCCTTATGCTGGCCTCTTTTTTAGTATAATTATTATCTATTAACCTTAACTTCTTTACTTTAATTACAACTGACTCTTTTTTAAGGCCTGTTCTAGATCTTCTATGATATCATCAACATTTTCGATTCCCACTGAAAGTCTTACCATATTAGGCTTAATACCACCAGCTTCTTGGTCCTCGGCTGATAATTGCCTATGGGTCATGCTGGCCGGGTGCAGGACATGGGTCCGGGTATCTGCCACATGGACAACCAAAGAAGCGAGTTTAAGACTATCAATGAATTTTTTACCCTCTTCAACACCGCCCCTTACCCCAAAGGAAATAACCCCACTGGCCCCGTCTTTAAGGTATTTCTTGGCCAAATCATAATCAACATTAGATTTTAATAGGGGGTAATTGACCCACTCTACATTAGGATTATCTTCTAAGAACTGGGCCACCTTTAGGGCGTTAGATGAGTGTCTTTCCATTCTTAAGGCTAAGGTTTCTGTTCCTAGGTTAGTTAAAAAGGCATTGAAGGGGCTCATCACATTGCCCAAATCTCTCATAAATACCACCCTGGCCCTGGTAATATAGGCACTTTCCTTGAAGGTCTCTGTATAGCTTATCCCATGATAATCTGGATCTGGATCTGTCAAGCAATCAAATTTCCCCCTGGTCCAATCAAATTTACCGCTATCTACAATAATTCCCCCAACACTGGTGGCATGTCCATCAATATATTTTGTCGTGGAATGAGTTATAATATCAGCTCCATATTCGAAAGGCCTACATAGATAGGGGGTTGGGAAGGTATTGTCCACAACTAGGGGAATACCATTTTTATGGGCTAAGTTTGCTATTCTTTCAATATCAAGTACCCTTACCCCTGGATTACCTAAAGTCTCACCAAAGATTAATTTGGTATTTTCCTTAATTGCCCCCTCTATTTCCTTATCATCGGCATCTAAATCCACAAAGGTGCTTGTAATACCAAAGTTTCTCAGAGTAGAATTTAATAGGGTAAAGCTACCACCATAAAGATTGTTAAATGCCAGGATATGGTCACCCTTCTGGCAAATGGTTAAAATAGATAATAGGGTTGCAGATTGACCGGATGAAGTTGCAAGGGCCCCGACCCCTCCCTCCAAGGCCGCAATTTTCTGTTCAAAAAAGTCTAAACTAGGGTTTGAAATCCTAGAATACATATGGCCCGCCTGTTTCAAATCAAATAGGTCTGCCACCTGGTCAGCGCTGTCATATTTATATGTAGTTGACTGATAAATTGGTGGAATCCTGGGTTCCCCATTTTCTGGTTCGTATCCTGCCTGAACACATAGGGTTTCTAAAGATAATTTTTTCATATTTTTCCCTCCTAATTAAAAAGCCCCCTTCTAATTAAGAGGGCTTTAATTTTCCTATTAGAATTGTCTGATATTTACAAAATAATATAACATAGGGGCCACCCCTTGTCAATACCTTTATAGGCTAAAGGAGGCATTTATTTTACAAGTTCCTTCCCGTCATGTGGATGCTGCCAAGTATCAAAATATTTGTTTAAATATAATATTTCCTCCCGTAAATCAGCAGGAATTGTAGAAAATCCATCAACAGGTTTTCCTATATAATAGCCCTGAAGAAAATCCACCCCTAGTTTGATAACCATCTCTAAATCCTGGGTATTCTCTATACCCTCAGCTACCAGCTTAATACCCTTAGTTTTACTGAAAATCTTAAGATTATTTACCAGTATCTGCTTATCTAGATCCCAGTGTATTCCCTGGATTAGTTCCATATCTATTTTTATAATATTAGGTTGTAAAGATATAATCCGGACTTCATTAGAGTAGCCCTTGCCAAAGTCATCTATGGCCAGTTTCATACCCTGAGACCTTATAAAGTCTATTTTCTCATCCAGCTGTTTGGGTGAATCTCCTTCCTTTTCTGTAATCTCTATAATAATATTTTTAAATAGATGGCCATATTTATTGGCCAATACTTTTTGTTCCTTTTTGCTTATCAGCTGACTTGGGATACTATTAATAAATATCTTACCATCACCTAAAGCCTGCATATTATCATCCATAGTTGACATAGCCTTACGAAAAACCAAGTGTTCCAATAGACCTAATTTTGATTGGGTTTCAGCAACAGTTATTATTTCTAGGGGACTTTTAAAATCCTCTAAAAGAGACCGCATCAAAGCCTCAAATCCGAAGACCTGCCCGTTCCTGCTATTTACAATAGGTTGAAAATCAAACCTAATTAATTCCTCATCTAATAATCTATTTATAGCATCACTATTTTCAAATAAATAAACATTTTTGTCATAGGATTCCCTATCGAATTTGAATAGGGATCCCCTTTCCCTGTGTTTTGCCTCATACATGGCATAATCAGCTAATTTCATTAAGTCCATTATATTATCAGCATCCTGCGGGTACCAGGCAAGGCCAGATGAAAATCGAATCCGATGGACAAACCCATCCCTAGTTTCAATAACATGGCCCCTAAAATCCAAAAACTTTTCCCTAATTATTGTCTTAATCTCCTTTTTACTATTAAATCCATGGAGAAATATTGCAAATTCATCTCCTGATATCCTTGACACTATACCACCATGTTTAGCAAATTCCTGAAACATTTTTCCGGCACCAACTAGTAAATTATCCCCTGCATCATGGCCATAGGTATCATTAATATATTTTAAATTATCTAAGTCAGAAAAGATTAAGGCCCCAATTTTATCAGGCTGGCTTGCTATAGCTTCACAGGCCTCCCGCCTAAAAGCATCCCTATTAAAAAGTCTAGTCATTGGGTCATAGTCTAATTCTTTTATTAAGCGCAATTTTTCTTTTATATCCTCCGTTACATCTAGGATAACTCCCAACCTGCCCTCCTCAGTTTTCCTTTCCAAAATCCGCAACCAATGTTTTGTACCATCCCTAGTATTTTTATAATAAAATGTGTTTTCATATTCATCAGAAGGGCTACTTGTAAGTAGTTGATAACTTTGTTCCCAAGTATCCCTATCAACTAGGGCCCCCCTATCCAGGCCCAAAATATCGTATGTAAATTCTGTTAAAATTACTGTACCTAAATCCTGATTAATTTCAAATCCCCCAATTGGTAATAGGGAAAGTTCCAATATCTTGGATGTAGCCTCCGAAGCTCGGATAACACTCTTATTAAAAAGTTCCACGGCCGACATTAAATCATCAATCTCCTGGAGATTTGTTCTATTAAAATTAATTTCTCCATAGGGATTTAAGGATTTCACATAATTAGACAAACCTGAAATTTTTCTCGTAAATCCATAACCCATAAGAATCGAAATTATTATACCAATTAAAGTAGTAATTAAAATGCTAGACATTAATATAACTTTCACCCGGCTAGAGCTCCTATGAAGGTCTAGCTGGGGGACAAAACCAATTATGGACCAGGCAGAATCTATAAAAGGAGAGTTTTTACTATAAATATTAAGCCCCTGTGATAGCGAGTACATTTTTCCTATTCCTTCAATATTTGTTTCTAATAATCCTGTTTCTAGCAAATTTAATGGATTCATATCCCCCTGTTTTAAATAAATATGAGGTAGGGGTCCATTGGCAACAAACCAATCAGGAGATTGATTATCATTGGCCATGGATGTAATGGCATAGAAGCTATTAAAGGGGATTAGGCTGGGGTTAGGCAAATATAATTGTGCTAGATAGGTTGTTGAGATCTCAATGCCTAATACCCCATAGGGTTTACCCATCTTATCTATTAAGGGCAGGCTATATGTTACTACCTTTTGGTTATCCCCTAAAATATCCGTGGGTTGTTGCCAAAATCCATATCGTTCAATTTCTGAATCTGGATTTTCAATAGCAGCCCAAATTGGTTTTTCATATAGGTTTTTTATATCCTGCTTTCCGCCAACAAGTTTAAAATCTAAATCCCAATTAATACTGGTAGCTATATTGTACTCTTGTGCCACAGAAATGGGTCCCATTTCCAATTGATAGGAAGATGGACCATTACTGATACTGCTAGCTGCCGTATTTCGTATATAGACCCCTGCGTGGGCAATATCACTATACTTTTGGGTATTGGATCCATTCAGCATAAAGAATGCTCCAGTAATATTATTTTCTTCAAGCATTTTAATTAGAAGATCTGCCATTTGCAAAGATCCAGACCTATATGCCTCATCCATCCTATATATTTCTGTGGCCTCCAAAGCATACTCTTGGGCAATATCCTCCATTAGTCCATTGCCTCTTCTGGTGTATTGGGCCATGTTAGATACTAAATCTCCAATTCCCGCATTAAACTCTATTACCCTAGATTGGATGGTATTATCAAATACACGAATAGCCTCAGCATCTAATAGGGGATATACCCGAGATATAGAAATAGCGACCACTAGGGCCAAGCTTTGTAAAATAACTAAAAAAATCATTATCCTAATTATTCGCTTTCTAAGGCTTATCTGTTTTCTAATCATATATATCTCCTACCGTATATTGTTTTCAACAATCTCTACTAATTTACCTGAACACTAATCCCAACAGCCTGTAAGTCTTCTATAAGTTCCTTCAACCAATGATCACATATTAGATCCAAGTCTAGATTGTCCAAAATATCTTCCTCACTATCATATTGCTCTTTTAATCCTACCACTTGTCCCTTAACAGATTGGCCTACATCCATAAGTTTTGCCTGCAATATGGAACGCAGGTCATAGCTTTTGTCAAAGGCTTTTGCCGCATAAGTATTAGAAGATAGGACTTGCTCTAGGACAATTTCATATACTTGGCCAACATTCTTCTCAACTTGCCTTCCCCTATCTAATTCCTTTATAGCCTCTTTAAATTGATGATCATCAAAGGTTTCTCTTTTAACGGGAATATAGCCAGTTGTTATGGAAAATTCAATATTTTGTTCTTTACTTGTAAACCATTTCATAAATAAGGCTGCTCCTGCCTCTTTTTGAGGAGTAGACTTTACAACACCCATGCCAGCACCCTGTTGGATGACATATTCTTGACTACCCTCAAATGCTGGATAGGGTAGGGCTATAAATTCAATGGGTTTTTGCTGGTTGTCCTCTTCAACCCAGGTGGGAAAATAAGCCGCACTAGAGGAAGAGCCTACATATGCTATTAAATCCCTGGCCTTAATATCATCTGCCCTAAACTTACCAATGGCATCAAAATAGCCAAATCCAATCCCCTGGACATAAATATCAAATAACTTACGCAAGACCTTCCTATCTATATGGGCCTCCTCCTTATCCCCATCTATAATTTCAACACCTAATTGTCGATTTCCAGCTAAAATATAGTTGGCAACAGAATCATATCCAAAAAATGCACAGCCATCCCATAGAGTATCTGGGTTTGCTCCATCAGTCCACTTATAATAGGAGCGGGCAATATCCAAAATACCCTCCCATGTAGCCAAATCCTCTAATTCATAAGCTGTATCCTTGGCAAATTCCTCCCATGATGTAGCATTTAAATATAAGAGTTCTGTGCTTTTAACAATGGGTAATAGGAGTAACCTCCCATCCTGAAAAAGTCCATCACTTATAAAATCCTCTACATATTCTCCTCTTTCATCATGACTAAAGTAATTATTTAGGTCACATAGTTCTACCAGTTGGTCTAGTTCCTTGGCCTTATCTGGGTAGGTGGAAAATATGTCAGGCATGGGGTGGGAATTTATAACTCCCTTGGCCGAATCCGTAATAAGTGCCTCAAGCTCCCTTACACTACCCATACCCACTGGTTCAATTATAACCCCCTGTTCTATTCCCACACTTTGATTAAACTCTGCAATTAGCTTCTCTAATGATATTTTATTGTCCCCCACATAATAATGCCACAAGGTTAAAGCGACTGGATTCCCCGGATCCAAGACATCTGCCCCCTGTCCAGTGGGGCTATTTTGCGAACATCCTGCTAATAAAATTAAAAGAACCATGGCCAGCAGGATGTAAGTTTTTTTCTTCATTTTAACTCACTCCATACTAATGATTTAATCTCTTTATTATATACCCACGCTGTTACCCACTACTCAACAGGCCCCATTATAAAAGGCTATCCCTAGCCTAAAATGAGGATAGCCCGCTTCCTTCCTGGATCCTATACTGGAGTATTTTTAATAAAGATTTATCTTCATACTCCCCATAATCCAAAGTATAATCAGCATCGGTATTAGTCCATATCCTATGGAAATAGGATTTGATATCATTATCAAGGTCTGTACCCCTTAGGGTCTCTATAAAAACATTAGTCTCTAGGTTATAATCGTCTAGATTTCTTCTAGTTAGATTAGCAGAACCCCCTATTATAATGGATCTATCTGCTTTCTCTATAAGGGTAAGTTTACTATGGAATTGTTCCCCTTTAGTATTATACCATCTTACTCCAATATTTCCATTAGTTTTTCTAACCATTTCCAAGGCCGCCTGCCTATTGGGTACTCCGTTCTTTTCTATACCAAAGGCATCCTTATTAGCATCTAAAATTATTCTCACATCCACTCCCCGCTTGCCGGCCTTAATTAATTCCCCTATTATCCCCCTATGTGATAGGTAAAATATAGCCATTGTAATCCTTTCACCCTTCTTACTATTGGCTATTTGGCTAATGAGCTTATCCCTTATCTTGCTTTCGGTGATAATAGATACTAGAGAATTACTCTCCTGATTCTGATAATTAAAGGAGAGATTAAAGGCATCTATATCCTTATAGGCCGATAGTTTTGCCACTGCAAGCTCAGTTTCAATTAAATCCTCGATAATTGGGCCAGTGAGTTTAAATCCTATATTTGAATGATTACCACTGGCATCATGGGGATTCATAGAGCTGATAATTGCAGCCTTGTCTGTAATAATGACCTTTCTGTGATTCGCCTTGAAGTTTAATAATTTTAAATAAGCCCTTAATGTTACCTTGGGGGAATCAGGGCTAAAGGGATTTGGCAACCACCCCCTACCTGCTGTACCCAACCACTTAATTGCACTTCTCCAAACTCCCGCATATAGTGGGTTGGAATCCCGTAATTTCTCTAAATTTGTAATTACCACATCTATACCATTATCCTTTAACCTGCTAATATAAGGGCTTTCATAGGCCCCATAAAAATTGTTAATTTCATCTGTTATAAATAGGATCTTTATATGAGGATTGCCCTTCTTCTTATTAATAAGGGCGGAGGTTAGTTGGTCTGATAAATCTGGATAGCTTAACCCATCAAGCCTCTTATAATCATCATTAAATAAAAACATGTCTATTATAATGAAATCTTCTGCCTCTTTAATTAATTGCAACTGTTGGTCAAATATTTGATGGTCCCTAACAGATTTGCCTCCCCTATCATAGGTTAAGTCATATAAAAATTCTACATTAGAATCCTGCATTATAGGACTTTCATAGGCTATTTCCTGGGGAGGGAGCCTAACAAAACCATTCAAAATAAATATGGTCAATAAAATTGCAATAATAATGTGTTTTTTGAATCTTATACCTTTTTTTCGACCTTTTCCCGCTAATTGTATTTGCATATTCCTGTCCTTTTCTAGCTTTAAATTTGTTTATTTCACTCATTAGCACACATTTTATCATAAAAACTGGCCTAAGGGAATTAAAAATCTTAAAAGTAAAAACAAGCCCCTAAGGGCTTGCCCTAATATTTGAAGGAGGAGTTTACTATCTTGGCAGTAACACCCTAATATCTGTCCCCTGTCCTAATTTGCTTTCTACACTTATTTTTCCTCTAGACAAGTCTACTATTCTTTTTACTAGGGATAGTCCCAAGCCATTTCCCTCTAGGGCATGGGCCTTGTCCCCTTGGTAAAACATTTCAAAAAGGTGCTCCTGCTCTTCATGGCTCATCCCCATACCCTCATCAGATATATCAACCCTTATGTTCTCATTGTCATTATAGCAACTTATCCTAATCCTTCCCCCTTCAGGGCTAAATTTAATGGCATTGCCAATTAAATTTAACCAAATATGAGACAGCATTTCTTCATTATTGTGGTAATAGACTGCTTGTAGGTCAAGTTGGAAGTTGATAAATTTCTTTTCCCATTCCATCTGCAAGAGAAGTATGCAGTTGCGAATTTGTTCATCAAGGGAAAAGAGTTTTTTGTCAGTTACAATCTCTTGGTTCTCCAATTTACTTAGTAATAATATATTGGAGGACATATTGGATAGTCTTTCAGCTTCCCTTATTATTATATCGACATACTCCGCCTGCTTGTCCCTGGTTAAGTCTGGATTTTTAAGTTGTCTAGCAAATCCCCTTATGGACACTATGGGAGTCTTAAATTCATGGGAAAAGTTATTTATAAAATCCCTGCGAAATAATTCAGTATTACTTAATTCCTTAGTCATTATGTTAAAGCTCCTGATTAGTTCCCCTACCTCATGTTTCATCTTAAGTTGATCCACTTTAATATTAAAATTCCCCTTGGTCACCTCTCTTGTTCCATCGATTAGTTGGTTAAGGGGTTTAAGTAGGTAATTACCTATGGGAAAGGTAAGTATTGTACCTATAATTGTGCTAGTGAGCAAACCCGAAATTAAAAGTAGTATTTTAGTTGAATTTATTTCTATAAAAAAATTGTAGCTATCTAGAAACAATAGGATAATGCCCGCCAGAGCACTAGAAGCTATCATAATAATAAGCACAAAAATAACAAGGGCGAAATTTAGGCTCCTAAGTCTATTCACTTTAACCTCACCATCCTATTATCAAATATATATCTAGTAGGCCATCCTTCTAGCCTTATATCCCAACCCTCTTATTGTGACTATTTCAATATCCTTATTATCTTTTAATCTTTCTCTTAACCTATTTATATGAACATCCACAGTCCTCTCGTCAGAATCACTATCTAGGCCCCATATTTCATCCATTAACTGTCTCCTAGTAAAAATCTTATCCTGATAAGAAAGAAGTTTAAATAAGAGCATAAACTCCTTCTGGGGGATTAGTTGGACCCTATCACCCTGTTTCAATGAAAGCTCATCATATTTTAATTGGGTATCACCTATGACAATTTTATGGTCACTGGCGATTTTAGATCTTCTTAGAAGGGCGGCTATCCTTAGGATCATTTCCTCCTCATCTACTGGTTTTACCATATAGTCATCGGTCCCTAGGATAAAACCCCTCTTCTTGTCTGAGGGTGTCTCCTTTGCGGTTACCATTAGGATGGGTATGTTGCATTTAGCCTGGCGAAGGGTTTGAGTAAATTCATAGCCATCCATATTGGGCAACATTATATCCAATATTATTAGGTCTATATGATGTTTATCTAGCATCTCTAAGGCCTCAAGACCATCCTTTGCCAAAATGGGCTTGTAATTATTGTCCACAAGAACAGTCTCCATTAATTTTCTGCTATTGTTATCATCCTCTACTACCATAATGTTAAACACTAGCTCCCTCCTTCTAAACCACTTACTAGATTCATTGTAACACAATTTTCCTAGCCTTTAATTATTGTTTCTTCTATTACTAATTAATATAAGCCTAATCAATTGTGCTATACCGCTAGCCATAGCAGCAACATATGTTAAGGCCGCAGCTCCCAATACCTTCCTTGCACCTGTATTTTCATAATCACTAATAAAACCATTACTATCCAGCAGACGCAAGGCCCTACTACTGGCATTAAACTCAACGGGTAGGGTTAGAATTTGAAATAGGACAGCTGTACTAAATAATATTATTCCCACATTCATTAGATTACCGAGACTTGGTAGCATAAGTCCCACCATAATAAATAGCCAGGCCGCCGAAGAAGCAAATCTAGCAATTGGGAAAACCCTATTTCTAAAAGTAAGTGGTAGATAGCCATTAGCATGTTGAATAGCGTGTCCCACCTCATGGGCGGCCACACTAACCGAAGCTATGGAATTCCCATAATATACATCTTGGGACAACCTTACAACCTTATTTCTTGGGTCATAGTGGTCTGACAATCTCCCCCTAGTCATTTCTATTGGAATATAGGCCAATCCATGCTGGTCTAATAATATCCTGGCCACCTGGAGCCCTGAGTAGCCTTTTTCCGTTGGTATCCTTAGGTATTTGGCCAAATTTGCCTGCACCTTTCCCTGGGCATAAAGGGTTAAGATAATTGCTGGAATTAAAATAATTATTGTTGAATCAAACATTTTTATACCTCCATTCGTCAATAAAATAATCTACGGGACCTAAATATAATATAGCAGCCCAATATTAACCCAATATTAACTTTTATACCTTTGCTTAATATATTCTTCTTTTATATGATATAAATAATTGTATAGGAAGCAACTATAGTATTTATACTAAATATTATAAAAAACTAATTGATAGGAGGGAGAAATATAGCCGTTTTTGAGGATATTAAAAAACAAATCATAAATGATACTATGAATATTGACTTTACTAAAAGGAAAATCCACCCCTTGTTTAAGGCATCAAGGGATGCCCGTATAGTAATAGTAGGCCAGGCCCCAGGTAGGAGGGCGGAGAAAACCCATTTGTTTTGGAATGACCCTAGCGGGGACCGACTACGCCAATGGATGGGGATATCTCGAGAGGATTTTTATAATACAAATGCCATTGCCCATTTACCCATGGACTTTTATTATCCGGGCAAGGCAAAAACCGGGGATAAACCTCCCCGTAAGGGTTTTGCTGAAAAATGGCACCCCCCTCTACTAAAGGAGATGCCCAGGGTTAAAACTATAATCCTTGTTGGTGCCTATGCACAAAAATATTATTTAGCTGACAAAATGAAGGCTAATCTAACAGAAACCGTCAGAAGTTTTCGTGAATATTTGCCTCTTTACCTACCCCTAGTCCACCCCTTCCCATTAAACCATGGCTGGTTAAAGCGAAATCCTTGGTTTGAAAGGGAGGTCATCCCTGTTTTAAGGAAGCTGATAGATAAGGGGAGCCTAAGAAATCAGAGATAAGGTTTTTTAAATTAAATGACTAATAGCAATTAAAAGGTCGTAAATACCATTTACTGTTAAAAAACGCTTTATTTTTTGGATTTTTTAATGTATAATGTAAATATTTAGTATTATACTGCAAATTGTGTAGACAGGTATTATTGTCAATTGGGGCACATTTAATAGGGGGAGATGGGATGGATAACTTCTTGAAAAAAATAACTACTAAGACTAAATTTCTCTTTATTTTTGTGCTTATAATTTATATTTCAATAGTTGCAACATATTACAATTATTATCAGAAGACTGTGGACATTATAATTGCAGAACATACGTCCAAAATAAGGTTGATTGAATCCAGTATCTATAATGAAAGTAAATATTCCGATATTCTTAGTAAAATTGCTGAGAGAAAATTGCAAGAGGAGCTGGAGGAATCCTCCTACAGGCTATTTGATATATATGCAAACAATCCGGATGTTTTGAGCTGGAATTTAAAAGCTATGAAAAATAATTATAATGGGGCTGATATTTATGTCATCGATGAAAACTTACATATTATTGCCTCATCAATTGAAGAGGAAATAGGCATGTCCTTTGCCGAATACCCCAGTTTTTCCAAGACCCTAACAAGTCGTTTACAAGGAGATAAGTTTCGTTCAGATCCCATTAATTATTCCTTCCTAGAAAATGAATTGAAAAAATTTAGTTAAATACCCACTCCAGACAACAAGTATTTGTTGGAGTTAAGTGTAAACCTAAATGATCAATATCCAGAACTTGATAGATTAAATGTTTTATATCTTTCTAGGTCACTACAAAATAAATATCCCTTTATAGAGGATATCAAAATATTTAAATATAATATGACCACTGATAAATCTACCATTTTATTAAAAAACGAAGACCATGCAAAGGAACAACTAGATTCAGTAGAGAACAAGCAACTAATCAGGGAAGCCCTTGAAAATAACGAAAGCAGGGAAGAAACATTAACCATAGACAACGAGAGTTATACTGTTAAATATATCCCCTACTCCTCCATGCAGACTGAGGACACCCTAATGTGGTGGGGCACCTACCTTATGGAAGTAATTTATAAAAATACAGAAATAATTAATTCTATAAGTAGACAAAAAAACATATTTTATAAAAGTGTTGCACTTATAACAGTCTTTTATTCGGCATTTATATATATGTTCATATATGTAATCATTAAAAATAAGGAACTATCGGACACTGATTATTTAACCAAACTATCTAACAGGAGAAAATTTGATGCATTTATGGAGGCAAAAATAATTGAGGCCAATAAGCAAAATACTCAAATTGCAGTTTTTTTCTTTGATTTAGATAATTTTAAGAATGTTAATGATAGCTACGGCCACTGTGTGGGTGATAAGCTCCTTCAAAGGATAGCCCAAAAAATTAAAGAAAAAACCCCTAAGAATGGATTAGCATCCAGGATTGGTGGGGATGAGTTCGTATGTGCAATATCTGGGATAAAAAGTAATGAAGAGTTGGAGAATTATGCTAAAATCTTTACCAGTATATTTGATGAGGATTTTATAATAGATTCTATAGCAATACCCATGAAATCTAGTATAGGGGTTAGTGTATATCCTGACCATGGTACTAATACGGAAAAACTAGTCTCCCAAGCAGACACCGCTATGTACCATGCCAAGCAGAATAAATTTAAACAGGCAAATATTTTAAGCATTTAATTAACTGCTAACCTAGCCTGACAGTAACAAACTATCTTTCTTAAAACTGACTTAAAAAAATAAATGCTACAAAAATGTAGCATTTATTTTTTTATTATAATTTACTTATTATGGCCTTTAAAAATGCCGGCAAGTCCTTTGGAGTCCTAGATGTAATTAAATGTCCGTCCACCACTAGCTCTTGGTCCAAATATTCTGCCCCTGCATTCAGTATGTCATCCTTAATTGAATAAAAGGCAGTTGCTTTCTTACCCTTTAAATCACAAGCTGAAACCATCATCCAAGGTCCGTGGCAAATAGCTGCAATGGGTTTTTCCAGTTTGTCCATTTGTTTGACAAAGTCTACCGTTGCCCTAGTCCTTCGCATATTATCTGGTGAAAAGCCTCCTGGTATCACAACCGCATCATAATCCTCTGCCTTTACTTCCTCTGAAGAGTGGGTGCTTTTTTCTGTAACTCCAGCCTTGGAGGTGTAGACAGTATCCCTTTGTGATCCCACCAAATGGACCTCATAGCCCTCCTCTAAAAGCCTGTAATAGGGATAAAAAAGTTCCCTTTCATCAAAAAGATCCTCCAGTAATATAGCTACTCTTTTCATCATATCTCCCCTTTCTTCTTTAATATATACCTCTTAGTCAATATATCTAATCAAAATATATGCCTATATCCTTAAAATCATCCTTCTAGTTTATTATAATAAAAAAATAAAAGCAGCTAATATAATTAACTGCTTTAAGGTTAATACCACTATTAAACTGCCTAATGTTAACTTGAACCTTCCACATTATCCGATAAACGGGCTGATGCCTTGGCTTTTTCCCAGGCATGAAGTAATAAGGCTAATCCTATTACCCCATAAGCAATAAAGGCCCTGAAATACTCACCTATCTGGGCATCCCCCATTAGATTTTGACCCGCTTGGGGTGACACTATAAATAGCAAATGGAATAGTAAAGTACCTATCAAGGCTTCCTTCCACGAAGCCTTCTCGACAGTTGCACCACCAATTAACAATGAAGCAACTGCAAACAGGCCTACCTGTTCATGGTTACTATAGGTAGAAAAGTTACCTAGATTTTGCAAATAAATAATTTGACCCCAGGCCGCCAATACTGTCGATATAAGAATGGCTATGGTCCGAGTTTTATCCACATCTATACCAGATATGCTGGCAACATGCATACTTTGCCCAACTGCCCTCATATTCTGCCCTAATTTTGTTTTTAATAGGAAATACAAGCCCATAAATAATAAGATTATAATAACAAAAGTCATAATTGGGTAGGATGTTATCCCGCCGAAAATAAAATTATCCAATGACTTTCGTATACTTATTAGGTCAATAACGTTTCTTAGGCCCTTGCCTGTAGTCATCAATATTTTTTTGTTTCTAAAGGGTATTACGGTTCCCACAAGTAATATAAATATTAATTGGTAAATCCCGTTGGAGAAGAAACCTAAAATCATAGAAGTTATCATTTCCCTGCCCTTGGCCTTATTTAACACCCTGGCTACTAAATAGCCTAAGACTAGGGCTACAGGGGTGGAAACTATAATAGCCGTTAATATACCTGGCATACCGCCAATCCCATAGTTTACTATGAAAATCAAACCTACCTGGCCTGCCATAGCCCCTAATACTATACCGAAGTTTAAACCCATACCTGTTATAACAGGTACTATTAGAGACATGACTAAAATTAAATTCCTAGAAAGTCTAAAGACCATCTCATTGAATACAAAGCCTGGAGCAAGGCCTGAGAAATAAAAGCCGACTGCACAGATTATCATAAATATTATTGGAACTATCATTAGGCGCCACCTTCCTTTCTGGT
>CAYMGQ010000005.1:0-126696 GCA_964390055.1 uncultured Clostridiaceae bacterium
CTATGGCTACGATTATACCACCTCGTTGTAAGCAGGTCAACTTTTGTAGGTGGTTTGTAACACAAATGTAAAGTAATGACTTTTTATTTCCTAGCTGCTAAAATCATTATACACATAATGTGGTTGAAATACTATTACAGGGATGTTACATTTTATTATCATTTGGTTGACATGGGCTAGCATGGGATATTGCCGCCTTGATAAAGCTCCTATATAAAGGATGGGGTTTTGTAGGCCTTGATTTAAACTCTGGGTGGAATTGGACCCCTACAAACCAAGGATGGTCCTTTAGTTCTATTATTTCCACCAGTCTTTCATCAGGGGAGATTCCGCTGATGATTAGGCCCGCCTCTGTTAGCAAGTCCCTATATTCATTATTATATTCATACCTGTGACGGTGTCTTTCATATACTAGGTCTTCCCCGTAGGCTTCTCTTACCCTGGTATTGTTTTTTACCTTGCAGGGATATAGGCCTAGCCTCATGGGCCCCCGCCTATCGTCAAAGTCTTTTTGGTTGGCCATCAGGTGGATGACTGGATTTGTGGTATCGGGGTTGATTTTTGCACTATGGGCATCTGCCAATCCCGCTACATTTCTAGCAAACTCCACCACTGCCAGGTGCATACCCAGGCAAATGCCAAATAGGGGGACTTTATTCTCCCTGGCATATTTGATGGCGGCGATTTTTCCTTCCATGCCCTCCTCACCAAAGCCTCCTGGGATTAATATTCCCTTGGCTGACTTTAGGGCATCTTTTACATTGCCTTCATTTATATCCCGGGATTGTATCCAATCAATTTCTACCTTTACATTATTATGAATTCCCGCATGGGTTAATGCCTCTGAAACAGAAATGTAGGCATCTCTTAATTCTACAAACTTTCCTACCAGGGCGATTTTTATTTTCTTTTTGAGGTTTTTATCCTTTTCTACTACCTCTATCCACTGGGACAGGTCTTCCTCCTGGGCTGGTAGGTTGAGTTTTCTTATGGCTATTTCGTCCAGTTTTTCTTCCTTTAATAGTAGTGCCACCTCGTATAGGCTTTTGGCATCCATGTTTTCTACTACATTACTTGGTTCTAGGTTGCAAAAGAGGCCTATTTTATCCTTCATTTCTTGGGATATATGCCTTTCTGTCCGGCATACTACTACATCAGGTTGGATACCGATGCTCCTTAGTTCCTTTACGCTATGTTGGGTGGGCTTGGTTTTTAGTTCTCCTGCCTTGCCCAAGTAGGGGACAAGGGTTACATGGATATACATAACATTTTCCCTGCCCACTTCGTATTTTACCTGGCGGATTGCCTCTAGGAAGGGGAGGCTTTCTATATCGCCTACTGTACCCCCTACCTCTGTAATGACTACATCAAAATTACCGTCCCGACCCACCCGGTATATTCTTTCTTTAATTTCGTTAGTAATATGGGGGATTACCTGGACAGTTCGTCCGTTATAGTCTCCCATTCGTTCCTTGTTTATAACGGTGGAGTAGACTTTTCCTGATGTTACGCTACTATATTTAGTTAGGTTTATATCGATAAAGCGTTCGTAGTGGCCCAGGTCCAAATCCGTTTCGGCCCCATCTTCGGTCACAAAGACTTCCCCGTGCTGGTAGGGGCTCATGGTTCCTGGGTCTATATTAAGATAGGGGTCTAACTTTTGTAGGGTAACTTTTAATCCTCTGCTTTTGAGTAATCTCCCAAGGGAGGCAGCAGTAATGCCCTTGCCCAGGGAGGAGACTACGCCTCCTGTGATGAATATATATTTTATTGACATGGATAACTTCCTTTCATTCAAAACTCAAAGGGGGAAGGTATTTCTATCTTCCCCCCTTTAAAATGTCTATTTTTGTGGACATCTTATCTTATTTGTCCTATATCATTATATCCTTATTTCTTATTTTGTTTCAAGTTGCTTTTATTAATAGTTAAGGATTCTTTCCCTATAGTCATATCTTATATCTCTTTGCAGGTAATTAATAAGGTTGGTGAGGATCTCTGCTGTCTCAGCCTTGGTCAAGGCCCTCCCTGGTTGGAAGTAGCCTCCACTATTCCCCTCTACTAGTCTTAGTTCTCTGGCAAGATAGACGGCATCCCTGGCCCATAGGGGTATGGATAGGTCATCATTATAGCCAGTAGAATACTGTTGGATGGGGGCCAGGTTTTCAAAACCAATGGCCTTGATAATGGCTACCGTTGCCTCTGCCTTGGTGATGCTATTGTTGGGCATGAAGTGGTCCTTGCCCACCCCCCTCATTATTCCCCTTTCAAAGATGGCCTCTATATAGGGTCGGTTGGCATTGCCCCTAGGCACATCTACAAAGACGGGCTTGGGTTCTTCTCTGACAACAGTCCTCCGCCTGGTTGTTTCCTCTTCCTCCTGGCCTATATCCAAAATAACTCCCAGGGCCCTGGCAAACTCTCCCCTGCTCATGGGTAGGGAGGGGCCAAAATTGCTTTTCTCTGGTGTTAGGGCCTCTAGGCTTGCCAGTAATAGGATGTCTTCCTCGGCCCAGTGGCCGGAAATATCTCTCATCATGGGTATGGGTAGCCTCTTGTTAATGGGGTTGGTGTCTAGGGTAAAGCTACTTACTCCGGTATTTCTACCCCTTAGAAGGTCTCCATCCTCTGATATACGGGGGAGGTTATAATTGTATTTTACTATGTTTTCTTCTATCTCTGTTAGGAGGTAGCCTCCCCTAAAGCTAATCTGGGTGGGGACATTTAGTTCATAGTGGTAGTCCTTGGTCCTATTATGGACTACATCCACCTCTACTGTCCCCTGCCAGCTTATTCTTTCTTCCCCATCTTCCTGGCTTTGGGTCCTCCTATCATAGTCAATGTAATGGACCAGGCTTTGGGTATGGGTTGCCCCCCAGTTGTGGTCATAGCCTACGCCTGTCCCCTGGGTATCTACCCTTACCTTACCCTCGTTCCGGTTGATGGTATAGGTTTTTCTTCCGTCCCAATTCCCAGCAAAGTAGCTAACTCCTGGCTTTTGGTGGAATACCTGGCCCAGGCTCCATGGGTATTGGGCTTCGGTGGTCTCGTAGCGGACCCCCTTGGCATTGACCGTTTCCCTGTATCTGTTTAATACTAGGGCCTCTTGTTTCTGGTCATGGCCGTTGGATATTTCTTCTTTTGTTAGGGTAACATTTCTAGTTAGGCTTACGCCCTCATCTATATTTGTAAGGTTTCTATATGTATAGGTAATTCTGTCTCCCCTATCCCTGACTGTTACCAGCCCCTCCACCACCACAGGTTCCCCTGTGATAAAGATTACTTCCTTGTAGGTGGTTTGGTTTTGGATGCCTCCTTCATAGCCGGGTATTTCTAGGGCATGGCCCTGGAGGCTTGTGGATAGGAGGAGGATTGTCAATAGGATTAGGGCTATGGTTTTTTTCATTGGATTTCCTCCTTGTATTTATTGTTCTACTATAATCACGTAGGCATCATCTCCCGTTGAGGAGTCCTTGCTCTTAACTGCATAAACCTTGGCTCTTCTCCTTATATTGTAGAGCTCATCTTTGCCTATTGGCTTATCATTGACAAGGATAACTGCCTTATCTGTGCTAATTGTCTCTTGGGTCCTGACATTTTCCCAACGTTTGTTTAAGGTGTTCCAATGTTTCAAGTTGGTTAAGGTAATGCTTTCATTGTCTATATTAACCTCAGCGACTTCTCCTATGGCACTATGCTCTATGTGGAGCCTTCCCCCCTCGTGGATATCAGCAGGGGTTAGGTTTAAGGCCAGGACTTCTTCATAGACATCTCCATCTACATGGGTTTCCTTGACTATGAAATATGCTCCCTTGCCAAAGTAGAATCTCTCTTCTATCCGTCTCCTGAGTTCCTCATCCTCTATATCTTGGGGGTCGATAAATCTGGTATCTATAAAGTAGGAAGGTTCAATTTCCTTGCCTAAATCACTGTCTAGAATAAGGGCATCCTCTGTTAGGGTCAACTTCCTTCTACCAGAAATTTCCTTCCATTGGTTGTCTTCTAGTCTTAGATAATCTAACCTATAGCCCAGGCGGCCTAGGTTAACTCCATAGTCATGGATGTCCTCCACGGTACCCCTATAAATAACTAGGCGGGTGGAGTCAATCCTCTCATCTAGGATTCCCGTATCCTCTATGGCTACAAAGGCGGCATTTCTTGCCCCCCTTGCCAGGTCTGCCACCATATTTATGGTTTGGTTTTTGCCTAGGTTCAAGGAGTCTACTAGACGGTTGTTCTTTATTACTATAGTCCCAGGATGGAAGTTAAAGTTGACATTATCCACTATCATCCTGCTACTGCCATATTGGATTTCGCTAATCCTACTCTCGTATAAGACTGTAGACCCTCCCTTAATTAGGGCCTTGGCAATCCTGGGAACTCCAAAGCTCCCCTCTACAGCAGCATAGACTTCCATATCTCTCCTGGTGGTTAGGTCTCTTAGGGTGATTTTTTGGGGTCCTTCGTAGAGTAGGTCTCCCTCGGCCTTAAGTTTAACCTGTTCCCTAGGATACCTTACCCACCTGCCCTGCTGGTAGTTGGAAATATTTTTCAAGATGATTTCTCTCTTTCTTTGGTCCACCTGTTCAATCTGCCCCCTGTAGACCCCTTCAATATGTCTTTCATGGTCCTCTACCCTAATGGTAGCTATATCTGGGCTATAAATATCGTTAAAGAAAAGAATTACCCTATCTCCGGTTTTCATCTCAAAGAGATTAGCAGGTCTTTCATTCCTTAGTAGCCTAGTTGCAGGGGTGATTTTATATTTTTCCCTCTTGCCATCTCTACTGATTTCTACTGTATTAGCATCTAGGAATAATATATCTCCCACCTTGGTCCTGCTTCCAGGATGTATGTAACCATGGCGGTCGGGGTCTTCATCCAGGTAGCCCTCTATCTTATTAATCTTATCATTTATAATGTTGGCCTTTATCTCCATGCCGTATAATAGTTCCTCCAGCTTGTAGTCCTTGCCATTTATCTGGACTAGGGCTGTGGGCTGGACCTTTAGTATATGTCTTTTGTCTTGAAAATCCGATACAATAAGTTCCCGATTTTCTATATCAATGTTTTCAACAAAACCCCTTAAACTCAAGACCTGTCTGGTGTCAACAGCCCCGTAGACTACTTCTCCCTTATTATTAATATAGTAACGGAGCCAGTCTCCCTTGCTTAGGAGGTTTGATAGCCCTATCCTGCCTCCCTTTCTAAGGGGGAAGTCTTTCTCGGATGCTTGGGTAACTAGGAGGATTTTACTGTTATCATCATTTTCTATGGTGAATACCCTCTTGCCCTTGCTTTCGTGGGTTAGGTCCTCTATCTTAATAATTTCTCCCTCAAACTTTTCTAGTTCATGGCTTTCTAATAGGTCATCATGGATTTTGCTTAAAATCTGGGCCATTTGCCCCCGGGTTAGGCTGCCCTTTGGGTTAAATCTAGTGGCTGAAACCCCGGACATAATATTTTCCTGCAAAACTGCCTCTACCAGGGGGACCTTGTCCACTTGGATTTGCCCTATATCGGTAAATTTATTGACCATTTTCATATCAGACCCATAGACCCCTTCTAGGCCCATGGTCCTTGCTAGCCAGGCTGCCACTTGTTGCCTAGGGGCTGGCCTATCCCAAGCTGTCCTTGTCTCTAGTTTGTCCCTTAGCTGGTTTTGTATGGTGGTCAATTCTGCCTGGGTTAAATCCCGTCTTTCATAGGCCCTCATCATATCTAGGACTGTGTCCTCTAGGGCCTCTATTTGTCTTACAGTCAAGTCTGTGATTTTATTTACTTCCTCGGGGCTTATAATATTGTTCTGTATGGCTGCCTGCAAATATCCCCGATTCCAATTGTCTGTTGTACTTAGGATTACTATATCCCTTACATTATCTGTGGCCTGGCCCTCTCCCAATCTTTGGGCCTCTTCCTGTAGGTCTAGGGCCTTTACTAGGGTAATTATTGCCTCCATATAGCTAATAGGCCTATTGGGTTGGAATTTCTGCTTGCCCACCCCCTTCATTAGACCCAGGGCCGCCACTTCCTGGATGGCCCCTTGGGCCCAATGGCCCCCTATATCATTAAATCTTATGGTTTGGTATAGACTTCCTCCCTTGTCCATCCCCTGGAAGCTAGGATAGGGGCTTAGGCCTTCTATGGCAAAGGCCTGATAAGGAAATATTTGTATCATAAGCAGTATCAATATGAAAATACTTAGTTTCTTTTTACAATCCTTCATCAATCTCTTCCTTTCTTATTGAGGCCTATCTTCTCCTTGCCACTAATATATACTTGGCTGGCTCCCCTACTGTAGCCATTCCTCCCCTTCCTTGGGATTCAAAGCTATGGTTAGCGGGATTGTATTTGCCTATAAATAGGCTGTCCCTATCTATATTGGGGTAGGACCTAGCATCAAGCCCCATTAATAAACTGCCTCCCCGTAGGAGTTGTCTAATCCCTGTAATGTTTGTTCCTACTTGTAATTCAAAATCTATATTATATATGGCTGAAGCCCTTTGATGGGTTCGGTCTATGGCTGAATACAAGCCCTCTGCCTGGCTTCCTGCCATTTTTTCAAAAACAACTCTGGCATAAGCATCTTCCCTATTACCAGCAGAACCCTGTATAACCTCCCTGGTATAGAGGTTCCTAGGATTGAAGGAAAAAGAAGTTTGTCCGTCAGTAATGGTAAGGGTCTTGTCTAGGCTAGGCATTATGGAAACTGGTATAGCCACAATAAATTTATTTTGACCCCTATACTTACTTAGGGAAAAATCCAAAGTATAACTAGAGGCACTACTTGGTATTTGTTGAGTTCCTATGGTTTTTACCAGGGCTCCGTCTATCCTTTCCTCCTGGCCTTCTTTTTTAAGTTGGTCCTCTATCTTTTCTAGTTCTTCAAGTTTATCCTTAAGTTTCTCATCTTCCCTAGGGCTTAAAGTCCTAACAGTAACCTCGGCAAATTCCAGGGCACTTCCATAACGGTTGAGGGCCCTTACCATAAAGTCGTAGCGACTACTAGGCTCAAGTCCCTTAACTAAAAATTCTGCCCCCTCAGTATCTCCTAAAAAGCTATAGTTTCTATCCCTAGATTCCTTACCATAAATCTCATATTTTTCTGCTGCATTTAGTAGGTCTGCCTCAGAATCTGACCATATGAGTTGTACAGTAGACTCATAGCCCGGGATAGCCTCTAGGACTAGGGGTTTGGTCGGAATAGGGATTTCATGCTTAAAGTCATCATATTCATCAGATATACCCCCATCAGGGTTTACGATTATAATCTTGCTATGGTCTAGGTCAAAGGCTTCTGGAAACCTAACCTTTATGGTTTCTTCATCTACTACATTGACATGGGTAGCTTCTACTCCTCCTACCACAGCTGTCTTTTTATTTATTCCATTTTCTACACCGCTAATCCCTGTCCCCATAACCTCCATGCCTGGCCCTATATTCTCTTCCCTGATTACCTCTCCACCAAGGATTACCTTGGCCCCTGACATAAACATTTTGCCTGTAATGGTTATTTCCGTTTCTGTATCATTGGTAAAGATTTTTGCAGGGTTAACGGAAAGAATCTTGGGCTCGCTAATGTAGGTAAAGCCGTCAGACCCTATGGCCCGGCCATAGTCATAGTTGACTACTTCTACTGCCTGGGTCCCTAGCTTGCCCCTAGGCACAGTGATTTCTAAATTGTTATAGTCTATATATTTTACATGGGACTGGGATACTGGGATACCTCCTACAAATACCCTGACTTCCTTTTTGCTCCCCAGGGAATCCTCGTCCTTAAATTCCTTTCCTTTAATTACTACCTTGGTACCACCAGATACAGGCCCTATGTTAGGGTCCACTAGGCTGATTGAGGGACTGCTTCCCTCTACTATATATTGGAAATAATAGGGTCGCCTACTGCTTCCTTCGGGTACCATATCTCCATAGGTTAGGCCACCATCTTCATTTGTTACTAAAATCCTTAGATACTGGCCTACTGTCCCACTAGCTGCTGGGGGTACGGTGATAATAAGTTCATCATCGCCTAGACTCCTGCTCCTTATTTCGGCCTCCCTATCCCCGATAAAGACCTTAACTCCTGCCCTAAAGTTCTTGCCCGTGATAATTAAGGGTGAACCCCCATCAGGTGACGACACTGCCAGGCTAATATCCTTGGCCATACCCTCTACGTCTACCACCTCTACATCTGTGGTAGGAATTATTTCAGTAATTACCGGCGGTCTATAGGGGCTGGTGTAGGTATAGTCCCCTGATACATTGGTCCCGTCATGGTTATAAACCGTCAATTTTGTCCTGCCTACTGATACTCCAGGGGGTGTTACTAGGACAATTCTTTCCATCCCCTCTACTCTTTGGATAAAGGCTAATCTTCTAGTAACTATAAGTTCCTTGCCCTTTATCTCTATTTTTATTTTTTCATCTGCTAAGTTTGCCTTGTCCTCTTCATCCCATTCCTGGGCAATTTCCTTCCAATCTATATCAATAAAGCCAAAATCGTCATCCGTAAGGTTAAGGCTGCCCAATAAGTTTTCCTCTGGATCTGCCTCATTAAAGGATTTATAATATACATTTATGTTATCTCCGCTGCCATAGGCATCATAGTGGACAATAATGTCCCCCACCTTTACCCTGGCCTGGCCTGAGAGTATATCCTGTTTTCCCACATCATTATCAAAGGCCACATGGAGGCCTTTCTCCACAAAGTCACCACCAATAATGGTTATTTCTGTTCCCCCTAAAACCGTTCCCTGGTTAGGAAGAATCCTGCTAATGGTGGGCCTCCTGCTTATATATTGATATCCATTCTTTAGTGTGGCTGTTGCCCCATCATAGTTAATGACAGTTACATCCACCCTGCCCTGTGGGTTTGCCGGGGTGTTTTCCACTACTAATAGGTCTGTTGTCTTTCTTCCTTCCTCCTTGTCAGTGGGAGATAGGACAAAGGTAACATCCTCTGGCTCTACCTTAATTCCTGCAAAATAGACATCAGGTTTCCATTCATTTTCATCATATACTTCACCCACAACAGTCCTAAAGTTCTCTCCTGAGATTAGGACCCTGTCCCCTCCGGCTGTATTACCACTATTTGGGTTAATCTCTCTTATGCTGGGGGTGTAGCCTGGGTTTACATAGGTGTAGCCCTCGTATTTGGTATCAGCCCCACTATCAGGGTTTACTATTGTAACGGGTACTATGGCCTGGTTCTTGTCCCCAAGTTGGTTGGGATAGGGCGGTACAAAGACCCATAGGGTCTGCCCCAGGTTACTCCTCCGGTAAACTTGGGCTTCTTCTGTCCCAAAGTAGACCTTGGCACCCTCTACAAAATCTCTACCATCTATTTGGACAATATTGCCCCCCCTATAGTCTCCTAGGGTGGGGGATATTGTATCTATCTTGGGCCACTTGGCCACGTCTACAAACTTAAAGCCCCTTGTTAAGGTATGTTTACCTAGGTCTGGATTAACCACTTCTACGTCTAGCCACTCATTCATAAAGAAGGGCTTGTCCCTGTCCTTGGGGTCTGGAACTATCATATATATAGTCTTATCATCCACAACTGCTATATTAGAACCATAGGTTGGGATAGACTTGCCATTGACATCTTTAATCTCATCCCCTGTAATTGGATGGATAAACTTTTCCTTTGGGTCTTCCTGTATATTGGAATATTCCTTGTTTACATCCTTGCCATCTATAAGGATGGTGCTACCCTTTTTGGCCTCAGTGGTTTCTCCCTGCTTGTCGGCCTTATAAAAACCACTTCCCTTGATTATAACTAGGGCCCCTTCCCCTGCTTCATTGGGGATAATCCTGTCAATCCTAGGAACACTATAGGTTCTTATAAACTCAAAGGGGGCGGAGGCTATGCCACCATCATCCGGACTAATTAGCTGGATAAAGGACTTGCCCGGCCTTCCCTCAGGGGCATTAAACTGTATAGTTCCTGCTGCTGCATTAATATTGGGATTGGGAATAATCTCCCCATCCACACTAACTATTAAGTTGGCCTTAAAATTCCGTCCTCTTACTGTGATAATTTCCCTGCTGGCAACGGCTACCTTGTCTGGTTCTACTGAAGTTATTTCAGGGTTAATATTGGTCTTGGGTAGGTATTCAAAGAAATTATCCCTAGATCCCATAGTACCTAGCTCTCCCCTGGCGGTGGGATTTCTTATGATTATATCTGCCGCCCCTGTGTAAAAGTCATTGATTGTATCTCCAGGGATTGTCAACTTAATCTGGCTCCCCTTCTTACGGAGTTGGCCGTCGACTACATTGCCATTCCTGTCTAGGATTGTCATTTGAATATAGCTTCTTCCCCTATCTATGATATTTCCTCCACTATCAATAAGGTTTCCATTATCATCTAGGGTATTTCCCTGCCCATCCTCTATATCTCCATCTTCATTTCTCCTATAAAAGATATTTGCATTATCCGTACTGTCATAATTGCCATCAGAAGTCTTGCTAAAAAATGCCCCCTTATCGTTAATTGTTTTGTATTGCTCGTTCTTACCTATAGTAATTGTAGGATAGTAGGTTTTACCATCTATATGGCGGACATCGAAGTTCTGTCCCTCTATGGTAACCACCATGTCCTTATCATATCTACCTTGGTTTGGGATAATGTGGGTAATAACAGGTATGGTTTCATCAGCAATAAATTCATAGTAAACTGATTCTTCTGCGGTATAGGGGGCCTGTTCGACAATATATTCTATGTCCTTGTCAGGCTGGTCTCCGTCAAAAAGCACCGTTTCCATCCTCACCCTTACTAGGGCCTTTCCTGGAGTTCCTACTGCAGCAGTTTCTGCAGATATATCATTAGACTCAGGTAATGCCACGCCTTCCTCACCATCCCCATTAGGCAGGCTGGGCAGGCCTCTTATACCCTCAATCTTGGCTGGTAGCCCTATGGTCAGGGAAATCATCCGCTCTATATATCTCCCATCCTCCAATTCATATTGTAAAAATAGGAGGTTTGAATCATTTTTGTCCTCTTCCTTAAAGCCCTTATATTTTATGTCATCAGCAATTACCGGCTTGACAGATTTTATTTTGCTATCTGAAGTAACCTCCTTAAAATTGTGTATATCCACAGCATTTCTTAGGTTAATGGTATCTATTGTATTTCTTCTACCTACGGGACCTTGATCAGGTATAATACTGCCTACCCTTAATTGTGGGTGGCCGGCTTCATAGTATTCAAATAATTCCCCATGGATATAGGTGTCTCCTAGGTAGTTTTGAATAATAATTTGTTTTTTCCCTGCATCTAATTTAGGGACTATTATTTCTAGGCCTTTTTTTGTTAGCCCATTATCATCGTAGGTAAAGGTCCCGTCCCTACCTTCGGCAGTAATAATATTTCTTTTGGCCTCTACTCCACCAATATATACCCTGGTTTGGGGGTCTATAAGTTCCCTATATTCTGGCACCTTAATCCTTACCAAGGTACCTTGGGTTCCTTCAAGGGGGGATATTTCTATCTCCTCTGTATCTCCTAGATATAATTCTTTAATAATATTTAAGGCATTTTCTAACCTGTAGCGGATGGTGACATTTTTTGATTCCTTCTCAAAAATAATCCTCATCCCTCTACCAATGGGGACCCTGCTACTGGAGGTATTTGCCTCTAGGATATTCCCTTCAATCCTATAGTCCTTTTCCTCATTTTCCCCATCTATCTGTAATTTAGAGGCAGGGGCAGAGCCCTCTTGCAACCAAAAGCTGTAGCCTTTAAGGCCACCAAAGTTTGTCCCCTCTAATTTAAATTTATGGTCCTCAGCACCCTCATGTTCTTCATCTGCCTTTATGACACTGGCTGGCCATGAGGGTGGATTTACCCAATCGGTCCCATCATGGATCCTGTTAATATCGGGCAGGTTTTCATCAGGGATTACAAAATCATTGCTGGTCCCCTCTAGTCCCTCTTCCCCATCTTGTCTGTAAATGGGGATTAATTGTATTGTGTCACCTAAAACCTGGCCAAAGAAACTGGTCAGGGTGGTGATGTCCTCCGCCACCAGGGTAGAATCGTCAACAAGTCTTAGGCTACTGGCGGGTATATTACGAATAGTTGACTCATCCTTTTTTACAAAAATACTCTGGATGGCCCTTACATTGTATCCGTTAAAAATTACCCTATAGGAATGGGCCTTTTCATTATCAACAACTCTTACAATTTGCTCTATTTCTACGCTAAAAATACTTGGTGCTATATTTGCATGGCTGTAGTCAATAAATCCTCTTACAGGTAGTAGCTGTATTATCATTGCTAACAAGATTATAATTGCTATCTTTCTACGCATTTTGAAAATCCCCCCGTATATTCATCCTTTATATACTTAATATCGGCAGTTTGTGCCAGTATTTTCAGTTGTATATTTTACCAATGTCGATTAAGGTAATTATACCATACCCTACTTATGGATTTCTATGGTGGTGGAGGATTGTAATGGAAATGAAAAATATGGCAGGCTTCCTATAGCTTTTTATCTTTTCCTCCGATATAATTTATAGGAGGGGGAGAGGATTTATTATGAAAAGAAGGATTGCTATTTTCTTATCTGTGATTTTTTGTCTTTTATCTATTGCTAGTGTAGCCGGTCAGGGCTATCCTAGGAATATTGCTGGGGAGTTTAGTGCTTTAGAAGTTAATGTTAATAATATTAAAATGCCCTTATTTAGGGAGCCCTTTGTCTATGAGGGGGAGGTTTATTTGCCCATTATGGACCTTTCCCAATGGCTCTATATCAATGCTAATTATGACCAGGCTAATAGGAGGGTTCAGATTAGCACTGGGGGTAAATTAAGGGATTCAAATACTAGGACCTTTGCAGGTTATTTGTCACAAAAGGACTATGAGATTCAGGTCTTGAATCAGGAGCTAGAGGCCCAGGAGAAGAAGGCTGAGGAAATAACGGGCCTACCCTATAGGAAGATAAACTCTGCTTGGGAAATGGAGGACTACCTGCAAGATAATTTTAAAAGGCTTTATGGTATTCCCATGACTATGGATTTTCGTCATCTTAGTGGGTCTCGTTACCGGCTATACATAACCTTTCCCAGTAGGGATAGGAAGGATTTTGAGGACCTCTCTAGGAGGACAATTGAAGAGTGGTTGGAGGATATTCACTATGCTATAAGGTATCTTTATGATTATAGGGCCCGGTTAGATGGCCATATCAGGGATAATGCCTCTTCCTACAAGACTTATTTGTCCTTTGAAAGTGATAGGGATTATTTGGATATCCGCTACCGCACATATACTTCTAGCTCCCGTAGGCGGGTTAGTGTGGATGAGGTCAAGCTAGAGAAGCATTTGGAGGATAAGTTGCCCAAATATAGTGGCATTGGTTTTGATTATAGGGTTGATGCTAACCCCTATGACATTGATTTGATAGTATATTTTGATGATAAGGATTTTTATGACTGGTCTTCTAGCACACGGAGGAATTTTTTAAACCGGCTGGAGCGGGTTATCAGGGATTATGATAAGCGGATTGATAGCTACGGCCAGCTTGTTGATAGTAGGAAGGATGAGGAGGTCCTCCGTTTCCATTTTCTAGATAGTAGGGTGGACTTCTATGAATATGAACCCAGGAGGGTCCCCGTTAGACCTATAGAGGAGGCCAAGCCAGAAGAAAGGGCTCCCACGGTGGTAAGGGATATTACTGGCTGGTTTAATTCTATAGGCCTAGAGGTAGACGGAAGCCCCTTTGCCATGTTGAAGGAACCTATTGTGGTGGATGAAGAAGTCTATATGCCCATTAGTGATTTGGCAGACTCCCTATATTGGGTTTATGAATACCTTCCCCAAGAGAATCTTGTCAAAATCTTTGACCATAACTTTGATAGTGCAAACTATCTTGCCCTTGGGGCTAGTTTATTAAAGGAAAGGGAGCAAACAATAGACACGCTCTTGCTGGACCTTGAGCTTAAAAAAGAGGACTTGGAAAGGGAGAGGTCTAGTTATCTACCCTATAGGAATATCCTGTCTGTCTCTAGGATGCAGACTTATTTAAGGGATTATTTCGAAGACTTTGAGGGTCTTGATATGAATATTTCCTTTAGCCGGTCTAGTGGTAACCGCTACCGCCTGAGAATCTCCTATAATAGGGATGATTTTGAGGACTTTGATAGTATTAGAAGGGGTACAATTGAGGGTTGGGTTGAGGATATGTATGAGGCTGTTTTGGATTTATATGATAGTAATGCTAGGATTAGTGGCCATATCCGGTCATCCCCCTACCATAGTAGGGACTACCCCTACATTACCTTTGATACTGACTATGGGAGGAAGTTGTCCTTTGACTTTGAGGACCATGGAAACCAAGGCTCTTCTTCTAGGCAGGTGGATGCCAGAAAGCTGGAGAGGGAATTGGATAGGGACTTGAGAAGGTATAGGAGTTTAAGTTTCCGCTATGAGGTTAAGTTAAACCGTCGCGATATTGATTTGGATATTTCCTGTATTAATAATAACTTCTATAGGTGGGATATCTTCGATAAGATTGATTATCTAAGGGAGTTGAGGGAAGTTGTCTCTGATTTATATGGGGATATTTCCATTAATGGTAAGTTTGTCGATACTGGCAGGGAGGGCGAGGTCTTCCGCTTTAGTATTGAAAGGGGCAATATCCGGTCCTATGACCTGTTAGAGGATATAGAAAAGTATCTTGATAGGAATTATGGCCAGTTTACCTATGGTGGCCGTGACTTTGATTTTACCTATAAACTATGGGAAAAAGATTCCCACACAATAGATATGAAGCTAGAGGGAGACTTTTTTAGGGATGAGGCAGACTGGGATAGGATTATTAATTCTGGGGACAATGAGGCTAGTGTGGCTCCAGGTTATCAGGCCTTTGAGGACTTTGTCCTAGACAGTTTAGTCTTTGTGGCAGAATTCTTTGATATTGAAATTTCTGGGGAGGCAGTAGATAAGGCTTATTCCTCCCTATTGGTAAAAAACTATAGATTTTAGTATCTTCTTCCTTATGAAAAGCTCTAGGCTTAAAAACCTAGAGCTTTTTGCTTGCTTTTTTTTAGGCAACTAGGAGCTTCTTGTCCCCCCTTTTCCAAATCTTTGTTACCAATACCGTCATATCGTCCTTGGGTTGGTTATTGGTATACTTTAGTGCCTGGTGGAGGATTTTATCGGCTAGGTCCTGGGGATTTCGAGTGTCCAAGGTGGCAAGGTAAGTAGGGAGCCAGTCTCCCCCTTCCTTATTGGCCTCTATTATCCCATCGGATAGCAAGATTATAAAATCTCCATCTTCTATACTTTGAATTTCTTCATTAAATTCAATGTTTTTTAATATTCCTATGGGTAAGGTGGAGGCTGTGATGTTTTCAACCCCTCCCCGGCCTCTTTTAATATAGCTTGAGGGGGAACCCACTTTGACAAAATCCACCTTCCCTTTACATAAGTTAATTAGGGCCATATCTAAACTAGAAAATATCTCCTCTGATGATTTAAGCATAAGGAGGGAATTTATAGATTTAATGGCCACCTCCTTGTCAAAACCTGCCTCCATCATTTTTTCCAGCATGGAAATTGTGGCATTGGACTGGCGATAGGCCCTCTCTCCCGACCCCATACCGTCACTGAGGGCCACTAGATACTGGTGGTCTTTTACCTCCATAAAGGAATAGCTATCTCCTGATAGGATATTTCCGTCCTTGCTTACCTTGGCCACCTTGGTGACAGCGGTAAACTTATTGGCCTCCACCAGGGTGAAGCTACAGCCCTCCCTTCCTCCCTGATAATTACAGCCTGTATTTTTCTTAACTAGGTCTAGGCCCACCAGCTTAGAAATAATGGGTATAAATTTATTAACACAGCTTTGCCTATTGTAGCAGGGTCTTTTTTCTATTGTAATTTCCATCCCTCCTTCACCGTCTTCTAGGACTACTATATCCCTAGCCCATAGACCCTCCTTGTCCAAGGCTATATGTATTTGATTTTCTAAATCAATATTGTAGCTTAGTTTTTTATTTAGGTCTTCTGCCATTTCTCCAATTGATTGGGATAGGCCCTTGAACTGCTCTCCGACTAATTCCCTTCCCTCAACAAAACGTTGCCTCCAGGTCATATCCAAATGGCTGAGTTCATAAAGATGGGTCATTTTTTCTATTACCCTATCTTGGTGGATACAGCGTTTTGCTAGGGCCTCAGGTAACTGGTCGGCCTGGTAGTGGCCTCCTGTTTCTATTAGTACCATTAAATCCACCATACCCTGATAAGTTATAGCAAAATTATTTTCCCAGCAGGTCCTCCTCCTTCCGCAATTATGGCACACATGGTCGGCCATTTCTTGAATTAAATTAGTCAACTCCTCCCTTTCGAAAATTTCGTATTTATCAGAGATTTTATCAAAGGTATTGGCTAGCTGGTGGAAGGTGTTTGAATACTCTGTTAATTTGCCATATATTCTCCTTTTCATCCTTTCCCCATGGCTTTTATCAGAGTAGATAAGATTTTTGCTATTCTTCCAAAAACCTTCCATTTGTCCCATCCAGCTTTGTGGTAGCAATAGCAAGAAGGCAAGGGCGATAAAAATCTCCCCAATATATATATAACTTTCAGTATAACCGCTAATGTAGAAGGTTAAGATTATGTTTCCCATTAGGAAACCAAGACCGGTCCCTATCTTGCCCAGGTCCTTAAATACTCCGGCTAGTAGGCCGGAAAAACCCAGCAAGCCTATGACTACAGGGGGTATGCCATAGGAGGACATAGTTGTAATCAGGCCTAGGGTAATGCCCACCGACCCTCCCACAGAGGCCCCTCCATTGTAGGCCAGCAGGAGGGTTAGGAAAACTGCCAGGGTATTCCTGGGCGATATATGAAATATCTCAACATTGCTAACCCCTGAAAGGGCTAGGGCAATTAGGATGGTTATACAGATAATCTCCTCTGAGGATAGGAGCCTCCTGTTTTTATATTCCATAAAGATTGGTAGACCCTGGGCAAATATATATACTATGGCCAATATTATCAATCCTTCAAAGGCCATCATAAAAATATCATAAATATATAGGTTGCCAAAACTGGCTACTATCATGGCTACTGTTAGATAGGAAAAACCACTTATAAATCCGGCCTTGAGGGTATGTAACCGTCTTAGGTCCAGGACATATTTAAAAAGTAGGTAGATAACTGCCAGGCTAATGCCGTAGGGAATGCTCCCGCTAATCCCCTGGACTGAGATAATTCCCAGGAAACTGGGTATGCCAACCAAGGCATATCTCCTGTCCCGATAGTTTAGGGCGGTAAAGAGCCCTATGCCAAAGGGGGTCAAGCCCTCTAAAATCCCAGCCCTACCCAATAGGAATCCCAATAGGCACAATATAAAAATCCTCTTATTTAAGGGAACTGATAGGGATCTCCCCTCCCTATTAAATCTTCCTGATAGTACCCTTACTTTTTCTGCCATCTTTCTCATCCTCCCATAATCTAATTATCTTGTCTAGGATGATTTTAGCATGGGAGGAGGGAGAGATTTGTCAAGATTAGGAGATTGGCAAAAAGAATCTTTAGACAAAAAATACCAAATATATAGTAGGTAACACATATATCACCCACTATATATTGTATGTAGCCCCTATTAGCTTGGTTTTTTGCCGAAGCCTTGTCCTTTATGGAAAAGGGTTTTTGAATATTTTATTTTCCCTGGTCATATATTATGCCTTCTAGGCCATCGTATTCACTAATCCGGATTTTTTTTATTGAAAGGCCTTCCATTATACAAAGGAGGATTGCAATTCCCCCTATTATAATATCTGCCCTTTCTGCCTGCAGGCCCTTGACCTGCTTTCTTTCTTCAAGGGTCATCCCACTTAGCCTCTTTTTTATGGTCCTGATACTGGCCAGGGTCAGGCAATAGTTGTGGATTTTATCTTGGTCATAGGTCTCTAGCTCCTGGTCTATTGCAGCCAGGCTGCTTATGGTCCCCCCTATAGCAATTACTTCTTCAATTCTTTTATCCCTTAGTTGGCCCAGCCTAGCCCCCATATTGTTTTCTACTAGGGAGTATAGTCTTTCATAATCCTCCCCAACCCTTTCTGTTATTCTAACGGCTCCAATATCTTCGCTATAGGCCTCTTGTAATTGGCCAGCTTGGCCCAGGATAAATTCTGTGCTCCCTCCCCCTATGTCTACTAGCAGGACCCTGCCTGCCTCCTTTAAGGCAAGGCAAACACCCCTATAGCCCAGTTGGGCCTCCTCCTGGCCACTAAGAATTTTTATTTTAATTCCCAACCTGTCATGGGCTTTTTTTACAAAGTCCTCCGCATTTTTGGCATCCCTGAGACCACTGGTCCCAATGGCCATGATTTTGCCTGCCCCATAGTCCCTGGCCTTATTTACAAAAAGCTCTAGGGCTTTTAGGTTTCTAGCCATGCCTTCTGGGCTGATGTAGCCCTCCTCATCCACCGACTCTCCTATCCGGGTGGGGGCAAGCTCCTTTTTCCTATAGGTAAATTTATTTCCCCTTATTTGGGCCAGTAATAGGCGGAGGGAATTGGTCCCTATATCAATGGCTGCGTATTTTTTCATATGAGTTTTCTCCCCTAATTTAAAAACGCTAGGTTCCCCTAGCGTCTATTAGATAATTTTATATTCGATTTCTATATCCATTTCCCCTGCGATTGCTGGTTTTGTTTTTTGCCTTAAGCATTTGCATTTTTTCTTCACTTTCCTTTAGAAACCTACTGAGCTTATCGTCAAAGGACATACCTGAGACGTCTTCATCAGCATTCCAATCGATTTCTACAGGTTGTGTTGATTTTTTGCTTTTATCAGCGGCTTGTCGTATTGATAGACTAATCTTCCCGTCATCCCCTACAGATAGCACCTTCACCTTTACCTTCTGCCTGTCTCTTAAATAATCTCGAATATCTCTTACATAATCATCTGCAATCTCTGAAATGTGTACAAGCCCTGTTTTGCCTTCTCCAAGGTCTATAAAGGCACCAAAGTTTGTAATTCCTGAAACCGTGCCCTCTATAATCTTCCCTTCCTCTGCCAGCATAAAATTAATATTCCTCCTTGAACAATAATTTGCATATTAAATAACTAATATGAACTAATTGTTTATATTATACCAGATTTTGTCCAAGGCTACAAGGTAACAATATATATTTCACTGGTCCCCCGTATCAATGATCAAAATTTCATCCGATCCTATCATTTTAAGTTTCTCCCTGGCAACCTTCTCTATATGCTCATCTTCATCACTTTTCTCCAGTTGTTTATTGAGGCTTTCTATCTCCTCTTCTATCCTTTGAATTTCTTCTTCTACCATCTTTTTCTGCTGGTCCAAGTAGGCCATTTCCTTAGCCTGCTGGTAGATGGTAGTCCCAACATAGAGGGCAAGGGAAAGAAGGATAGTAATCCAAATTATTCTTGATTTTTTTCTTCTTTTCTTTTTCCTCATAGGCCCATCTCCATATTCCTTTGTAAATTTACCTAATCTTCTTGGTCCTCTTGGGTTTTTTTCGTAAAGAAACTAGATTTTCTCACTTTATAGTATATAGGCTTTGTCTTTTTTTTGCAATATTTATAGGGTAATTCTATAAAACATAGGCCCAATTGCAGGGGGTAGGCAAGTATTTTATACAAGTCTATAAAAAAGGCCTTTATGGTGTCTATAATCATAAGGAGGGCCCTTGTTATAATTTTGCTTAGGTATATATTATATACACCTGTCCCCACAAGAAAACCTAAAAAATTATAGAATCTCAGGTCTGCCCTATTGCTAATAAATAGCATATAGAAGGCTACTCCTGTGATAAGTATCCAGAATAAAAAGTCTTGTATGTTGGTAGCAAGTTTTTTGGGGTGAAAAAAACCCCTGAAAATTTTGTATAGATTATAGGTGAAGCCTATTAATATACCACCAAATATAGTTGTCATTAGGATATAGGCCTCTCCTGATAAAGGTATCATTCTTTCACCACCCCTGCCAAACTGGCAAAATTTAATTGAAGCCCTCCTTTATTATATTCCCCTGGGGCTTGTTTAGTGCATAATAGGTAAAAGTAATAATATGGGGGCCTGCTATAAGAAAAATTAATAGGGTTTGTAAAAAATATCCTAAAACAATATAATAATTATATAATTAAGGGTCAAGAAAGGGGAGGGGAGTTTTGGAATTTAACCAATTGGAAAGTTTTCTGGCTGTAGTAAAATACAGGAGTTTTTCTCAGGCAGCTAAGCATTTATATCTGACCCAACCAACTGTCAGTAATAATATACAAAACCTGGAGGCCGAGCTAAATACCACCCTCTTGGATAGGAAGAGCAAGACTATAACCCTAACTGATGGGGGTAAGGCCCTTTATAAGTATGCTGTGGAATTAATTAATCTTAGGGACCAGGCCAAATTTAGTGTTATGGAGGGGGCCCAGCAGATTGAGGGCCTAATTGAAATAAATGCAAGTTCTATCCCTGAGCAATATATCCTACCCCATATAATTAAGGATTTTGGCAAATTATATCCCGGGATCTCCTTTTCTGTTATCCATAAAAACTCTAGGGACATAATTGATGATATTTTAAAGGGTAGGCAGAATTTTGGCATGGTAGGGGTAAAACACTCCTCTAGGATGTTGGAATATATTGATTTTTATGAGGATGAATTGGTCCTGGCAGTTCCTAATAATGGTGACTATCCTATGTCCTCTCAAGAACCCATAGGTATGGAATGTCTTTTTTCAATGGACTTCCTTTTTAGGACAAAAAGTTCCGGGACTAGGCTCCTGGTAGAGGACCGTCTTTCCGCCCAGGGCATTGGCCTGGAGGATTTAAATATAGTTTCATCAATTGATAGTAATGAGATGATTAAGAAGATGATTGAGTTAGGACTGGGTGTGAGTTTTCTCTCAGAGGTATCTATTAAAAACGAGATTGATTTAAAATTAATTAAACCCCTTAAGGTCAGGGGTTTGAATCTAAGGCGGAGCTTTTATTTTGTTTATTGTAAGCATAGGACTCTTTCCCCTAGGGTTGAGGTCTTTAAGGACTTTTTAATTGATTGGCCGGGAATAGGGCTTTGATTATCTAAATATCCTATTTAAAAATCCCGAACCCCTGGCCGACAAGCCACCCTTTTCCTTATAATCTAGGGAATTAATTTGGCCAATTATCGCAATATGGCCCTCCTCTATATTTAGCTTCTTTACATCTAATTCTTCCCCCTTAACGGTGATTATCCCTGCCACACTTTCTATTACTATTAGCTCGCTATTGAAATTATGAACATGGTCAACTCCTGAGATTTTTAGCTTTTCCCTGTTGTCTAAGATTAAGCTATGTTGCCTATTCCTGTAACCTTTTCTATCCTCCATAATATCACCGCCCTTGAGTAATATAAACAACCTTCTTATTATATCTTTATTATCAAGGGTTACTTATTATGATCCTTAAATGACTATTCCCATAATTTTTCTATTTTTACATCCTTAAAGTAGTGGTTAATTATCTCCTGGGCCTTCTTGTCTTCCTTGGCCATTTGGTATGCCCCCCACTGGCTCATGCCTACCCCATGCCCATAGCCTATCCCCTCAAAGGTGACTTGGTCACCCTCTACTAGGATATCCTCCAGCTTTGTAGATTTCATCCTGGTGCTATCCAATGCCAATCTAAAGGCTGGGGCCTTTAACTCTATTTGGCCTATTTTGAGCTTGTAGGCCCGGCCTGAGGGTCCCCATTCTGCTACCTCAATATTGGTAAAATCCCCTGGTTTTTGTCCGGCGGTTTTTTCCACTGCCTCCGCTACTTCTTCTTTGCTAAAGCTATCCTTCCAATTTACATCTTCTGCTGGTGCCTCCTCTGATTCTACTGACTCAACTGAGTGGATATAGGGGAGATTTTCTTCCTCCAACCCTAGGCCCTCTACGGCCATGGCTGTCTGCCCCCCCGCATGGGAATGAAACCATGCCCTTATATAGTTGCCATCATGGAGGACTACTTGACCCCTGGTGGCCTTGACTGCCTCCTTAATCCTGTCATTTATTTCCTCACCATTCCAGGCCTGGGCCTCTTCTATATCGGTTGATACATGGGCCCCTTCGTATTTAGACCCCCCCTTTGACTCTACAAATTCCATAACAAAGGTCCTGGCCAATATAGCCTGGGCCTTGAGTGCCTCTATGGGCCAATCATTCTGCATCTCTCCTGCTAGGACCCCTAATAAATATTCCTCAAAATCCATTTCCTTATTTTCCTCTTCCTCTACTATATGGACTGTGAGCCTGGGCTCCTTACCCTCTCCCTGGCTGATGGAGTCTGGTATTTGGGGGAGGCTTTCTTGTGGGGCCTGGGGGCCTTCTGGCTTTTTGGGGGCCTTACACCCCCCTGCCAATAAAATTAAAATTATTATAAAAAACAGAATCCTTCTTTTTGTGGATTTTCTCATAGGAATTCCTCCTTTGAAATTTCATTATAATTTCATTATCTAGTAACTTTTCCAAATTAGTATTTGAAATAAGTGGAATTCCTATGCAGTTTTAATCTATAAGACGGAACATTTCCCTGGCCTCATCTTTTTTTACATGGTCTTTGACCTCTACCACCTCTGCCTTTAAAATTCTAGTCCCAAAATGGACCTCTATTATATCTCCCGGCTCCACTGTGGTCCCGGCCTTTGCGGTCCTCCCGTTTATAAAGACCCGGCCCTTATCACAGGCCTCCTTGGCAACTGTCCTTCTTTTAATAATTCTTGAGTTTTTTAAGAATTTGTCTAATCGCAAATTCCCTACCTCCTTCTATATCCTTATCAAACTATATGTATTATACAATAGAATCCTGGCTATTTAAAATATGGTCAAGGACAAAAAAGGACTGGGTCCTATAGTATAGGACTCAATCCTGGATTTATATAAGAAAATTTATCTTCTTTTAATATTTATACTGCCTTGGCTAGTTTCTTCCTGGTCCTTTGCATGAAGTATATGGAGACTAGGACAGCTATTCCAAAGGCATCTGTCCAAAGGCCAGGCTTTAATAATGCAAGGGCAGCCCCAAATAATAGTACCCTCTCATATATCTTGCAATAGTCTGCCATATAGCCTTCAACGGCACAGGCTAGGCATAATATGCCAATAACAGCCGAAGCTACTACAGGTAAGGCATTTACAAGAGGCATAAAGACAACATTGCTCCCTACTATCTCCTCCACTAAAATCAAGGAGGAGTCATAGGCAAATATATAGGGGACTATAAAGGCTGCTAGGGCAATCTTCACCGCCTGAAAGCCCGTTTTCATGGCATTGGCCCCAGCTATTCCCGCCCCGGCATAGGCTGCTAGAGCCACCGGTGGTGTAATATCGGCCATAACACCAAAATATAAGATAAATAAGTGGGCGGACATTAAATTAACGTCTAGCTTGGTTAAGGCAGGTACTGCCATTGTGGCCAAGACAATGTATTTGGCCGTAGTAGGTAAACCCATCCCCAAAATAATAGATGCTATCATAGTGAAAAATAGGGTTAATAGTAGTTTTCCTTGGGCTAGGGTAACTATAAGTTCTGCAATCCTTAGTCCCAGTCCTGTAAGGGTTACTGTACCTACTATAATACCTGCACAGGCACAGGCACAGGCCACTCCTACAGACCCCTTTGCCCCATCCTCTAATGCCCCTAGTAATTCCTTTATGCCAAAGGACCCATCCCTCTTAATCACTGCCCCCAAAACTGCTATAAGAACGCTTAAGCCTATGGCATAAAAGGCAGACAAGAGGGGAGTATATCCCTTTATCAGGAGAAATACAATAACAAATAGGGGAAGGAGTAAATAGCCCCCGCTTAGCAGAAGTTTGCCTAGTTTAGGCAGGTCCTCCCTGGGCAAGCCCTTCAGGCCTAATTTAGAGGCCTCTAAATGTACCATGGTGCCAACAGCAAAGTAATATAGTAGGGCAGGAATAGCCGCAGCTATAACTATCCTAATATAGGGGATTGCTGTAAACTCTGCCATAATAAAGGCTGCTGCCCCCATAACTGGTGGCATGATTTGCCCCCCTGTAGATGCTGCTGCCTCCACAGCCCCAGCAAAGTATGGTTTGTAGCCCGTCTCCTTCATCAGGGGTATGGTAAAGGCCCCTGTTGTCACTGTGTTTGCAACGGAACTACCGGATACTGACCCCATAAAACCACTGGCTACTACTGCTGTCATAGCAGGGCCACTCTTTAAATGGCCAGTTAGGGAATAGGCTAAATCTATAAAGAACTTTCCTACCCCTGTCTTGTCTAAAAAGGCACCAAATAATATAAACATAAATACAAAGGTGGCAGATACCCCTATGGGTATTCCCAGCAGACCCTCCAGGGTCAAATACATATGGCTGATAATCCTCTCCCAGGAAAAGCCCCTATGGGCTAAAATCCCCGGCAGGTAGGGTCCTGCCTTAGCATATAATAAAAATAGGATTGACACTATGGGTAACTCTGGACCCACAACCCTCCTAGTAATTTCTAAGGTTATTAAAATGGCTAATGCTCCAAATATAAAGTCTACCCTTGTCATGCTTGCCCCCCTAAGGGCTATCTCCTTAACAAATACAAATAAATAACCGAAAATAAGAAGATTTAAAATAATTAAAATGTAATCCAAGATAGAAGCTTTTGTCTTGCTGCTTTTTTTTGTAGCTGGAAATAATAAAAATCCTAAAGTAAAGGCAAAAATAATATGAAGTGCCCTTTGTTTAACAGAGAGCAAGGTTCCAAATCCTGCTGTATACAGGTGAAAAATGGACATGGCAATAGCTATAATACTGGCTATCATCCCCATTGTTCCGGTTAATCTTCTGGATTTACTGGCATCTGCATCATATTGTTCTAGCAACTCATCTACATCCATGGCTATATCGCTTTCTGTAATGGATTTTTTTCTTGTCATTGTAATACCTCCCTTGCCATATATGATAGGAGGGAAAGGTCTCCCAAGCTAAATCTTACCCCTGTTCTGGGCTTGGAAAAATCCAAAAAAGGATAGGTCCTCCCATTTATATTAATTTTATGGTGGGCCCTTACTGCCCCTGTCCTATATACAATATCCTCCATATGCTGGTCAATATTATATATCCTAAGACCTTCCTGACTTATTTCGAAGTCATGGGCACTTGTTGCGGGCAGTCCAGCTCCATAGGAATAAAAATAAGTTTCCTTAAGGAGTATTGTTTCTCTATTGTAGATCCCATATATTTCTATAACCGGGGTCAACTCCACGGAATGGGTGTATTCCACATGAAAATCCTTCCCTACTTTTATGGGCCAACTTTTTAAGTATTGGCCAGTCTTACAATCTGAAGCTATTAATACCCTTATGGGCATTAAGAATATAAGCACTATAAGTCCCGCTATTATCAATAGTAGGGGCTTTTTATAATGGAGGAAGGTATTGGAGATTACTCCAATACCCTGCCTCCTATTAGGTCTTTTACTCCACATCCATCTCGTCATAGTACCTCTGGGCTCCTGGATGAACCTCTATGGGCATTCCTTCTAAGGCTGTCTCTAGTTTAATATCATTACCCCTTGTATGGGTGTCTACAATCTCTTGCCTATATTCAAACATGGCCTTTGTAAGCTCATAGGTTAGGTCTTCATCTAGGTCTTGAGGTACAACCAACATAGCCATAACTGCTGCTGTGATTACATCTTCCTCCTGGTCCCTATAGGTTCCCGCTGGTATTACAACCTGGGTGTAGAAGGGATAGGTTTGGGCAAGCTCGGCTATCATTTCCTCAGCAATAGGTACTACTACAATATCAGCAGTTTCAGATACCTCTGTTACAGCAGCTGTAGGAATTCCCGCAGTTAGGAAGGCAGCATCAATTTGCTTGTTCCTCAATTGGTCAGCAGCTTCATTAAAGGATAGGTAGTCGGCCTTTCCTAAATCATCATAGGTCATGCCATGGGCAGCTAGTATCTGCCTTGCATTGGCTTCTGCTCCTGATCCTGGTGCCCCTATAGCTACCTTTTTACCTTCTAAGTCTTCAACTGAATTAATGCCGGATTCCTTTGTAGCTATAACTTGAACTAATTCTGGATATAGCATGGCCATTCCTCTGAGGTTGTCAATTTGCCCCTCTTCTTCAAAAATTTCTGTTCCTGTGTCAGCATAATAGGTTATGTCATTTTGAATAAAGGCTATCTCCGTCTCTCCCTCTGCCACAAGGCCTATGTTTTCCACAGAAGCCCCCGTTGCCTGGGCATTGGCATTGACATTGTCTACATTGGCATTAAAAATCTTTGCCATGGCCCCACCTAATGGATAGTAGGTGCCCCCCGTACCACCAGTAGCAATTGAAATATAAGTTTCTCCCCCATCAGCAGTCTGGTCTCCACCACAAGCTGCTAGTCCTGATACCACTAGAATTAATACTAGTAATATCGATAGCTTTTTCCTCATAAATAAACCCCTCCTATAATTTTATATTCCCATCCTCCTAGGGTGTCTTGCGTATTCTGAATATTCTATAAAATGGATGGTATCGGTTCCGAAATTTCTTTTCTGGAACTTTTCATTAGTTACTATTCTACACTAAATTATAACTTTTTCCTACTATAATTTGTATATTATTTGATTTTTTCTAGCTTTTTAATCTGTTTTATTTTTTCTTATAAGCTAAACACATTGCAATCACACCAATATACAAGTTATCCTCCAAATAAATTATTTTCTATTTTTATTCTTTTTTTGTAATAATTTTCCCCCCTGCCCCCAGTTTTTTATCCCCCTCCTCCTTAATTTTTCCCTTTATAGTGTAATACGGGCTAGGATTTGTTTCATATTTATTTTAAAAACTATTATATCAGATATTGTAAACTAATCAATTATATCCCGTAACATTAATTATATGCCGGAAATTTTAGACAAAATAAAAACCAGGGCTGTCCCTGATTTTTATTAGTCCTTTCCTGATAATTTTCCTTAAACATTTACCATTTCTTTCAGAGTTTTTCCAGCTTTGAAAACAGGAGCTCTGGAAGCTGGAATATGAATTACTTGTTCTGGATTTCTTGGGTTTCTACCTTGTCGTGGTTTTCTGTGTCTAACATCAAAGGTTCCAAATCCTACCAACTGTACTTTTTCCCCCTGGACTAACGTTTCTTCGACAGTTCTCATAAATGCATTTAGTGCTAATTCGGCATCTTTCTTTGTTAGCTGACTTTTTTCAGCCATTTTTGCTACTAATTCAGCCTTATTCACTCTAAATACCTCCTTAATATAATAAAGTACGTATAGCATATTCTCTGTAAGTTGTTAAAATCCTTCTTTTTGGACAGATTTACCATCAAAATTTTACATTTTTTTCTTTTGATTCATCCCAAAGTATATCCATTTCCTTTAACTTCATTTTTCTTAAGTCCTTTTTTACCTTATTTGCCTGATTCTCTATGTATTCAAATCTATTTATAAATTTATTGCAGGCGGCATTTAAGGCAATTTCAGGGTTAACCTTTAAGAACCTAAGAAGGTTTACTACAGCAAAAAGTAAATCTCCTGCTTCTTCTTTTATATGGCTGGGGTCTTGGTCACCCCAAGCTTCAACAGCTTCATGAAGCTCTTCCTTTACCTTGTCAACAACATCTTCTAGCTTGTCCCAATCAAAACCTACATCTGCTGCCTTATTTTGTATTTTTTCAGATTTTAACAGGGCTGGTAATTCTTTAGGAATTCTCTTCATTGAATCTGCTATACTCTCAATCTGCTTCTCCTTACGTTTTTGCTCCTCCCATGTTGCCTCTACACCTTCAATAGTGTCTACATGCAAATCACTAAATACATGGGGGTGTCTAAAGATTAGTTTCTCACATATGCCATGGACAACTTCCCTAAGGCTAAAGGCATCCCTTTCCTTGGCAAGTTGGCTATGAAAAATTATCTGCAAGAGCAGGTCCCCTAATTCCTCCTCTAATAGGAAGTCGTCTTTTTTATTCAGGGCCTCCAATACTTCATAGCTTTCTTCTATAAGATGGGGCTTTAGGCTATCATGTGTCTGGTCCCTATCCCAGGGACAGCCCCCTTCACTTCTTAATACTTCCATTATCTCCACTAAATTATTCACATTATAGTATTTTTTTTGACCTGTGTCAATCCTTGGAATACAAAGGCTTGTAAGATAATCCACCCATTTTAATCTATCAAGTTGGAATAGGGGTAGTCTCTCTATCCGCTCAAGCCCTGGAATTCCAGCGTTTTGGACTATTATTACCTCCTCTTCATCCCTGTAATAGTCCATTAGTCTTAGTTTGACCTGGGATGCAATTAGGGGGTCATAGACCTGGCTTACAATATTTATTACTGAGGGGTCAGGTTCCTGCTCTTCTAGCTGGAGGCCATCTAAAAGTTTAAAGCCCTCTATGGGATCAATTTCTAGGGCAGAAAAGATTGCATCCAAAAAGCTCATGGCAGGATAGATTTTTCTTCTAATTCCCTCCCGGTCACAGGCCTGGATTAAGAGTTGGACACTTTCCTCTGCTACAAGGGGGTGGCCTGGGACCCCATATAGGATATCCCTCTCCCTTGCCTTTTCAATTAAGCTATCTGCAATTTCCTGGTAAACTTCTTGGAAGTTTTCCCCCCGCTGGTAGAGAAAGTCAAAACTTTTATATTTAATTCCTTCTTCCCTTAAATAGTCAAGGGTAGGGTGTTTTTCAGTTCTTAAATAAATTTCCTTATGGTCCCTTAGGGCCTCTAGCACGCCTAGGGGGAGATGCTCCCTAGCCCCTGGACCAAGCCCCACAATTGTAAGTGAGCCCATTTATATTCTCCTCCTTAGGATATGGTTTTTAAACGACCTTAATTTTTCTTAGAAATTCCCAAAGTTTATTGGCCCCTGGCAATAGGTCAAAGTCTTCCTTGACAAGGGTTTTGGTTTTCAGGAGCATAAGCCCGTAAACCAAAGCCCCTATCCCTATGGCTAAGATTGTGGCAATACTGTTGCCTAGCAGGGAATAGGCCTGTCTAAAGGCTAGGCCAACCGCCAACCCCATGACCCCAACTGACAGGAGGGGCATAATAAGAAATTCCTCCAGGGGGAAGGTGATTTTGCTCTCCTTCTTTACTGCCAGGAAATTTAAGATAAAGGCTATAAGATAGGCCACTATTGTTCCTATGGCAGCCCCTACGATATTCAGGGCCGGTATCCCCGTTAGGGTATAGGTAGTTATAAATTTAAAGATAGAACCAATAATTAGGTTTCTTACAGGTAGGTCTGGTTTGCCAAGCCCCTGCAAGACTCCCGTCAAGGTTTGTAGGGGGGCCAAAAAAGTTATGGAAAGGGCCAGGTAAAACAGGACCCTGCCAGCACTTGCTGGCTCCCCTGGAAAAAGCATCCGCATAATAGGGTTGGATAATACAGCCAGGCCTATTGAAGCAGGTAGGCCAATTAATAGGGCTACCTTTAAAACTGATTTTATATCTGTATTTACAGCCTCCCAATCCTCTATGGCTATGGATTCTGAAATAACTGGAACTATACTTGTGGCCAAGGCCACGGTTAGTACCTGGGGAAGGTTGACCAGGGTTGCGGCCATCCCCTGCAATTGGCCATATAGGCTGGTGGATTCCTTTATAGTAAAGCCAATGTCCTGTAACCTACCCATTACCACTATTGTATCCACCATATTAATCAGGGGCATTACTGCCGCCCCAATGGCTATGGGGATGGAAATCCTCAAAAGATTTATAATTATCTCCCCTGGGCTTTCCTCCTGGCCCAGGGCCTTGTCTAGACCCTGGGGGAGGATTTTGTCCTTACGCCTGCGGTAAATTATCAGGATGGCTGCAAAGGCAAAGGCAGCCCCTGCCACAGCCCCAAAGGAGGCCCCTGCTGCCCCGTATCTAATATCTAGCCTATCTAATAGGACCATGGCTAGGGAAAGACCCACCACCACCCTGGCAGCCTGTTCTACCACCTGGGATATGGCTGTGGGAGTCATGTCCTTCATCCCCTGAAAATATCCCCTAAAGGAGGCCAAAATGGCAACGAAAAACACAGCTGGGGCTAGGGCCATCACAGCATAGTAGGCGTTGGGGCTTTTAAAGACATTATTAACTAAAAATGAAGTTAAAAGAGCCAGTAATATGCTCCCCCCTGCCCCCAAGGCAAAGAGTAGGCAAAAGGAAACCTTAAAGACTTTATGGGCCCCATGGTAGTCCTCCTTGGCCCGCTTTTCCGATACTAGCTTGGAGATTGCTGTGGGAAAACCGGCGGCGGTAAAGGCTAGTAGGAGGTTAAAGACGGTATATCCCGCCTGGTAGTAGCCCATGCCCTCAGACCCTATAATTCTCCCTAGGGGTATCCTAAAGAAGGCTCCCATAATCTTTACCATTACACCAGCTATTCCCAATATTACAGCGCCCTTTAAAAAGCTGTCTTTTTTCATATCCATTCCTCCATATCCCCCCAAGGGACTTTCTTTGGTCCATAATTTTCTATTGATTATAACAAACTGATTATAACAAACTTTGGGTAAAAAAAACAGCTCCGTTATTCGGAGCCTGTGTCTTTTCTATTGTTCCATTTGCTTTGATAGGAATGCTGCTGCTGTTGTAGCTATTTTTTTCTCCACCTCTCCCATCCTTACTCCCCTGTCTCTGGAACATATTATTACCGTTCCTATAGGGTCTCCCTGGGTGATAATCGGGGCTATTACTTGGGCAGTGTAGTCCCCCCTATCTCCTTCCTCAATGGTGATGGGGAGCATCTGTTGGCCCTCATGGGCAACAAAGGGGTCCCTATCCTGCATAATGCTTTCCAAGGCTTTATTTATCCGCTTTTCCATAAAGTCTCTTTTGGGATAACCAGCCATGGCAATCACAAAATCTCTATCAGTTATAATTGCAATATGTCCCAATGCCTCCTGCAAAGACTCAACATACTCTGTTGCAAACTCCCCCAGTTCTCCAATAGGTGAATATTTCTTTAAAATTACCTCCCCTTCTCTATCGGTAAATATTTCAAGAGGGTCTCCTTCTCTAATTCTAAGGGTTCTTCTTATTTCTTTTGGTATTACAACTCTCCCCAAATCGTCTATTCGTCTTACTATACCGGTTGCCTTCAATACCATTCCCTCCTAGTTTAAGTAAATTTTTAGTGTATTTCTAGTATTTTACCATTCTTTGTTTTTTATTCATTATATTTATAGCAATAAAAAAAAGGTGCTAGGCACCTTTTTCTATAAATCTTCTTTCTTTACAATTTTAGCATTTTCCAATAATTCTTCCAGGTGTTCTTGGAAGGCCTGCTCTTTGAGGAAGTCCATTAAATCCTTTTCCATATCTTCAAATTCTAAGGTTTCCTCACTTACATCCTCCACCAATATAATATGAAAACCAAAGGAGCTTTCAACAAGGTCACTAATTTCATTGGCCTCCATAGCAAAGGCAGCTGACTCAAACTCAGGAACCATTACTCCCCTACCAAAGCGATCTAGGTCCTCAGCTATAATCCCCTCTTCATCTGATGTCTGATAATCTTCCCATAGCCTGTTAAAGTCTTGGGGATTGTTGATTTGATCTAATATCTCCTGGGCCCTTTCCTTTGCCTTGTCCTCATCTGCCCTAACTAGGATATGTTTAGCCTTAACTTCTTCCTGTAGGAAAATCTCTGGGTTGTCATCATAATATTCCCTAGCGGCCTCTTGGCCAATATCTAACTCTTCAATAAAAAGATCCCTGTATTTATGGATAATAATATCTTTATTAATCTGTTGCTTAATATAGGCCTCATCTATATCATTTTCTTCAACAAATTCTTTAAAGGTTTCGTTTTCATTTACAAATTCCATAAAGGGGTCGTAGGATTCCCTTATTTCCTCTTCACTTGCCTCAATTTTTTTCTTGCCTGCCTCTTGGATTAAGATTTCATCTAGGATTAATTTTTCCAATATACTTTTCTTCATAGAATCTAGGAGGGTCATCCCTGGGCCCACCTCTTGGTTAAATATATCGGGTCCCATTTGGGTTTCATAGGTCATTTTTTGCAAGGCCAAGGTCTTTTCATATTCTGCCAGGCTTACACTATTACCATTAATAGTTGCAACGGCATCATCTGATAGCCTTGTGCTGTTGGAACACCCGTTAATAAATATTGTCATCATTAATAAGGCTGTTATCATAAATATAATTTTTTTACGAGGCCCTACTATTTTCATTTTATCACTCCTCTTTTGTATCTTCTCTATTATATCTAATTTGTTGTCTTATTTAAACCACTAATTTTTTCTATTATCCTTTTTATATCTAATAGTATTTTATGTTGATTATGTCCTTGTATCTTATAGCTAATGCTGGGCCTATCCCCACCATCAATGGTGATTTGCCTCTTGTATTTATCCATTAGGCCAACTATATTTTCAGCCTTTAATTTACCCCCCTCTGTCATTTGGATAATAATATTATTGGATTTTTGGCTTATGGATTCTACCCCTAAGTCCTTGGCCAGGGCCTTAATATAGGAAATTAACATTAGGTTTCTGGCACTTATGGGGATATTACCAAACCTATCCTCTACCTCCTCCTCTATGGCATAGAGGTCTTCCTTGTCCCGGATGGAGGCTATTTTTTTGTAGACTTCTATTTTATCATTGGGGTTGCTAATATACTTTTGGGATATATAGGCATCAACATTTAACTCTATACTTGTATCCACCTGTTCTTCTACCAGCTGGCCCTTTAGCTCCCTTATACTCTCCTCTAGAAGTTTAACATAAAGGTCATAGCCGATTGAGGCCAAGTGGCCATGCTGTTCCCCCCCAAGTAGGTTTCCAGCCCCTCGTATTTCCAGGTCTCTCATGGCGATTTTAAAGCCTGATCCGAATTCAGTAAATTCCTTGATGGCCCTTAACCTTTTTGCGGCAACCTCTGATAGAATTTTATCCTTTTCATATAGTAGGTAGGCATAGCCTTGTCGGTTACTCCTCCCCACCCTACCCCTTAGTTGGTACAATTGGGAAAGTCCTAACTTATCAGCATCCTGTATTATGATGGTATTGACATTTGGAATGTCTAGGCCTGACTCTATGATGGTGGTACAAACTAAAATATCATGCTCACCCCTATAGTATTCCATCATAAGTTTTTCCAGTTGCCTCTCCCCCATCTGGCCGTGGGCTACCGCTATCCTGCCCTGGGGGACTAGCTCCTTTAGCCTTGCTCCTATCCTATGGATTCCTTTGACCCTATTGTAAACATAGTATATTTGTCCGCCCCGGGCAATTTCCTTTAGGATGGCATCTGCAATCAGTGATTCATTAAGGGGGGCAACATAGGTTTGTATGGGGTATCTTTCCCCTGGAGGGTCCTCTATAACACTCATGTCCCTAATTCCCACCAGGGACATATGGAGGGTCCTAGGGATGGGGGTGGCCGTTAGGGTTAGGACATCAACTGATTTTTTCATCTGCTTTAAAATCTCCTTGTGTTTGACACCAAAACGCTGTTCCTCATCCACTACTAGGAGGCCCAAGTCTTTAAAGGCCACATCCTTTGACAAGAGCCGGTGGGTTCCTATTACAATGTCTACAATTCCTGTCCGCAAATCCCCTATGACTTTTTCCTGCTGGCTGGGGGTCCTAAACCTGCTCAGCATCTCTATGCTAACAGGAAATCCTGCAAATCTTTCTTTAAAATTATTGTAATGTTGCTGGGCTAAAATGGTGGTGGGTACTAAAATAGCCACCTGCTTGCTGTCCATTATGGCCTTAAAGGCTGCCCTTATGGCCACCTCGGTCTTGCCATAGCCTACATCCCCGCAGAGGAGGCGGTCCATAGGTCTTTTCCTCTCCATGTCCTCCTTTATTTCCTCTATGGCCCTTAGTTGGTCAGGGGTTTCTTCGAAGGGGAAGAGGTATTCAAACTCCCTCTGCCAATCTGTATCTGGCGAAAAACCATAGCCCTTAATTTTTTCTCTTTGGGCATAGAGGCTCAGGAGTTCTTCTGCCATATCCTCTATTGCCTTTTTGACCCTGGCCTTTGTCTTTAACCATTCAGACCCCCCAAGTTTATTGAGCCTGGGTGCCCTGTCCTCGGCCCCTATATACTTTTGTATTAGGTCCATCTGGTCGGTGGGGACATAGAGGTTATCCTCACCTAGGTAACTGATTTTAAAGTAATCCTTCTTAATCCCCTCTACCTTTAATTCCTCTATACCAACATATTTTCCTATTCCATGACCTTCATGGACCACATAGTCCCCCACCTGTAAATCTATAAAGGATTTAATTGGGGCGGCATCCCTTCTCCTGCTTGTCTTTTTCTTCCTCTTGTGGATTCCATAAATCTCATAGTCGGTCATGACAATATATTTTATATCTGGGTACTCAAAGCCCCTAGAGAGGTTGCCCTGCAAAATAACCAGTTGCTGCCAATTGAATTCTGCCTCCTCCCTAACTATAAAACTGCTGGCTAGCTCCTCTTCCCTAAAGGTCTCTAGGAGTCTAATAGCCTTTTCCTTGGTTGATGTCATAAGGACAATCTTGTAGCCATCCTTCCCTAGGTCCTTGACCTCATTTATAAGTTGGCCTATCCTACCCCTAAAACCTTGGGGAGACCTAGAGGGGATGGATATGGTCTTCATTGGGGAAAAGTCCCTGTAGTTCTTTCCTAGTAGGCTAAAAACAACTAGCCTATGGGTCTTTATGCCTTTAAGAATTTCCTCATAATTAAATAGGAGATGGGCCTGCTGGGGTAAAACCTCTCCCCCTTGGAGGAGGTTTTTAAAGTTTTCCTGAAATTCTTCATGGTAGGCCCCTATCCGCTCCCTAATCCTATCAGGCTCATCTAGCATTATAATGGCTTGTGAATCTAGGTAGTCTATAAGGGAAGAAGTCCTTTGATAAAAGTAGGGGGCTAGGGTCTTTATCCCTTGAAAATCTTCTAAGTTATCCATCTTTTCAATTATTTCCCCTAGCTTTTCCTGTAATTTCTTGGCCATAGGGGCCTTGAGTTTTGCACTTATATTTTTTAAGTCCTCCTGTATCCTGTCTTTGCCCTCCTGGCGGAGGCTGGGATCAATAAGTATCTCCATGGCAGGATAAATTTTGCCGGCTTGGATTTTTTCAATAGATCTTTGGCTATCCACCTCAAAGCATCGGAGGGAATCGATTTCATTATCAAAAAATTCTATTCTTAGGGGGTTTTCTTCAGAGGGTGGAAAAACATCTAGGATATCCCCACGAACACTAAATTGCCCCCTTGAATCAACCCTTTCCATCCTTTCATAGCCCTGGCTAACTAAGGTCTGGATTAATTCCTGGAGGTCAATAATTTGTCCCACTTTAAGGGTAATTTTATATTTTTTATATATTTCTACTGGGGTCAACTTTGACAGGAGGGCCTCTATAGGCACAACTATAACACGGGCCCGCCCCTCCATAAGCTCCTTTAAGGTCCCTAGTCTTTCCTCCTTTATTTCCTCGCTAATGGCCTCCACATCATAGAAAAATATATCCCTATGGGGAAAAAACAAGACCTCATCCCCCAGGTAAAACTTTAAGTCCTGGTAGATTTGCTGGGCCTCAAGTTCATTGTGAACCAAAAGACAGACTTGTTCCTGGACCTGTTTAAAGATGGCATAAATAATATGGGCCCTTTGGGATTCCTGCAATCCATAAACACCTATGGGCATTCTTGACTCCTTTAGGGTCCTTTTTATTTGCATATATTCCGATGAATCTTTCATAGGTAACAATAATATGTTCTCTTTCATCCTCTGCACTGCTCCTTACAATTTTTTAACTATATACCAATTCCAAGTACTATGAAAAATCCAAGCTATCATAATTCCCATAATTAGTTTTTGTGTTTTCACATAGGTGACCTGGGTTACTATACCAAAAAAGCTATGGCTGATAATACTAGCCATAGCGGCCTCTTTACCTATTTCCTTGGATGAGGTAAAGATATCATAAAGCCCTTCAATAAGGCCAAATACCAAATGGCTCCCTATTATTCCGCCCTTAATAGCAAGTGCTATAGTAGTTTTTATTATTTCTTCCAAGAGGGGGACCCCCACTATTATTCCTCCATCGGCAAAAATTGATAGTAGCCCCTTGTTACATAGATAAGCAAGGCCAGCTGAAAATATGCCTGCTATAAGGTTTTTTAATATTGGATCCTCCCTCCCTTTCCTATGGAAGCCCTATCCATTAAATCGGTTCATGGCCTCTGCGATACCGTACCTTACAATGGTTTCCACCCCTAGAAGGGCCCTTTCTACAGCCTTTTTCATGGGGGTGACTTCCTCCTTGGAAAAGCTCCCCATTACAAAACTGCTTAGGTCGCCAAATTGAGGCCTGCCTATACCAAGTCTAACCCTGGGAAATTCATCAGTTTGCACCTGGTAAATAATTGACCGCATACCATTATGGGTACCCGCACTCCCTTTTTGCCGGATACGGAGGGTACCCAATTCTAAATCTACATCATCATAGATGATAATAAGATTTTCTGTATCTATTTTATAAAAGTTCACTATATCCCTAACACTTTCCCCACTGAGATTCATAAAGGTTTGGGGTTTTACCAGGAGAATTTTTTTACCCCATAAATGGCCTTCACCATAGAGGGCCCTGTGCTTTAGCTTGTTAATTTTAATCTTGTTTTCATGGGCCAATAGGTCTACTGTAGCAAAACCCACATTATGCCGGGTCCCCTGGTATCTCCTGCCAGGGTTGCCCAGGCCTACAACAATATACATTTATTACACCCCTAATCAAATAAGGTACTAACAGATATATGCTTATGAATCCTCTGGATTGCCTCTGCAATCAAGGATGCCACAGACAAGACCTTAATCCTGTCAATTTTCTTTTCTTCTGGCAGGGTAATGGTGTTGGTCACTATTAGTTCCTTTATGCAGGATTCCTTAATCCTCTCCAGGGCTGGTCCTGACAAGAGGGGGTGGGTACAACAGGCATAGACCTCCCTTGCCCCAAATTCCATCAGGGCCTTAGCCCCCTGGACTATGGTTCCTGCAGTATCAATCATGTCATCAATTAAAATGACCTGCTTATTTTCTATATCTCCTATGATATTCATGACTTCGGATACATTTGCCTTTGGTCGCCTTTTGTCAATGATTGCAATGGGTGCATCCAAGAAATTTGCGAAGTTTCTAGCCCTTGTGACACTTCCCAAATCTGGAGAAACTACAATTATGTCATCAAGATTCTTTTCTTGAAAATATTTTACCAAGATGGGCATTCCCAATAGGTGGTCCACTGGTATATCAAAATATCCCTGTATCTGGGCTGCATGCAGGTCCATGGTTAGGATCCTGTCTGCCCCTGCTGTTGTTATTAGATTGGCTACTAATTTGGCAGTAATGGGGTCCCTTGCCTTTGCCTTCCTGTCCTGGCGGGCATATCCATAATAGGGTAAGACAGCTGTAATCCTCCCGGCAGAGGCCCTTTTTAATGCATCTATTAAGATTAATAATTCCATAAGGTTATCATTTACCGGAGGGTGGGTGGGTTGGACTACATATACATCCGCCCCTCTTACCGTCTCATCTATGTTTACAGCAATTTCCCCATCACTAAAGTTCCCCACTACACAATCTCCCAGGGGTACATTAAGTTCCTTTGCTATTTCTTCTGCCAATGCGGGATTAGCATTACCACAAAAAACCTTAATCTCGTTTCCTCTGATGTTCATTTCGCATTATTCCTCCCTAGTTTTCAATAAACCCTTTCTCCTTACCCATCCTTTTTTGTTTTCCTGCCTACTCCTGCCCACAGCTAAATCCCCGGCCCCCACATCTCTGGTTATGGTGGACCCGCTGGCTATGTAGGCTGATTCTTCCACAGTTACAGGTGCTATTATATTGCAATTGCTCCCTATGAAGGCATAGTCTTTTATAGTAGCCTTGTGCTTGTCTTTGCCATCATAGTTTACAAAAACTACCCCACAGCCTATGTTTACATCCTGGCCTATTTCAGCATCCCCTATGTAGGCCAAGTGGGAAGCCTGGGAATAGTCCCCCATAAGGGAGTTTTTCACTTCAACAAAACTTCCAAGTTTAACATGGTTACCAATACGGCAATTGGGCCGTAGGTAGGCATAGGGTCCTATATTACAATCATGGCCAAGATGGCTATCTATTATAGTAGAATTTTGAATATTTACCCTGGCCCCTATTGTAGAATTCTCTATTGTTGTATTTGCACCAATAGTACAGGCTGGCCCTATCCTTGTTTTTCCCTTTAGTATGGAGCCGGGATATATTATAACATCCTGGCCAATTTCAACTCCTTTTTCTATATAGGTTTGGTCTGGCCTAATGATAGTAACTCCCTGGTCCATATGGGTCTGGTTAATTCTCCTTTGCATAATGGCTTCTACCTGGGCCAACTGCTGCCTAGTGTTTACAGCCATAATGTCCTCCTGGTCCTTTGTTTTATATAGGCCTACTTGCCCCCCCATATCCATAATAATTCCCAGGCTATCAGTTATGTAATACTCCCCCTGGACATTTTTATTGGTAATTTTAAAGAGGGACTCTCTTAGGCTCTTGGCGTCAAAGCAGTAAAGACCGGAGTTAATTTCCCTAATTTCCTTTTCCTCCTGGCTTGCATCCCCTTCTTCGACAATTTTATAAAGTTGATTTTGATTTTTCCTGACAATACGGCCATAACCATAGGGGTCCTCTAGGTCTGCCGTCAAGACTGTAGCCTTGTAGCCACCCCCATGATGGAAGTCAATTAATTGCCTTAGGGTCTCTTCCCTTATAAGGGGGCCGTCACCATTTAAAACTAATATGGTCCCCTCTCCTATAAGCATATCATAGGCCATCTTAACTGCATGGCCTGTCCCCAGCTGGTTTTCTTGGACAACTGTCTTTATATTACTATCTAGACTGGCCCTGACCTCCTCTGCCCCGTGGCCTATTATGGTTATGCAGTCCTTTATGCCAGCACTTTTAGCCCCATCAAGAACATGATGAAGCATTGCTTGGCCGCAGACTTTATGTAAAACCTTGGGAAGCTTGGATTTCATCCTACTACCCGCCCCCGCTGCCAAAATAACTACTTGCAAATTCATTTTTACACCACCTGTTATAGTTCACAACATTTTTATTAGTATTTCCCTTTAATAGTTTATTATATTTTCAACAAATAATAAACCTTTTTTCCAAAATTCTTCAGATTTTAAAGTAAAGATAAAAAAATAAAGAAAAGAGCCCCTTCCTAAGGCTCCCTTCTTTGTACTATGCGTGGTTGGCTTCACTAATTGTTACAAATTCTTCTTCTTCTGTTTCTTTTTCTTCATTGAGTTTTTCATACTCTTGGAAAATTGCTTCCTGAATCTTTGCTCTTGTTTCGGAATTAATTGGATGTGCTATATCCCTAAAATCCCCTTCCCCCATTTTTCTGCTTGGCATTGCAATGAATAAGCCGTTCTGTCCTTCGATGATTTTGATGTCATGAACAACAAACTCATTGTCAAAGGTAACAGAAACTATCGCCTTCATTTTTCCTTCCATTGACATCTTTCTAACTCTTACATCGGTTACATCCATATGTCCTTCACCACCTTCCTTATGCCATTACTAGGTTGTGCATAAATCTATGCATGGTACTATGATTAATTGAGGGTTACTTACTTTAGTTCTCCATAAATTTCTAATTTCCTTCTTATAATAGATAATTTGTTATAATAATGCTTTTTTACCATGGTTAAATAAGGATAAGATGACTAATTATTAACAATCTCAGCTGGATTTAATTTATTTGGAATTTTATTTTTTTATTATCAATGGGGCCTATTTTTCTGCTGTTAGTAGGGAATTGGGGGTAAATTTTATAAGCCCCTCCTCCTCCTCTATATCCTCTAGGATTAAGAGGGAAGTGTATTCCTCTACTAGCTTTTTTTCAGGTTGCCTAGTGCTAATAAAGACCCCTATCCCCTCCACCTGGGTATCAAATTCCTTCATCATGTCCATCATGCCCTTGGCCGTTCCTCCCGCCTTCATAAAATCATCTATGATTATTACGCGGGAGTTGGGTGCTATGGCCCGCCTAGACAGGGACATCTTCTGAATTTTACCACTGGTCCCTGAAATATAGTTTATGCTTACTGTGGACCCCTCTGTAACCTTATTGTCCTTTCTTAGGATAACTAGGGGCAAATTCATAGTCCTTGCCACCATAAGGGCTAGGGGAATCCCCTTGGTTTCTACAGTTATAATATAGTCTACATTTTCATAGTTAAATTGGCTGGCCATGACCTTGCCCAATTTATACATAAGCCTAGGTGAATAGATTATATCCGTCATATATAGAAAACCCCCGGGTAAAATCCTGTCCTTGTTAATTAAATGACCAGAAATATCCTCCAAAATCTCCCTTGTCTCTTCCCTGCTCACCATGGGGATATATATTGCCCCACCGGAGGCCCCTGATATGGTTTTGACCTGGCCTAGTTTTGTTTTTTCCATGGATAGTCTAACTAGCTTTAAATCCTCACTAATTGTTGATTTTGCCACTGAAAATTTTTCTGTAAAATATTTCAATGGTATAATTTGGTTGGGCCTTTCCCCCAAAATTTTCATCATAGCCCCAATTCTTTCGTTTCTTTTTAACTTTATCATAGGAATGGTTCCCCCTATCATGAATATTATATCTAATTATATGGTTTCTGTTCATTATCTTCAAGGGGGAAATATTTTAAGCCCCTCCAATTATGTGCAAGCCCATAATATTTATGTTATTATATTGGGCAGAGTTTCGTATTAATATTAGTAGGGGTAAAATCATTTATACATACTTATCTATTTAATCCAGATTTGTTCTATTATTCTAGTATTCTGGTAAGACTAAGATAAAGAGGACAATGGGATAGCTTATTGCAGAGGGGCGAAATTTATGATTTCTTTTAATTCAAAGGAAACTAGAATCAAGCATATACATTTGATAGGCATTGGCGGTATTAGTATGAGTGCCATAGCTGAAATTCTTTTAAAGCATGGTTATCAGGTATCAGGCTCAGATATTAGGGATTCAAATATATTGGAAAAATTAAGGAAACACGGGGCCAGGATCTTTATTGGCCATAGGAAAGACAATATACAAGGTCCTGACTTAATAGTCTATAGTGCGGCCATTGGGGAGGATAATCCAGAAAGGGTCCGTGGGAAGGAGCTGGGGATTGCCCAGATGGATAGGGCAGAAATCCTGGGAGAAATAATGCAAGGGTATGACAAGGCCATCGCTGTGGCAGGTAGCCATGGCAAAACCACTACCACCTCCTTAATTTCCCTATTGATGGAGTATTCTGGCCTAGACCCCACTATTTTAGTGGGGGGGGAGCTAGATGATATAGGGGGCAATATTAAGATTGGTAAAAGCCAGGTCTTTATTACTGAGGCCTGCGAATATGTAGAAAGTTTTTTGAAGTTTTTTCCCTTTATTGCTATAATCCTAAACATTGATGAGGACCATTTGGACTACTATAGGGATATTGACCATATAAAGGAGGCCTTTAAGAAGTTTGTGGCCCTGGTACCCAGGGAGGGATTTTTAATTGCCTGCACAGATGATGAGGAAGTAAGGGAGGTTTCTAAGGTTGCCAGTTGTAACCTTATTAGCTATGGAATTGATAGGGAGGCTCTTTTTATGGCCCAGAAGATTGTTTTTGACAGTGAGGGCCTTCCAAGTTTTCAGGTAAACTATAAGGGACAATATTTTGGAGACTTTCATTTAAAGGTTCCTGGCTTGCATAATATTTATAATGCCTTGGCTGCCATTGCTACCTCCCATATCCTTGGGATAGATAGTGAAACCATAGGTAAGCATATTGGCAAATACAAGGGAATCCACCGTAGGTTTGATATTTTGGGAGAGCTAAAGGGGGCCAAGATTATTGATGACTATGCCCACCATCCCGTGGAGATTAGGGCAACATTAGAGGCTGCCAAGCAATATCCCCATAGGAAGATATGGGCTATTTTCCAACCCCATACCTATAGTCGGACCAAGGCCCTCCTAAAGGATTTTGCCTCGGCCTTTGACATTGCTGACCATATTATCATTACAGATATTTATGCTGCTAGGGAAGTAGACAATAAGGAAGTGAATAGTAACAATCTGGTAGAGCTGATAAATCCAGAATTAAAGGCCCTCTATATTAAGGACTTCCATGATATAGCAAGCTATGTTTATGAAAATATAGAGGCAGGTGACTTGGTTATAACCATGGGGGCTGGCAATGTATATGAAATAGCTAACCTCCTCTTAAATAAAGTTAAGTAATTTAAAAGGCTCATCCTAGGATGAGCCTGATTTGTTTTATATTTACCTTTCCTCCGATAATAATTCCTCTGAATAATTATCCTCTTTGACCCCATATATGTCTAGGAGGATTTTTCTGGTTTCCTCCGGATCGTTAAAGAAGTAAGATAGGCCTTGGACATATTTGGGCTCCCCCGGCAGGGTGGTCATTGAAACCCTGTCTAAATCTAGGGATATGGCATTGGATGCCAGTTTCATCACGTCCTGTAACTCCATGTCGGTTTTTACAAACCTGAAGGTTCCCGATACGAAGCCGGGTAAGTTGCCCAGTTTTAATGCCTGCCTTAGGGCCGATTGTATAAATTCCTGTTGGGCCTTAATCCTACCCAAGTCCCCATCCCTGTCTAGGGCACCACTGCCCTTGTCTGCCTTACGATATCTTAAAAACTTGACCGCATCCTCCCCATTTAAAACTCTGGGGCCTGGCGGAAAGTTAATATATAGGGGTGGGTCGTCATATTTATCAGTATAACGCATACCTGGTGAGGGGATGTTTATTGGTACCCCACCTATGGCCTCTACTATAGATGCCGCCCCCTTATAAGTTAGGGTAATATAATAATCCACAGGAACATCTAGGAGCAAATCGCTAACAACGGACTTAACTCCTGTTGCTCCGTGGTCCCCATAGACTGCATTTATCTTCTTTTTACCTGGACCGTCATAGCCCACCCTGGGATAGTAGGTATCCCTGGGGATGGATATAATATCCAGGTCCTTGGATTTTGGGTCAAAGGAAACAAACATCATGGTGTCACTACGTACTTCCTCTAGACCCAAGAGCACAAAATTAACCCTCTTGCTTTTTGAATAGGCCCTCTTTAGTTGGTCCTGGCCTCCGGTTTCAAAAGGGTTATCGGGGTCCTCCTCCCTTATGGGTGGGTTGTCATTGGCTCCCACATGGTTGTCTCTCATAAAAGCCCTAAATCCCATAAAGGCCCCAGAAAATAATATTGTAAAACACACAAAGGCTATAGTAAAAACCTTAAAAAACTTCTTCATCTTATTCACGTCCTCAACTGAGCTTCAATTTATGATATCATCTGAAGTTGATTATACCAGATTGTTTTATTAAAATCTATAGCCTTATTTTAGTTAATATTTCTAACCCATAGCCTCCCCGCTATCTTTGATAAATAATTCTTCCCTGCGATTTAACAAATCTATAAAGGCCTTGACAACCTTTGTATCAAATTGGCTACCCTTACATTTTTTTAATTCTTCTATAGCCTCTTTTTTTGTAAGGGGCTTTTCCCTATAGGGCCTTCTGCTAGTCATAGCATCATAGGCATCGGCTACAGCCAAAACCTTGGCAGCCAATTCTATTTCTTCACTTTCTAGTTGTTGAGGGTAACCCTTTCCATCCACCCTTTCATGATGTTGATAGATAATCTTTCTACTATCCTCTAGGAAGTTTGCATCTCCCAAAATATTAGAAGCAATCTCCGGGTGCTTCTTGACTATTTCGTATTCTTCCTCCGTTAGCTTGCCCCCCTTGTTTAAAATCTCTGGGGGTATGCCTATCTTACCTATATCATGGAGGAGGCCAGCTAGCTCCAGGTTGACAATATCTGCCTCTGGTAAGTTTAAGTCCCTTGCAATGGCCATGGCTATATCCTTGACCCTGCCACAGTGGCCATGGGTATCGGGATCGCTTACTTCAATTAGCCTTACAAGGATTTCTATAATAGCCAAATAATTACCCTTTATTTGCTTTAAGGCTGAAATTATCCTCTGGTCTACAGCCCTTGCTTCCTCTGATAGCCTAACTATTTTTTGATTACGAAGGATATTTTCCTCATTTAATTGTATAATTCTTTCAACATGGGAGTTTTTTTCCTCTAGTGATTTCTGAATCTCCCCTAAAATTCTATCAAGTTGATTTTTTAGCATCATAGAAGGATCCCTCTTTCACCTATATGATTTATCAGAGCATTCCTGATATGCATTCTTGCCATATTTTAACTTCGACATTTCTAGCTTTATTCCTTTTGAATTAAATTAATTAGGTCTTTAATCCCTTAATTTCTACTTTATTTTACATAGTTGTAATTAACTGTCATTGCTTGCAGAGGAGTCTTCTTCCTTTTTAAATAATCCCCTTATATGCCTTATATCATCATCAATAAATCTTTGTTCTACTACAGCCACATCAAAATTAAAAATTTTAAAGGTAAATTGCATAATAAAACCTACAGTTAAGGAGGTAATTACTGTTCCTAGACCAACGTGACCCCCCATTAAAAAGCCAAGTATGAGGGCTGTAATTTCTATGGAGTTTCTTATTAATCTAATGGACTTGCCAGTTTTTTTGTTGAGGGCTACCATTATCCCATCCTTGGGTCCAGACCCAAGGCCGGCCCCTATATAGAAAACTGTGGCTACTGCTACAACAAAAATCCCTATAAATAGCATAATTAATCTGGCCAGGAAGCCCTCATAGGAGGGTATGATATTATTTAGCATTAGTATATCCATAAAGATTCCTATAAATAGCATATTGGCTAGGGTCCCCCAGCCTATCTTCTCCCCTATAAAGCTATTTATAATTACAAAAATCAGTCCCGCCCCTATACTTGCCTGACCCATGGTAATATTAATTGTTCTGGCAATTCCCTGGTGGAATACCTCCCAGGGGGCCAAGCCAAGACTTGCATTAACTGTCAGAACTATACCCACTGCGTAGAGAAAGAGTCCTGCAAATAGTTTTGCAATTCGAATTGTGACTTTTTTCAACATTTTTCTTACCTCCTTTTATTTCATGGAAATAACTAGTGTCTCTTCTCCGTACTCCTATAGTATACTTTATAAAAGCAGTTGCTTTCAACATAAAAAAGGCCAAAGGTTTTTTTATTTTCCTTTGGCCTAACCTTATTTTTCTATCATTTTTTTCATAATTTCATTGCTCCGGCTAATAAAGTCGGTAAGTTCCTCTGGTGAGAGGGGTTTGTGGCTAAGTAAGGCCAGGTCGTATAGGTGTCTTGCTATAAGTTCTGTCTCCTGGTCTTCCTCTGACCCCTTCTCCAAAATATGCTGGACCAGGCTATTTTGTTTATTTAGGACCAGGACTTCTTCCTTGGGCATCATGCCTGGGTCCATGCCGGCCATATTATACTGCTTCATCATTTCCTGCATCCTTCTACTTTCCTCTGACAATATAATCATGCTTCCTATATCTTGGGATTTGAAGTTTTTTAATTGGATTTTATATTCATTATTGGCCAAGAGCTTCCTAAAGATTTTTTCTAATTTATCCCCATCTTCCTTGTTTGTTGCCTCATCCTTATCCTTGATAAATTCTGAAAGATCTGAATCTACCCTCTTAAACTGAAGTCCCTGATTTTTCATTTCGGCATGGGTTATAAAGGCAGAATCTATCATATGGTCCAATATGACAGCTTCCCCACCATAATCCTTGACCATTTTAATATATTGGGCCTGTTGCTGGGGGTCTGATACATAGTAAACCTGTTTACCCAGTTTTTCCTCATACTTTTCCAGATACTCCTTCAGGCTTAGGTAATCACCAGCCGTAGTCTTATATAATATTAGGTCCTCCACCTTTTTATAAAAGCTTTCATCCTTTATATAGCCATATTTTACGAAGGGACTTATATCATCCCAAAACTTTTCAAAATTATCCCTATCATCATTAAAGAGCTCCTTTAGCTTGTCTGATACCTTGTTGCTTATATAATTAGATACCTTTTTTACAAAACCATCATTTTGTAGGAAGCTCCTAGATACATTCAGGGGTAGGTCCGGACAATCTATAACACCCTTTAATAGGAGTAGGAATTCAGGAATAACCTCCTTTATATTATCAGCCACAAAAACTTGATTATTATAGAGTTTAATCCTACCCTCCATGCTGTCAAATTCTAAGTTTAATTTTGGAAAGTAAAGGATACCCCTTAGGTTAAAGGGATAGTCCATATTTAAATGAATCCAAAATAGGGGTTCTTGGAATTCCCTAAAGGTTTCCTTGTAAAAGTCTATATATTCTTCATCAGTACAGGAAATTGGTTGCTTTAAATATAAGGGGGATACATTGTTTAAGGGCTCCGGTTCAGTAATTATAAGATTGCCCTCTTCATCCCTTTCCCCCTCTTTATCCGTAACTATTAGGTAAATGGGGTAGGGCATAAAGGAGCAGTATTTTTCTATTGTTGTCCTTAGTTTATACTCATCCAGAAAATCCTTGCCCGACTGGCCTAGGTGGAGGGTTATCTCTGTCCCCCTGGATCTTTTCTTGCCCTTGCCCATTTCAAAGTCTGTTCCCCCATCACAGGTCCACTTAACAGCCTGGGCCCCCTCCCTATAGGATAGGCTATCTATTTCTACCCTGTCTGCCACCATAAAGGCCGAGTAGAATCCTAGGCCAAAATGTCCTATAATTTGCTCTGACTGCCCTTGTTTTTCATAGGTCTCGATAAAGTCCTTTGCTCCAGAAAAGGCTATCTGGTTAATATATTTTTTTACTTCCTCTTCTGTCATTCCAATACCCTTGTCTAGGAACTTTAGGGTCTTTTTAACTGGATCTAAGAATACTTTTACTTCAAAATCCTTCTCCCCTTTTAGGTCTGCCTCTCCCAAACTGTCTAGCCTTCTAATTTTGCTTATGGCATCACAGGCATTGGAAATCATCTCCCTGACAAAGATATCATGGTCTGAATATAGCCACTTCTTAATAATTGGAAATATATTTTCACTATGAATAGATAGTTTTCCCTTTTCCATCTCTATCTTCCTCCTTTAATTGACTATTGTACCTGAAGGAATCTTGCCATCTATGGTAGCCACCGCTAAATCCTTATCTGTAGAGGCGGCCAATATCATTCCTTGAGATTCTATTCCCCTTAGTTTAACTGGCTTTAAATTGGCAACTAAAATAAGGGACTTGCCCACCAGGTCTTGGGGATTATAAAATTCAGCAATACCCGATACTACCTGCCTCTTTTCCTTGCCAACTTCTAACTGTAGGACTAGGAGTTTATCGGCATTGGGATGCTTTTCTACCTTTAGGACCTTGGCCAATCTTAATTCTAGTTTGTCAAAATCCTCTATGGTAATTTCCTCCTTGGCTACAATCTCCACAGCTTCTTCTTCCTGGGGAATTTTGTTTATCTTTTTGAAATATTCGTCATTGACCCTGGCCAGCTCATCTACTTCCTTGTCTAAGTCTAGTCTTGGGAAGAGGATTTCCCCCCTTTTTACCTTTATACCTGTGGGGATTTTACCAAAGGTCAATATATCCTCCCAATTGGTTCCCTGGCCTTCATCTATACCTAGTTGGACCCATATCCTACGGCTTGTCTTACCCATAAAGGGCTGTAGGATTACAGAAATAATACGGATACTCTCGGCCAAATTATAAAGGACGGTATCCAGCCTTGCCTTATGCTTGTCTTCCCTAGCCAATATCCAGGGGGTAGTTTCATCTATGTATTTATTTACCCTGCGGATAAATTTCCAAATCTCCTCTAGGGCCTGGTGGAATTGTAGGCCATCTATGGCTTCTTCTACCCTGCCAGCAAGGCCGGTTGCAAGCTCCTTTAGGTCCTTGTCTACTTCTTCCTCAACCTTGTTTTGGGGAATAATGCCCCCATTGTATTTTTCAATCATACTAATAGTACGACTTACTAAATTTCCTAAATCATTGGATAAATCGGCATTATACCTGCTGACAAAGCTAGAGTTAGTATAGGTACCATCATAGCCAAAGGTAAACTCCCTTAACAGGTAGTACTTTAGGGCATCTAGGCCATACCTATCAATTAGGGGGTCTGGGTAAACTATATTTCCCTTGGATTTAGACATTTTGTCATCCCCAAACATAATCCAACCATGACCATAAACCATCCTGGGGAGGGGTTCCTCCAGGGCCATTAACATGGCTGGCCAAATAATGGTGTGGAATCTAATAATCTCCTTGGCCATAATATGGACATTGGCAGGCCAGTATTTTTCGTATTTTTCCTCCTGGTCTGTCCCATAACCTAGGGCTGTAATATAGTTGGATAGGGCATCAATCCATACATAAATAACATGGTCCTCATCAAAGGGGACTGGTATCCCCCAGTCAAAGCTTGTCCTAGATACTGCCAAATCCTCTAGGCCGGGTTTTAGGAAGTTGTTGAGCATTTCATTTTTCCTAGACTCCGGCAGACATATCTCTGGATGGTCTTGGTAGTATTGGATTAGCCTATCCTGATATTTGGATAGTTTAAAGAAATAGGCTTCCTCCTTGGCAAGCTCTGATGGTCGTCCACAATCTGGGCATAGGTCCCCCTCTTTTAATTGGGTCTTAGTCCAAAAAGATTCGCAGGGGGTACAGTACCAACCCTCATATTGGCTCTTGTATATATCCCCCTTATCATATAGTCTTTGGAAAATCTCCTGGACACTCTTGATATGGTGTTGGTCAGTAGTACGGATAAAAATGTCATAGGATATATCCATCTTCTTCCATATGTCCTTGATGTCGCTTACTATTTCATCTACATATTCCTTGGGTTCCATACCCTGTTCCCGGGCGGCATTTTGAATTTTTTCCCCGTGTTCGTCGGTTCCGGTCAAAAATTTTACATCATAACCCGTAAAACGTTTAAAACGTGCTAAGACATCTGCAGCCACAGTTGTATAGGTGTGGCCAATATGTAGCTTGGCACTGGGGTAATAAATTGGTGTTGTCAAATAAAAAGTTTTTTTACTCATATTTTCCTCCTTTTTCCCTTAAGGCCTATCCCCTTCCTACTTTAGCTTTTAATGAATTAAAAAATCCCTACACCTTGTTATCAGTATAGGGATGAGTCCTCCTCATGCTACCACCCTAGTTTATGGTCCCCTCACGAGAACCAACTCAGCAAATGACCTCCTATCCCTAAACTTAACAGGATTTAAGGATTTTATCATCTTGCAATTTAACGTTTGCAATCCCGTCATAATCTAAACTCCCCCATGGGGGGTCTCAATTACGAGGTTCTGGGGCCATCTTTGGTAAATTTCCTAGTACCAGTTCCCACCCATCCTGGCTCTCTATCCCTAGATTAATAAACCTACTCTTCCCATCATTACCTTTTTATCTAGCCTTCTTAATGCCTTATTTTATACCCTATTATATAAAATTATACCCCATATGTCAATAGGCTGCAATTATCAGGGAAGGAATACTATTTTGCAAATTATTATAGAGGCAAAAACAGCCGCCATATGAGATATTAGGGCCGCTAGTAGGGTATGACGTGAATATTTTACCCCCACAGCCCCAAAATATACAGCCATGGTATAAAAGATGGTTTCAGCCGACCCCATCATGGTAGAGGCCAGCCTGCCTATAAAGGAATCTGCCCCATGGGTAAGATAAATATCCCTTAAAATCCCCAGGGACCCACTACCGGATATGGGCCTCATAAAAATCAAGGGCCCTAGCCCTGGGGGTATTCCTATTTTGTCCATAGGGGGGGTCAATAATGCCACTATTATTTCCATGGCCCCAGACCTCCTCATAAGGCCTATAGCTAAAAATATTGCAATTAAATGGGGCATGACCCTGATGGCTGATTTAAAGCCCTCCCTGGCCCCTTCCACAAAGGCTTCGTAAAGGTTTACTCCCTTAATTAAACCATGGGCCAGTATAATAGAAATCATCATGGGGATGGCAGCTATTGAAAGTATGCTGATAAAATTCGTCATTTGCCCACCCCCTCCAATAGCTTACAGGCTAGGATTCCTGCCAGGGTAGATATGGTGGTGGCAACTAGGGAGGGGCCTATAATTTCCGTAGGGGCTAGGGAGCCGGCATCCCCCCTTAATTTTAATACCGTTAATGGGATTATTTGAATTGATGACATATTAATGACCAGGAACATACACATTGCATTGCTGGCCCTTTCCCTGTTGGGGTTAATCTCCTGTAGTTCTTCCATTGCCTTAATACCTAAGGCTGTGGCAGAATTTCCCGCCCCAAACATATTTGCCAGCATATTCATCATAATAGCTGTTGCTGCAGGATGATTAGGGGGTATTGACGGAAAGAGAAGTCTGTTTATGGGCCTTGTCAAGGATGCAATCCTCCGGAGTAGGCCAGATTTGTGGGCAATTTTCATAAGGCCTAGCCAGACAGACATGATGCCTATAAGGCCCATGGCAAAGATCACTGCCTCCTGGCTGTCCTTTATGATAACATCATTTATTATTTCTATCTTCCCACCGGCAATGGCCACCAACATACTGAAAAATATCATAAGTAACCATATAATATTCATAGACAATCCCTCTTTTACTGATGTTTATATATGTTATGACATGGTCGCCACCTATATGCTTGCCCTTGAATTTTCTGCCTTTATCAATTAAAATCTCATATATAGGGATCTGCCTTTACCAAACTTTAAAAAATAGCCCTTTGTCAAGGGCTGAAAGGAAGGAAAAAGATGAGAAATCTTGCTTTGCTGACAGATTTTTACCAATTAACCATGATGAATGGCTACCTAAAGCATGGCATCCATAATAATGTAGTGGTTTTTGATTATTTTTTCAGAAAAAATCCCTGTAATAGTAGTTATACCATTGTAGCCGGGATTGAACAATTAATAGATTATCTGGAGAATTTAGAATTTTCCCAAGGGGACTTAAGCTATCTTAGGGACCTGGGTTTTGGGGAGGACTTTTTAAATGCCCTAAGAAATTTTAAATTCACTGGAACAATGTATGGGGTTCCTGAGGGTTCTATTATGTTTCCAAATGAACCTGTTATTAGGGTTAAGGGCCCCTGTTTTGAGGCCCAATTAATAGAAACTGCCCTATTAAATATTATGAACTTCCAGTCCCTTATTGCCACTAAGGCCTCGAGGATTTGCCAGGCGGCTAAGGGGGATGATGTCTTTGAGTTTGGCCTAAGGAGGGCCCAGGGTCCCGATGCTGGGGTTTATGGGGCCAGGTCTGCCTATATTGGAGGCTGTTCTTCCACCTCTAATGTTTTGGCCGGTAAAAAATTTGATATTCCTGTTGTGGGTACCCAGGCCCATAGTTGGATTCAGAGTTTTGATGATGAATTGCAAGCCTTCCAGGCCTATGCTGATGTTTATCCAGATAATTGCCTCCTATTGGTTGATACATATGACGTTTTGGAAAGTGGGGTCCCTAATGCCATCAAGGTTTTTGAAGATTTGAGGGACCGTGGCTACAAGGCCAAGGGTATTAGGATTGATTCGGGAGATATTGCCTTTTTGTCTAAGAAGGCCAGGAAACTCCTAGATGATGCAGGCTTTACAGAGGCCTCTATAGTAGCCTCCAGTGATTTGGATGAGGATGTTATCAATAGTTTAAAAATGCAAGAAGCAGCTATTGATGGCTGGGGGGTAGGAACTAACCTTATTACCTCTAGCAAGTGTCCAGCCCTAGGTGGTGTCTATAAGCTCTCTGCCATTGAAGAGGAGGGGGAGATAGTAGCTAGGATTAAAATTTCTGAAAACCCTAGCAAGATTACTAATCCCGGCTATAAGAAGGTTGTTAGAATCTATGATAGGCAGGGTCAGATGGCCCAGGCAGACCTGATAATGTTAGAAGGAGAAGAAATTAACATAGAGGAACCCTTGACTATCTTTGACCCCATATATACATGGAAAAGAAAAACCTTCTCCCAATATAGCCTCAGGGAAATGCTAATCCCCATTTATGAGGATGGAAAATTAGTTTATCCTAGGAAAACTGCTGCAGAGGTTAAGGCCTATGCGGCTACAGAACTGGACACCCTATGGCCTGAATATAAGCGTTTTACCCGGCCCCACCTCTATAAAGTTGACCTATCCCAGGATTTATGGGATTTAAAGCATGATATGGTTAAGGGTTACAAATAAAGGATTTTATAGGTAAAATGATACATTTGTCCTATTTTGTTTCATTTTTGATTAATTATGTAATTATATATTAAAGCTTCGTTAACTTTTTATGTCATATCTGGTATTATTTTATTTGGTGTTTTATATTGTCGAATTTTGCTTCTTAAAATTCTTTCAATTGACCCATTATTAATATCATAAGAGAAAGGAAGATTTAGTCTTGAAGTCAACAGGCATTGTTAGAAAAGTCGACGAACTAGGTAGAATTGTTCTGCCCATTGAGTTGAGGAGAACACTAAACATTGCAGAAAAAGATGCCCTAGAAATTTATGTAGATGGGGAGAGTATTTTACTTAAAAAATACGAGCCCGCCTGTATATTTTGTGGAAATGCAAAGGATGTGCAAGTATATAAGGGCAAAAATATCTGCGCTGAATGTATTAGAGATTTATCGTAAAAAATAAGAAAAGAATAAAAAAGCCATAGATATTAAATATCGATATCTATGGTTTTTTTATATACTTGAGATTTTGGCAGCCCTCGAATTTGGGCTACTTTTTTTATGGCTTCCTTTTTACTATTGCCCTCTTCCATTGTCAAAATAACATGTTGCCTAATGGAGATTTCTCCAAGGGCTTCCCTCTTCCTTGCCTCCAATTCCTCGGCCTCCATCCCCTGGCATAGGATTACTAGTTCTCCCCTGGGGGGCTTGTCTTGGAAGTGTTGGACAAGGTCATCAAGGGAACCCCGGATAAATTCTTCGTATTTTTTTGTCAGTTCCCTAGCCACCACAGCCCTGCGGTTACCAAGGATGGTCAGCATATCTCTTAGGCTTTCCCTTATCCTATGGGGTGCCTCGTAAAAAATCAAAGTCCTATCCTCTGTTTTTATTTTCTCTAGTCTTTCCCTCCGCCTGGCCCTCTTCCTATCCAAAAAACCCTCAAAGGCAAAACTTGTAGTATCCAGTCCGGATCCCACTAGGGCCAGAATTCCTGCTGTAGCCCCAGGCAAGGGTTCTACAACTATTCCCTCCTCTATAGCCCTTTTAATTAAAATCTCCCCAGGGTCTGATATGCCCGGCATTCCGGCATCAGATACTAGGGCAAGCTCTTGACCCTCTAAAAGTCTTTGGATTATATTTTGGCTTTGGGCCCTTTCATTATGTTGGTGGTAGCTAATCAAGGGGGTTTCTATATCAAAATGTCTCAATAATTGTAAAGTCCGTCGGGTATCCTCGGCAGCAATAATGTCCACCTCTTTTAAAATTCTTAGGGCCCTTAGGGTTATATCTTCCAAATTCCCTATGGGGGTGGGACAAATATATAGTCTTCCTTTACTCATGCCTATCCCCTCCCTCCTCCAATAGTTTTTTACCGTATATATGGTAAATATCCTGGGTATATTCCCCTTCTTTATTATAGACATAGAGGGGGTCTAGTATTTTCACCTCTGCCTTTGCAGCCTTGCGACATTCGATTAATAGGAGGTTTGGTTTCTTGTCATAGCTTGGATGGATAAATTGTATTCTTTTGGGTTCTAGTTTATATTTTCTACAATTAACCATGATATCTACCAGCCTTTGGGGCCTATGCACCATAAAAAACTTTCCCAGGTGTTTTAAAAGTCTGGAGGCTGTTTTGACCACATCCTCTAGGCTACATTTAATCTCATGTCTGGAAATGGCCTTTGTATCCCTAGGATTGATTAGGCCATCAGGCTGCATATATGGGGGGTTGGATATAACAATATCAAAATCATTAACTGGCAAGACCTCTGTAGCCAACTTTAAATCCATGGTTTTTATTTTTATTCTTTCCTGCAGCTTATTTAATCTTACACTCCGCCTGGCCATATCGGCTACCCCTTCTTGGATTTCTATGCCTATAATATGGCTTGTCCTGCTTTTACCTGCCAATAAAATTGGTATAATAGCTGTCCCCGTTCCCAAATCCACTACCCTGGCATTTCTCTTTAACTTTACAAAATTAGCCAGTAATACAGCATCTATACCAAAACAAAACCCCTTGGGGTTTTGTATGATTTTTAGGTTATTTACTTGCAAATCGTCAATTCTCTCATGGGCCTTTAATATATTATCCATATCTTCTATTCCTCATCCTCTAATTTCTTTAGGTCCTCATCAAGTATTTCCTCTTCATATTCCAATTGTTCCCTAAGACCGCGTTTTTCCTTGAGCTCCTTCATATCCTCTAGGCCACAAAGGTGAATTTCATCTGTGTTCTCATCAGTATTTCTTACCCTAACCTTAACCTTTTCCATTAGGATATTTGTCTCTACCACTGTCCCCTCCCCATGGGGGGTAACAACTATGGACCCCACCCCGGGCAGCCTTTCCAGTATTTCCTTGTACATCTCATGCTCGTATTTTAAACAGCAAAACAATCTGCCGCATATTCCAGAAATCTTTGATGGGTTTAAGGAAAGGCTTTGCTCCTTGGCCATTTTTATTGAAACTGGTTCAAATTCTCCCAGCCAGGTAGCACAGCATAGGGGTTTGCCACAGGTGCCAATTCCCCCTATCATTTTGGATTCATCCCTTACCCCTATTTGTCTTAACTCTATCCGGGTCCTAAAAACTGATGCCAGGTCCTTGACTAACTCCCTAAAATCCACCCGGCCATCAGCGGTGAAGTAAAAGATTACCTTGTTGTTATCAAAGGTATATTCTACATCTATTAGTTTCATTTCTAAACCATGCTTGCTAATCTTTTCTAGGCAAATATCAAAGGCTTCTTCTTCCTTTTCCCTATTCTCTTCATGCTTTTTTATGTCTTGGTCAGTTACTATCCTGATAACATCCTTAAGGGGGGCTACAATATCTTCTTGGCCTATATGCCTTGGACCTATTACAACCTCACCAAATTCAATCCCTCTTGCGGTTTCAACTAGAACAAAATTGCCCTTTTTAATTTCCAGTTGGCCAGGGTTAAAATAATATATTTTTTTAGCCTTTTTAAATCTCACTCCCACAATCTTTACCATAAGTTTTTCCTCCCAATTCTATATGAAAGGGGTTTTCCTCCCCTAGTTATCTATATTTTTTTTAAGCCTTAAAAGCATAGCTTCCAAATTTAATCTATAGTTAATATTACTCCTTAAATTCTCCTTGGCCTTGTCAATAATTTCTAGCATTTGATTTATATTATTAATGGTTAACTCCTCCACCTGGTAGGAGATTTCCTCCAATCTGTCAATGTTAATTATATATTTGTCATCCCTGGTGGTCTTATATACTAAAATATCCCTATACCATATTAAAAGGGTCTCTAAAATTTCTTCAATATATTGTCTCTCATCTAAGAAAAATTGAATTTCTTCCAATACTCCAATAAGATTTTTATCAATTAAGCTCCTGCTTATCCCTATAGTTTTGTCCCTGCGTTCTTTATATTCTTTATCCTCTATAAGTTTTAATGCCTCTCCTACAATCCCCTTGGATAGGCTGGCTACAAGATTGGCTTCCTCTGGCTCTATGCCCTTTTCTTCAATTAAAAAGTCCTTGATGGTCTCCCTTGCAAGGGGGTATAATTTTATCCTTTGGCATCTGGAAATAATTGTTGGCAATAGGCTTGCGGTTTTGTCGGTTAATATTATAATAGTCCCATGTTTGGCTGGTTCCTCCAGAGTTTTTAAAAGGGCATTTTGTGCCTGTATGGTCATCTTGTCCCCCTGGACTATAATAGCAACTTTTTTCCTGCCTTCATAGGCCTTCCTCTGAAAGTCCCTCTGTATTTGCCTAATAGCCTCAATTCCTATGGACTTGTCCCCCCCTATCCACCTGACCTCGGGATGGTTTCCTCCCTCAACCTTTCTGCAACTGATACAGCTATTGCAGGGTCTTTTCCCCTGGCCTCTACAGGCTATGCCCTTGGCCAGCTCCTGGGCTATTGCCCTCTTGCCCAGGCCCTCCTCCCCTTGGAGGAGGTAGGCATGGACTACTTGCTGGTTTTCTAGGGCTCTTTCTAGATTTTTTTTAAGTCTTTCCTGTCCTAGTATTTGATTAAAACCCATTTAAACCCTCTCTCTTCTAAAAATAGGCTAGCAGTCTATATTTTAAGATACTTATCAACGTCTACTACAAAAATCGTTGCCCCCCCCATGGTTACCTCTATGGGATGGGGTATATAAACACCAGTTGGTCCTGTCAGCGGGGCAGGGGATGTTGTGATTTCTCTTCTGCAAGCACATTTTTCCTTTATTATCTCTATTACATTATCTAGCTGGTCGTCCTCTATTCCAATTAATAGGGTGGTATTTCCCATCCGCAAAAATCCCCCGGTAGTAGACAACTTAGTTACCCGGTAACTTTCTTTGGTTAATTCCTCTATAAGTTCCCCTACATCTTCATCATGAACAATGGCGACTATTAGCTTCATTTCCCTCAACTCCCTATGATTTATTTCTTTTTCCCATACTTGTATTAAGGCCATGATTTTTTTTAATTATACCATTAAAGATTTTGCTTTTAAAGGAAAGAAATCCTTGCTGTTTTATTTGTTTCCTATATTATCTATTAATTCTATAAGGATTTTTTTAATTGCCCTATTTATTTCAAGTATATCCCCTTGGGCCCTTATTATTTTTATCCTTTGGGGATTTTTCCTTGCTAGATTTAAATAGGAATTATAGACCCTGGTATGAAAGCCTATTTCCTCCTCCTCCAACCTGTCTATTTCCTTTGCCTCAATCCGTTTTAATGTTAGTTTGGGGGCTATATCAAAAAATATGGTTAGGTCTGGCTCTAGCCCTAAGGTGGCAAAATCATTAATTTCCCTGACCCTTTCCTCGCCCAAGCCCCTGCCCCCTCCCTGGTAGGCAATACTTGAATCTACAAATCTATCAGTTAATACTACCTTGCCTTCCTTTAGGGCGGGAAGGATTACTTCTTTTACATGCTGGCCCCTTGAGGCTGCATATAGTAGCGCCTCTGTTGTATAGGCCATTTCCCTATGGTCATTGTCTAATATTATATCCCTAAGCTTCTCCCCTATCTTGGTCCCCCCTGGTTCCCTGGTAAATAGGACCTTAAAATTTCTCTCCTTGAAGAAGTCCTCCATTAGCTTAATTTGAGTACTCTTTCCCGATCCATCCAAGCCCTCTATTGAAATAAATATGCCTCTTTTCATTCTTTCACCCCATTAGATTATTTCTATCCATTGGCAGGTATGGTCCTTTAAGCCCGTTAGCTCCATACCTTGTTTAACCATGGTTTTTACATAGTCTATAGTCTCTGCCTCAATTATTTCCCCTGGCAACAGGATGGGTATTCCTGGTGGATAGGGGGTTATGTATTCCCCACTTACCCTACCTACACTATCCTCTAACTTTACCCTTTTTTTATCCATATATAGGGCCTCTCTAGGTGTATACCTTCTCTTTGGTATGGAATAGGAATAGGGGGGCATCCTTAAAATTTCCTCCCCTGCCTCCTCCTTGGAGATTTTATCCAAGGCCTTGGCCAATTTATTAAAATCCTCCCCTTCATTGCCAATAGATGTCAGGGCCAGAGAGCCATAAATATTTGATAATTCCATTTGAATTTTAAAGTCCTTCCTTAGTCTTTCCTCCAATTGGTAGCCACTTATCCCCCTGTCCTTCATACTAATCCAAAGTTTAGTAATATCCATGGCCTTTATATGCTTTTGACCCAGCCTTTCCTCTCCCAGGACTTTAACTCCCTCTATATCCTTCACCTGCCTCCTAAAGCTATCTATATGGTAGATTAACCTTTCCATTAGTTGCCTACCCTCTTGCCTGTAAACTGTAGTGGCAAAGTCCAAGGAGGCCATTAATATATATGAAGGACTTGAGCTCTGGTTTAACCTTAACATAAATTTTAACTTTTCTCTATCCACCCTGTCCCCCTGGACATGGATTATAGAGCTTTGGGTTAAGGAGGGGAGGGTCTTATGAATGCTCTGGACCACTATATCAGCACCGCATGCTAGGGCTGACTTGGGTAGCCTATCACTAAGCCCCAGGTGGGCACCATGGGCTTCGTCCACTAGGAGGATTTTATCAGCCTGGTGGACTATTTGGGCTATTTGCTCCAAGTCACTGGCAAAGCCATGGTAGGTGGGGTAGGTCAACAAAACCCCCTTGGCATCAGGATTCTCTTTTATTTTGTCCTCTATCTCCTGGGGGGAGGTCCCCAATGCTATCCCCTGTTCCCTGTCCATTTGCGGATAAAAATACACTGGCTCTATATCTCCTAGTATTGTAGCATGTACCACTGACTGGTGGCAGTTCCTCCCAACTATAAGTTTGTCACCTGGACAACTTATTGCCATGACCATGGAATAGATTCCTGAGGTACTCCCATTTACTATAAAAAAAGACTCATCACTGGCAAAGGTCTCCGCCGCCCTTGCTTGGGCCTCTTTTATAACCCCCTGGGCCTTATGTAGATTATCCAGGCCCGGTATTTCAGTGGTGTCCAAGGAAATTAACTTTTTTTTTAAATTTTTATACATCCTGGCATTTTTATGTCCAGGCATATGAAAGGGTACAAGTTTTTCTTTTTGTGTTTCTATTAATCTATTTAATAAGGGTGATTCTTGTAACATCTTACCAACCTCCGTAAAATAGTAATGTCCCTGTTATTTATAATTCGCCTAAAAACCTATTTTATCCTTTTATATTTAAAAAGTATAAATTGTTTGACTTTTAGAAATACTAAAAGATAGGCTAAGTATGCCTAAGATGAGTCCTAAAAATTTGCCAAAGGTGGTGACCTATTTGGGCAATATGATAAGGGATTTAAAGGAATTCATTAAAGCTTATAGTAATAGGAGGTCTGATGCAGAAATATCCCAAATGCTGGGTATTTCTATAGAAGAAATCAAAAAACAAAAAGGAGAAAAACTCCAAGAGGCAATTCAAAGACCTGGAAAAAGGGATCATTAATAAAAAAATGACTAGTTTAAAGACCGTTGAAAACATCCTCAACGGTTCTTTTTCTAGTCCTTTTAAATGGCTAGCAAATGTAATTGCCATATTGCCTTTATCCTATCCTTATATTTATCATATAGGATTTCATCTATGTCTATTGAAGTTAACATCTCCTCACAATTTCTACAAATGTATTGGCCTAATAATTTTATTCCCCCGCTAGTTTCCTTGTGACCACACATATAACAATCCATTTAATTTATCCACCAACCTTATGAAGTAATTATATTTGAATTGTCACCCCATTTAATTTATTTTATTCAAGAAACTAGTACATTGTTAATAAAAATATAGATTTACTTGCTTTTTGTTAATTTATAAAGGGGGGTGGATTCTTCCAAGTCTTCCATATATATAAGCTTTTGTCTTTCCTGTGAAATCATCATGCTTATATCCCTTCCTATCACCTGTAAAAGTGTTAAAAAGAATATGGCTACTGGCATTAATATTACTCCTAAAAATCCTATACTGACATAATGTTCTAGCATTTTTCTCCCTCCAAGAGTAATTTACCTTGTATGTTTAATTCTCCAATTTATTACAAATACCTTCAAAATAATTAAAATCTTTTGTTTTTTCTTGCCCTATATTAATCCTTCTACAAAAACACAGAAAATCCTACATCCTTCTCATAGGAAATAGGACCTAATCTGGATTTTATGGTATTATTAATATAATAGTAGCTTCATTTTTTTTTAATGGTAAAATAAAGTTAGACTTTTATTTTGGGGGGATTTGAGTATGAGAAGGATTACTGGCTGGATTTTTTTATTATTTATAATAATAGTAGTAGGGGCTTATTTATATATAGCCCCATATTTGTCAACCTCCTTCCATGAGGAGGCAACTGAAGTCCTGGTTCCTGAAGGAGTTTCCTTAAACTATGTGGCAGATCTCCTGCTAGAAAAAAATATAATTAAAAATAAAATTTGGTTTAAATATAGGGCCAAGAAAGAAGGGGTAGATAGAAAGATCAAGCCTGGTAGCTATCTAATAGATACGGGCTTGGATTTGGACGATATATTCCAACTCCTAGAAAAGGGTGTTCCCGAGACCCCCCTTGTTGTAACAATTCCTGAGGGTTTTACCCTTTATCAAATTGCCAATAGGATTGAAAAGGCTGGCCTAGGTCCTGCTGAGGAATTTATACAGGAAACTGAGGCCCTCTACGAGAAGAAGGGCTTGGATTTTGATACTTATGATTTGCATTACAAAATGGAAGGATACCTATATCCTGAAACCTACCACTTTAATAAAAAGCAAGGGCTTGATGAAATAGTTGCCACTATGGCAGATACTATGGAGGGTGTTTTTACAGAGGAGTACAGGCAAAGGGCAGAGGAGATGGGCCTATCCCTCCATGAACTTTTGACCATAGCCTCACTAATTGAAAGAGAGGCCTATAATGATGAGGAGAGGGCCACTATAGCAGGAGTTATTTATAATAGGTTGGCTATAGATATGATTTTGCAAATAGATGCCACCGTCATTTACGGTGTAGGCAAGGGTCAGGAACATATAAAAAGGGTTTTAACCATCCACTTAAAGGATGATTCCCCCTTTAATACCTATAGGCATAAGGGCCTGCCCCCTGGACCCATAGCTTCACCTTCCAAGGCTTCTATCCATGCTAGCCTATACCCCGACAAGCATGATTACTTGTATTATGTCATGGGGGAAGATGGTCATGTCTTTAACCAGTACTACGAGGACCACCTAGAGGCTGATGCCAAATACAAGAAAAGGATTAATAAGGAATAAATAAATCCCCTAGGCCTTATCCTGCTTAGGGGATTTGCTTTCTATTCTTCTAGGGGCACATTTCCTATGGCTACTCCCTTTATACTCCCATCCCTGTCCCTAATTGGTGCTGCTATGGTAGCGCAATAGGTATTGGTATATATTGAAATATAGGGTTCTGAAATAGCCGTTTGTCCCATAATTGATTTCTTAAAGAAGGGTCTAAAGGAAAAGTTCTGTGTCCCTGATACCCTCTTACCATCGGATATAATTATTTTAGTATCTCCCTTTGTGTCCAAAAGTCCCAATATATCAAAGCCATGGTGTCTTTTGTAGTAGTCCTGGAGGAGGGATTCAAATTGTCCTTCCCTACCATCTCTTACAATCTCTTGGCCTGCAATCTCTTCAATAAGCTTGGTAGCCCTGTCTAGTTTATTTCTCATTTGTCCCGTAATCATAAATTGCTTTATAAAGCTGTCTATAATCTCTTGGACCTCCTCAGCCATCCGTCCCATTTCCTGGATGGAGTCAAACATAACACTTAGGGAGGTGGTCTGTTCTTCGGTGGATGCTACGGCCTCTTCAGTGAAGGATACTGAGTTTTCCGTATTGACTGCAATCTCCTCAATTACTTTATTGGCTTCCTTTACTAATTGGGCTTCATTTTCTGCCAGTAAATATATCCTGTCTACAGCCCTTGATGTACCTTCGGTAGATTCTATTATATGCTTAAATTGAAGTTGACACTGGTCCACTATTCCTACATTTTCCCTCATTCCATCAACTTCCCTATCTATTTCACTGGTTATATTTTTAATGTGGTCGGTAATACCCCTAACGGTTTCATCTATTTCCATTACTGAGTTAGAGGATTGCTCAGCTAGTTTTCCTACTTCGCCAGCTACAACAGCGAAACCTCTACCAGCCTCTCCTGCTCTGGCTGCTTCGATGGAGGCATTAAGGGCCAGCAGGTTTGTGTGTTCACTTATATTGGATACAGTTGTAGTTATTTCCTGGATTTTTTCTGCATTCCTTTCCAATTCCCTTATGCTTTCAGCTAAACTTATTACCCAATTGGTATTATCCCTTAATCTCTCTAGGGTTACCTCAAAATGCTCTATACTCCCCCTTACCTCCTGGAGCATATTGTTAGAGATTTCTTGAGCCTCCTCGGACTCCTTTAGTATGTTTAATATATCATCCTCAATCCTTGCAGTATATTCCTTTGCATTTATAAGGGACTGGTTTTGGTCTGTAGCTCCATTGGCTATATCCATAATGGCAGCAGAAATTTCTTCTCCTGCATCATAAATAAATTTAGCACTTTCCTCTAGGCCATGGGCAAAGGAGACCGTTTTCTGATTAGATACTAGGACCTTGCCCACTAGTTCCTTGACATTGGACAATAATTTATTTATAGAATCTCCTAGCTCTTGTAAATTAGCATCTCCCTGGGTCTGTATCCTAGAGGTTAAATCCCCATCCCCAACCCTGTCTACCACTTCCCTCATTTTTTCTATTTCCCTTTTTTTGCTAAAGAACATTCCTATCCCCCCTTGGGTTTGTATTAGCTTTAACAATATATCTTAATATTTTAGAAATCTCCTTATATCTATTGTATCAACAGGCAAAGGTATCTTCAACAAAGATTGTTGATATTTTGCCAATTTATATCATCCTGCCATAGGCTTAAAAGAAATCTCCTAGGACAATCTGTCTATGTAGTTTTGTAGGATAGCCCCATCAGCAGGGTTACATTTAAAGATTTTAACCTCTTCCCTTTCAAAGTTTTTTAAATGGACGGTAAATTGGTTATCCCTTTCATCAACCTCATATAATATACACCTATAACCCTCATCATATAGGCTTTTAAAATCCTTTATAATAGAAGAATTTAAATCCTTATACATACCATCAAAACCTTTCCTTGTCATTTTATAATATATTTACCCATTTTTATAACTTTATACACTATGGGACCTTATAGATAGAAACAAAAAAATCCCCCCAAGTTTATTACTTAGAAAGATTTTTGTGTCCCTAAAATGATTCTTTTTTCATAGTAGCTAATACCTTCATAAATAAGTTTAGTGTTTTGAGTCTTTCCACTTCTTCACCATAGGCACATTTGTTTTTGCAATAGCATTCTTTTATTCTCTTCTCCTCTTGTCTTCTTTTTATGTGTTCATCTAAGTTTATGATATTATTTTTTGCCAATTTAACCACTTCTCCCAATAATAAATTAATATAATTTCTATTTAATATTATTCCTTATAAGATACTTTTCTCTTTTTATTGTTAAAACCCTTCTTTTCTTTTAGTCTTTTTAAAAATATTATTTCCAAATATGGTTTATCTATACAAGAAAAAGCGATTCAATTTATAAATTGAATCGCCTTAGGTCTTTATTCATCAGGAGTATCTTGATCTTCTTCCTCTTCTCCATCTTCAACATCAACTTCTTCATCTATATCTGCTAATAATTCATCTTCTTCTACTGTTTCTACTGCTTCTAATTCTTCTTCTGATACATATACAATTGATGCGATAACACTACTTATATCGTCTAATATTTCAATATCCTTATTATCTATTATGTTTAAGTCTGCTAAAGTTAAACTGTCCTGCTCTAGTAACTTACTAGCATCAACTTCTACCCTGTCTGGTATGTGTCTGGGGTATGTTTGGATTTCAACTTCGTTAAGTTGAATTTGTAGTATACCTTCCCCAGTTTCAGCTCTTTCCCTATTTAATACAATAATAGGCATGGTCATTCTTACCTTCTCGTCTTCTCTTAGTGTTTGAAAATCCACATGTAGTAATTGGTTCTTTAATACATTTCTTTGTATTTCCTTTATAATTACATAGGATTGTTGACCATCTAGTTCTAGGGTTAACCTACCACTCATTCCATGCTTGGCTAGAAACCTATATACTTCCCTGGAGTCTAGGTATATAGATTGAGTTTCCATTCCCCTTGAATACACAACCCCTGGCAGAAGTCCTTCTTGTCTTTTTTTGGAGACCCTGTTTTTTCCCACAGAGCTCCTTTTTTCTGCTTTAAGCATTGGTATTGCCATTATTTCTTATCTCCTTTCACATCTTCCCCTCCTCTAGCATATGGGAAGGGAAACCAGAGAATCCAAATTTTCTGGTTCTTTATATTTAAGAAACAAGCCCGAGCTCTTTCTTTTTATTTTATATCCTTTTTAGTCAACTGAATAAGGTAATAAGGCTACATGTCTAGCTCTTTTTATGGCAATGGTTACATCCCTTTGATGTATTGCACAATTTCCTGTAATTCTTCTTGGTAGTATTTTTCCTCTTTCAGTAATATATTTCTTAAGTTTCTGTACATCCTTGTAATCTATTATATTCTTCTTATCTGCACAAAAAGCACATACTTTTCTTCTGCCTCTTCGTCTCCTTCGGTTATTCACTGTCCTATTCCCTCCTTTTCTCTAGAATGGAACATCGTCATCATCTACTGCCTTGAAGTCATCTAAATCTATATCTGACGCTGTAAAATCATCGGTTTTTTCCTCTGTTTTTTTGTCCTGTCCCTCGTTCCTATCTCCCCATTCTAAGAACTCCACCATATTTGCTACAACCTCGGTCACATACCTTCTTTCGCCAGCTTTTGTTTCATAGGACCTGGATTGCAACCTGCCCTCAACCCCTACTAACCTTCCCTTGCTTAGGTAGTTGGCACAGTTTTCAGCGGTTCTTTCCCAAACCACCACATTAAAAAAGTCTGCCTCCCTAGTCTTAGAAAAGGGTCTGTTCACTGCTATACTAAAGGTGGCTACAGCTTTTCCGCTTGCAGTAAAGCGTAATTCAGGATCCCTAACAAGTCGTCCAATTAACACTACAACATTCATAAATTACACCACCTATTTATTATTATTCTTCCCCGATTCTAACAATCATATATCGAATAATATCATCAGCTATCTTCAGGTTTCTATCTAGCTCATTAAGGGCTTGGGTGTCCATGTCAAAATTAATTAAAACATAGTAACCCTCCTGTATCTTGTCAATTTCGTAGGCTAATTTTCTTAGGCCCCACTCATCAAGATTTTCAATTTCCCCATCGGCTTCAATTATTGCCTTAATCCTATCCAAAAGCTGATTTCTTCTGTCTTCTTCTACATTAGGCTCAAAAATACACATTAATTCATACTTTTTCATATATTTCACCTCCCTTTGGACTCTGGCGACCCTGGTTGACCAGGGTAGAGAAATGATTTTCTCACATTAAAATATTATACCATCATGGTCTAATATTTGCAAACCTCTTTATTTATATTAAAGGGACTTTTTTCAGTTGACATGAACTTAACAATGTTATATTATATATGTACTGTAGTCTATACCGTAGTCTAAAACAGATTCTAGGGTCCAGCTTTCTATATTATATTAATATATACCCTTATTGTATCATCCTACATAACCAGCTAAAATCCTCTGTTTTTAAAGGCCTTGGTATATAATACAGGATTAATTTATGGTTTACAATAATTTATCTAAGGAGGAATTGATATGAGAAAAAGACTAGTGGCTTTTATTTTATTGATTTCCATTTTTTCATTAATAGGGTGTGGCCCTAGCCTAGAGAGTGAAATGTCGGTCGATGCCCTTCTAAAGGATGGTAGCTATGAAGCATCGGCAATTGCCCATAATGGTCCCTTAACAGTATCAGTTACTATTAAGGATGGGGATATTTCCGATATTAGGGTAGTTGAGCATTCAGAAAGCAAGGGTATAGGGGATATTCCCATTAAATTGATTCCCCAACAAATAATAGAAAATCAATCCCTATCAGTTGATGTTATGACAGGTGCAACCTTTACAAGTTTGGGCCTGATAAATGCCATTGAGGATTGTATTAAGCAGGCTGGTGGAAATGTTTCTGACTTCCAAAAAGCTCTTGCCAAGGAGAAAAGTGATGAGGTCAAGCAGCTTGAGACTGATATATTAGTTATTGGGGCGGGAACATCTGGCCTAGCTGCCTCTCTATCGGCCGCAGACCAGGGAGTAAAAGTTATCTTATTGGAAAAACAATCAATCCCTGGTGGTGCAGGAATATTATCAACAGGAACTGTCCAAGCTAGTGGAAGTAAATTGCAGAAAGATGCAGGTGTTGAGGATTCTGCCCAAGAATATTATGAGGATATGATGGAGCTTACAGATGGAAAACGTCAACCCAACCTAGTTAAATTAATTACGGAGAAATCGGGTGAGACAATTGATTGGCTTGTTGAAAAGGGTGTAACCTTTAGAGATGAGGTTGTTCGTGGTGTTGGTTCCCTGGGTAATCGCCAGCATTTGGCCTCTCCAGATGCCTCTGGATTAATCTCGCCTATGTTCAATAGCATAGAAGAAGACGAAAACATAGATGTATATTTAGATACAACTGCTACAGAATTAATTGTTGAAAATGACAGAGTTGTAGGGGCTAAGGCCCAACACCGTGACGGCAAGCAGTTTGAGATTAGGGCTAAAAATGTAATCCTATCTGTTGGTGGTTTCGGTGGTAATAAAGAAATGGTGGGTAAGTATGTGGGTAAAACAGGTACAGAAATGAGTTATGTTGGAGCAAGGGGTAATACTGGTGAACTAATTGAGGCTGTCATTAACCTTGGTGCTGATATAGTTGATATGGATAAAATTCTCTTTTCTCCCACAACAGACTATGAAAGGAATCAATTGATTACTGCTCAAGTTCTATCAAGGGGAGGATTTTTGGTAAATCAAAAAGGACTACGATTTACTAATGAAACCTCCTCTCCGGGTGAATATTTTGAGGATATTATGGCAACCGGTGATGATTATGTATTGGAGCTATTTGATAGTCAAGTCTTGCAACATGTACCCCATATAGAAAACGTCTATATTAAGCAGGGCATAGTTCAAGAGGCTGATACAATTGAAGAATTGGCAGAAAAAATGGATGTTCCCTATGACCTTCTTAAGAAGGAAATAGAAACTTTCAATGCCTCGGTTGCTGGGGAAGAAGATCCCTTTGGCAGAAGTATTTTCGGAGAAGCCTTTGAGCTTGCACCCTTTTATTTCGTCAAAGTCACCCCTGGTATTGTTACTACAAATGGTGGCCTCTTAATTGATGATAAGGCAAGGGTAATCAGGGGGGATGGAAGTCCCATAGAAGGTTTATTTGCTACTGGAGATGCTGCAGGTGGCTACCGTCCCTATGGTTATGTAAGTGGTGATGCTAATGCCTTTGCACTATTAACAGGAAGGGTTGCAGGAGAGGAAGCTAGCAAGATAAATAAGTAAATACTTTAGTTAATAGGGTTGCTTCATGACTAGATGCTTAGTTGTGAAACAACCCTTTTTTTATTCTGCCTTTAAGCATATGGTATAATATAAAGATATATATTTGTTACTTTATTGTATTTATGCTAATTTAAATAGAAGGGAGGAATTTTCATGTCCATAAAAATTACATCCCGAGAAAAGGCCTCGCGTCGAAATAAGCAAAAAATATACGATGCTGCCCTTTACTTGTTTGAAAAATATGATTTTGACACTGTTACTGTTAATGATATTTGTAGACATAGTAAACTATCCAAGGGAACCTTTTATCACTACTTTAATTCCAAGGAAGACCTTGTGGTGATAGGCTTTACTAGGGGTCTAGACCGATATCTCAAGCAACACTATAGGCCTAGTAAGGAAAAGAGCTTTGAGGAAAACTATATAGATTTTATTATGTGCATGTTTTACTATGCTGAGTCTGTAGGCAAAAGCTTTACAAGGCGTTCCTATATGGCACAAATTAGTACCCAGGTGGAATTGAGGATTGAAGACCGTCTAATGGTAAATATTATTGATGACCTAATAGCGGAAGGTAAAAAATTAAAGCTCTTTCGCTTTGACTATAGTGATCTTGAATTATATACACATATTGTTGGCACCTTTACCGGTTTGCTTGTAAAATGGTCCACTGACACAAAGGGAATTATTGATTTTGAGCATTTAATCAAAAACCAATTTCTTGCCCTATTAAAAATATAGTGGCCGGCAATAATATGTGTTTTTTTGGAAAGGCTAATATTTATTTCCTCTTTTTTTCTTGTATAGTTTTCATCCCTTTTGGCAACCCTATTACTGGATAACCCCACAGTATAATATTTTATTCATCCCAATCTCCCCCTTACAATAAAGGCGAGGGGCTTTATGCCCCTCGCAAGTTTTATTTTAATCTTTAATATCTTCTTTTCTCCTTATTTTTCTTACCCTTCTTTCTAATTCTCGTCTTGGCAACCAAATTTGCCTATCACAGCCCAAACATTTAATGCGGAAATCAGCCCCTGTCCTCAAAATTTCAAATTCTTTATTTCCACAGGGATGTTGTTTTTTTAATTCTACTATATCTCCAAGATATAAGTCTAATGGCATATGCCTCCACCTACCTTTACAATTATATTAAGGGGCCTTATTTATAATAACATTCCTGGGATAGGGGATTTCTATTCCATGCTTATCCAAACATTCCTTGTAGGCCTTTCTCATCTTTCTTTCTATATCCCATTGGGCCATGGGTTGGGTTTTTGCCATAATAGAAATTGTAACCCCTACATCTCCTAGGTCTGTAACACCTAATACCGTAGGTCCCTCCAAGATAGTGGGATTTTCCCTTCTTATTTCCTCGCTGCCCTCATTTAATGCCTTAATCGCCCTATCTAGGTCTTCTTCATAGGCAATGGACATATCCACCCAAGCTCTCATTTTTCCACTACTCTTATTGGTTACTTTTTTAATTTCACCATTGGGTAAAATATGGAGATCACCGTTAAAGCCCCTAATCTTGGTAACCCTTAGGGTCATTTCCTCTATAATTCCATCTATTCCTTCCAGTTCAACATAGTCTCCTACAGTAAACTGGTCCTCAAAAAGTATAAAAAAGCCTGTTATTACATCTCTTACCAGGTTTTGCGCACCAAATCCAAAGGCCAAACCCCCTATACCCGCTGTGGCAATTAATGCCCCCACTTCTACGCCAAAGGATTTTATTATAGAAGTAAAGGCCACAAAATAAATGAGGTATCTTACCACACTTTTTACCAGGCTTTTCATGGTTTCCATCTGGCCTGAATCTACCTTTAACTTTAGGTTTTTTTGAGATTTAAAAAAGCTTTCTATAAGGGAATCTATAACCCTTGTTCCTATCCTTGCAAGAAGTAAAACAAATATGATTTTTAGTAAAATCCCCAGTCCACTCCTTATTTGTTCAGGGCTTTTAAGGGTTTCAAGAAAACCTCTCCCTCCCTGAATTAAAAGGGAAGCACTATTTATATTCAATATTTTTACCCCCTTATTGAATTTGTTTTACAATTTTAAGCCTGTCCTTCCTCCTTATTTCATAGATACCTTCAATCTTTATCTTATTCTCTATCATATCCCTAGAGATATCTTTTAACAAGGGTTTTTCAAACATTATAGACAAACCACAGCTTACACTTATTTCCCTGGGGGTAGGAATGGTATCAAAATCATATTCTTTTTCCCTTAATGTCTTTTCAGCCGCCATTGCATAATGGGTTGATTCAAAGGCAATGACATAAACTTTCTCTAGTATCATTTCTTTTCTCCTATAGTATTATTGTGTTTTTAGCATTGTTCAACTTTTCAACAATGGTATACATATTGCTTATCCCGCCCACCATTAGTTTATTCTTAACTTTAAAGTAATCTAGGCATGTCCCGCAGGATAGTATCTCTACCCCTTGGGTTTCCAAAAGGCATAGGTCTTTTATTGATTGGGAACCCTCTATAGCCAAATTAACGCCCCCATTTAAGAGTATAAGCGTCTTTGGCAGGGGTATTATCTCTGTAAGGGCATAAATATATCCCTTCATAAGTAGCCTACCCAATTCATCTGAACCCTTACCAAATTTATCATTGCTAATTAGGATAACTAGGTCCTTGTCTGCCCTTATACTGGCTTGTAGATTTATTGCTGTACCCTCACTAATTCCACTTTCTTTAAATATATCTATATAAAAACTTCCCCTAATTTCCTTGATATCAATCTTGCAATCTAAACTTTTTGCCAGTCTGGATACATTCTCCTTGGCAACTTCATTGTCAACTATTGTGGTAACCCTACCCTTGGAAATTTCCTCTAGGGCCTTTTTGGTCTCTATTACGGGTAATGGACAGTTCATCCCCCTTGCATCAACTTCCTTATACATATTAACTCCTCCATTTATATTGTTTATAAATATAAAATTCCATTACATTTATTTCATAATCCTAGTATATCAATCAGAGACCCTATCTTCAATATCTTGTTTATTTTATCCTATTGGAATTACTAATAGGTCACCCTCCAACTATAATAAAAAAACATGGGAAAATCCCATGTCTTAATCAGAAATATAATAATTAGAGCTGTGCACCCCTCTTCGACATACCATCATAGGCGTTACCCAAGCAGTTAACTCAAGTTAGGTTGCCCTACGGCACACGAAAGGGATTACTTACCGCTGCTTCCTTCCGGACCTGGCGGGGTTTGTAAGTTTTCGTTGCGTAGGACCCAACTCTCATCGTCACTTACCCGGGCCAGCCCTACAATGGATAAGCCTCTAAGAGGATTTCAACCCTGCTATAGCGGATTGCAGGTTACAAGGCGCCGCTAACTCCCCGTCTAGCACAGCAAACTTATAAAATTTTAAATGGCGGAGAGAGCGGGATTTGAACCCGCGGGGCCTTCCGGCCTTACACGCTTTCCAGGCGTGCCCCTTAGCCAACTCGGTCATCTCTCCATTTTTATTTTTCCCTTAATTCTATAAAGAAGTTTTTTATAATATTGGCAGATTCATCTTCTAGGATACCCCTGCTTATTTCTACCTGATGGTTAAATCTCTCATTGTTCAAAAGGTTTAATATGGAACCACAGGCTCCTGCCTTAGGATCCATTGCACCAATTACAAGCCTGCTAACCCTACTTTGAAGAATGGCTCCTGCACACATGGCACAGGGTTCTATTGTAACATAGAGGGTGCTAGCTGTCAATCTCCACCCTCCTGTATGCTTATAGGCCTGCCTGAGGGCTAATATCTCCGCATGGGCCGTTGCATCCTGGAGGCTTTCCTTTAGGTTATGTCCTCTTCCTATAATTTTATTATTTTGGACCACAATTGCCCCTATAGGTACTTCCCCCTTGTTATAGGCCTTTCTTGCCTCCTCAAGGGCTATTTTCATATAATGGCAGTCCATTTCTTTGCCCTCCAAATTAGGATGGTGCACCTGGGAGGATTCGAACCCCCGGCACACGGTTTAGGAAACCGATGCTCTATCCTGCTGAGCTACAGGTGCATTTAAATCCTTCCTCTTTTGTACAAATGTTAGTTTAACACATATTTTTTTAAAAATCAATGGTTGGAAAAAAATTTAAACTGTAATTATTTTCTTATCCTGTCTATATTGCCCATATAAGGCCTTAAAGGCTCTGGAATTACTACGGATCCATCCTCTTGCTGGCAGTTTTCTAATATGGCAGCCAAGGCCCTACCTACTGCTAGGCCAGAACCATTTAATGTATGGAGGAATTCTACCTTCTTGCTTTCCTCAGACCTATATCTCATATTAGCCCTCCTGGCCTGAAAATCTTCAAAGTTACTACAGGAGGAAATCTCCACATACTTATTATAGCTGGGCATCCAAACCTCTATGTCATACTTAAAGGCAGCTGTAAAGCCCAGGTCCCCAGTACACATTTTTACCACCCTATAGGGAATATCCAGCAATTGTAATACCCTTTCTGCATTATTGGTTAGGCTCTCTAGTTCCTTATAGGAGTCTTGGGGCCTTGTAAGCTTTACCAGTTCCACCTTATTAAATTGATGTTGCCTAATTAATCCCCTGGTATCCCTACCAGCAGCCCCTGCCTCAGAACGGAAACATGGGGTGTAGGAAACATAATATATGGGAAGGTCCTCCTCATTTAAAATTTCATCCTTGTGAATATTAGTTACTGGGACCTCCGCTGTGGGTATTAGAAAGTAGTCTTTTTGGGGAATAGCAAAGACATCTTCCTCAAACTTTGGTAATTGTCCTGTCCCTGTTAAACTGTCCCTATTTACCATAAAGGGTGGTAAAACCTCCGTATAACCATGGTCCTCTATATGTAAATCCAGCATAAAGTTTATTAGGGCCCTTTCAAGCCTTGCACCCAATCCTCTATACAGGGCAAATCTTGACCCTGTTATTTTGGAAGCCCTTTCGAAATCTAAAATATTTAAATCCACTCCTATGTCCCAGTGGGCCTTAATTTCAAAATCAAATTCCCTTGCTTCCTTCCACCTTCTTACTTCAACATTATCATCCTCTGTTTCCCCCTGGGGAACATCAGGATGGGGAACATTGGGGATTCTCATTAATATATACTGGGTCTCATCTTCAACTTCCTTTACTTGACTGTCTAATTCCTTAATATTATTTGACAAATCCCGCATTTCATTCATTATTTTACTAGTATCTTTTCCCTCTCTCTTGAGTTTAGGAATCTCCTTGGACACCACATTTTGCTTGTTTTTCATTTGCTCTACTTCCTGTAGGATTTCTCTTCTCTTTTCATCTAATTCTATAAGCCTGTCCAGGTCAACTTCCTCTTCACCCCGCCTCCTCATAGCATCTTTTATATTATCTAAATCCCTTCTAATCCTTCTTATATCTAGCATTTATCCCTTTCCTCCTTTTTTATATTAAAAGTACCAACAAAAAAAGCCTCCTCCCCCATGCAGGGACGAAAGCTCTGGTTTCCGCGTTGCCACCCTAATTGATTTCTATTAATCCTCTCTCTCATTTAACGGTTGATGGCCGACTCTATCTACTTTTCTTCAATAGATTTGCTCCAAGATGGATTCAACAGATGCTTTTATCAGTTTTCACCCTCCACTGATTCTCTGTTAAAAAACATATGTTTACTATTTCTCTTCACAGCATTTAATATTATTCTTATTTTGTAAAATATTTTATCATAAATTTCCCTTATTTTCAATAAACTTTCCCATCTTCCATACTATTATCCCATATAGGCCATATTATATACTTTTAATCCAGATATAAATTATGAATTCCAGCCTTATAAACATCCCCCTAAGTAGCCGGGGCCAATTTATGGCAATAGCCCCATCTAAGGTCAAGACTAAAAGTTTAAAATTTTTAAAGTGGTCAATACTTCTATTGTAAAGCAGACCATAAGAGAGGAGATGTTAATTATGAGCTTATTTGAGGATGTTGACCTAAGGGATCAAATTAAAGACCTAAGGGATCAAATTAAAGACCTTAGGGATATTGATTATAGAAATACCCTAGCAATTGCCACTCTTGTTGAAATTCTAGTTGAAAATGGCTTTATTAGTTACCATAGTTTTGCAAAAAAAGCAGAAAAATTAGACAATATGTCCCTTGAAGAATTAAGGAATTCTAGGAGGAATTTAAGGTAAACTTTTTTATCCTATTCCATTAATTTCATATCTCCAGCCTTTATCCAGTTTTTCCTCCTCATATAGGCCGCTATGGCCAAGGTAATAATAGCAGGTAGTAGAAAATGCAAAAGGAATATTTTTATACAAACAAGGGAGGCTATATCATCATTCTCAACCACCATTTTGGCCATGGTTCCAAATTGACCCACAAAACCACTTGTCCCCATACCAGCCCCTACGCTGTTGCTCTCCATAGCAAAAACATAGGTTGCCACAGGCCCTAATATGGCACTAGTTATAGTGGGAGGAATTAATATCAAGGGGTTTTTTATAATATTGGCCACCTGTAACATACTAGTTCCTATGCCTTGGGCCACAAGACCCCCAAAACCATTTTCCCTATAGCTTGCCACAGCAAATCCTATCATATGACTGGCCCCACCCACCACGGCAGCCCCGGCTGCCAAGCCATCTAGACCCAAAGAAATTGCTATTGCAGCACTACTTATTGGCAGGGTCAATATAATTCCCATAAATACAGATATAAAAATTCCCATGGGAATTGGATGTATAGTGGTAAAGGTATTTATTAGTTGGCCTAAGCCCTTCATGAAAATTGCTATTGGCGGTGCCAGTAAATAACCGGCCAGGCCCCCACTTACAATTGTTAGACCAGGGATTAGGACTATGTCTACCCTTGTCCTACCTGCTAGTAATTTGGCAATTTCTGCCCCTATTAAAGCAGCCACCAGGGCTCCTACTGGTTCTCCTGTCTGTATGCTATATAGGCCACCCTCTGTTAGAAGGATTGTATTTGCCCCTATGGCCCCTGTTATAGCTGAGGCGAAGATTCCCAAGGGGGGTGTTCCTATAGCATAGGCCACTCCTACCCCTATGGCAGGTCCCATTAAAAATTGGGCCCCCTGGCCAAAGTTGACTAGTATTGACAAATTGGCCTGTTCCCCTATTTGTTTTAAAATTAATCCAATAATTAATGAGGAAAATAAGCCCAAGGCCATACCATTTAAAGCCCTGGTTAGATAATTTTTAATAGATTTTCCCATAGTCTTTTTGTCCATATATAGGTCCTTCCTTTTTTATCTAGTGTCTTTACACCTGTATTGTCACCTACAGTAAAAAATATACCATTATTTTATTCTTTTATCAAGTATCCCTTTTCCTGCAGGGCCCTTTCCATCCTTTGGAAGGCCTCCTCACTGGGGATTTGGACTGTATGGATATGTACTCCCCCTGTTAGAGAAGATAGGGGTTCAGCCTTGTCTTCCTTAACTTTTATCATAAAGTCCTCTAGTTCTCCCTTATAGCTTATATCTAATATTCCCCTAATTTCTCCATAGATAGGGTGTTCCACTATAACATCCATTATCCTGACACCATAGTCTATCATGGTTTGAAGTTCATCCTCCATCTCCTGGTAACCTTGGTGTTTTGTAACTATGGTCTTTGTAGACCTAACTTGATCATTTTTAAACATTATATATCCCTGGGGAGTAGCTATTATTTCCTCCCCCTTAGCCCTTAAAAGGGCTATATCCTGAACTATTACCTGCCTTGAAACATTAAAAGTTTTTGCCAAATCTACCCCCTTTATTGGCTTTTTTGCCTGCTTCAATTCTTTGCTTATCCTTTCCCTTCTTTCCCTATTATTCAATCCCATCTCCCCTCCTCCACCATGTTTCATGTAAAACATCTTTAAAGGTTAACATTTTTTCCCATTATAAGATTAAGGGCAGATTTTATATCTGCCCTTATATTATGGCTTCTATGCAGTTTTAGTCCTAGTTAGCCATGCTCTTATCCATTTCTTTTTTTAGTTTTTCAATAACTCTCTTTTCTAATCGGGATACTGTCATTTGGGATACTCCCAGTTCCTTGGCAACCTGTACTTGGGTTTTTGTATAAAAAAACCTATCTTCCAGCACCTTTATCTCTACATCGTTTAATTTTTTCATTGCCTTATCTATAAAATCCCTGTTCTCTATAAATTCGAAATTCTTATCGTCTTCTCCTATTAAATCCATCATCCTTATACCCTTGTCCTCACCGTCGTTATCATAGACCAGGTCTAAGGACTTAGGGCTATACACCTGTCCCCCTTCTATAGCCTCTATAACCTCTTCCTCTGTACAATTTAAATACTGGGCTATATCCTTTATCCTGGGAACAAGCTGTAGTTCTTGTTGTAGTTTAACCTTGGCCAAGTTTACTTTTTTTGATAATTCCTGGATCCTCCTTGGTACCCTAATAGACCATCCCTTGTCCCTAAAATGTTTTTTTATTTCTCCTATAATTGTGGGAGTTGCAAAGCTAGAAAATTCAAATCCCCTATCTACATCATATCTCTCAATAGCATAAATGAGTGCTAGGGATGCAACTTGATATATATCTTCATATTCTATTCCCCTATTAATGAATTTTTTAGCCAAGATTTCCGCTATATATAAAAATCTATTAATTAATTCATTTCTTATGTCAATAGATTTTGTAGTCTTATAAAGTTTAAATAATTCCTTATCTGTCATATCTTTTAGGGATTTTTCTTTCTCTACAGTAGATTGTGGTATATTAACTGTATTTTTCATTAGATATCATCCCCCACATATTTCGTCATTTTAATAACGGTCCCTTTACCCTTATTAGATAATATCTCTACATCATCCATAAGGGATTTTATAATAAAAATTCCCAATCCACCCTCCTTTAATTCACCCAACCTGGGCTTTTTAATATTATGGGATAAGCATCCCTTTCCATTATCGTAAACCGACACAACTAATTTTTTGCCATCCGTGCGAAAGTCAATATAAAAATTTTCTTCCTCTTTACATAATCCATGGGTAATTGCATTTGTACAGGCCTCGGATATTGCTATTTTTATATCTTCAATTTCTTCAATATTAAAACCCATTCTGTTGGCTATGCCCGTTGCAGTTAATCTTATTACACTAACATATTCTGCCTTGTTAGGTATAGATAATTTTATAAGGTCATAATCATTTTTATCCATATTAATCTGCCCCTCCATATTTGACATATTTATCATGTCTAATCCTTTCCTTCCTCAATTATAAATATTTTGTCAAGTCCGGTTATATTTAGCAGTTTTTTTATATTGGGTTTTATATTTATTAGAAACATATCCCTATCCACTTCTTTTAATTTCTTTAGGGCCCCTATCAAGACCCCCAGACCAGTACTATCAATATACTCCAAGTTTTGCCCATCAATTCTTATGTTTTCCCTATTTTCCCTTAAAATTTTTTTCAAATCTTTTTTTAACTTTCCCGCTGTGTATATGTCTATTTCCCCGTCGAGTTTTATGGTCCATTCATTCTTTTTATCATCATAATTTTTATTAATTAATAATGACACCAAGTTTCCCCCCTTCTAGTGTTAAATTTTATATTGACTTCTCCTTATTCCCTATTATAGCAAAATTTCTTTTTTTATACTACTAACTTATCTTTTTTACCATTTTTAAAGACAAAAATGCAAAGGTATGGCAACATACCTTTGCTCTATAAATTATGGGGGTTTATAAAGGTTTTTCTCTCTATTTGTATTATTTCCCCATTATTTCAATTTTAAACATTTATTTTCCCTTATTTTAGCTTTTATCTTCTATTAAATTTTCTTCTTCCTCAGGCACTTGGGCAATGGATACTATGCTTTCCCCTTCGTCAACCCTCATAAGGGTTACTCCTCTGGTATTCCTACCCATTTTTGAAATATTATCCACATTTAACCTTATTATAATCCCATCATTGGTAATTAACATTATTTCATCCTGTTTTTCGACAATTCTTGCCCCAACTAGTAGGCCCGATTTTTTGCTTATATTAAAGGTTTTGACCCCCCTGCCACCCCTGCCTTGAACCCGGTATTGTTTTAAATCTGTTCTTTTTCCAAATCCATTTTGACTTACTACTAGTAGTTCTTTATCATCCTCCGCTATTTGCATGGCCACAACCTCATCCCCATCTAGCAGGTTAATTCCCTTAACCCCCATGGCTGTCCTGCCCATACTTCTTACGTCGGATTCTTTAAATCTTATAGACATTGCCTTGGCTGTTATCATAATAATTTCCTTCCCTTTATCAGCCAGTCTTACCCCTATTAGTTCATCGTCTTCCCTAATATTTATGGCTATTAAACCACTTCTCCTTGTATTTTCAAATTGACTTAGGTCTGTCTTTTTTACAATTCCCTTCTTGGTTGCCATTACAAGGTATTGGGGTCCCCAATCCCTACTAACGGCTATGGTTGTAGCTATGGTTTCATTGGGCTCAAGTTGTAGGAGGTTTACAATTGCAGTTCCCCTAGCCTGCCTTCTGGCTTCGGGTATTTCAAAGACATTTAATTTATAGGTCCTGCCTTTGTTTGTAAAGAATAATAAGTAGTCATGGGTTGATGTAATTATTAACTTTTCTACAAAATCATCTTCCCTAGTAGTTAGGGCAGCTATACCCTTACCTCCCCTTCTTTGGCTCTTATAAGTATCTGCAGGTAGCCTCTTAATATATCCAAAATGAGTTAATGTAATTGCTACATTTTCCTCTTCTATCATATCTTCAATATTAATTTCCTCAAAATTTAATTTTATTTCTGTCCTTCTTTCATCCCCATACTTGTCCTTTAGTTCTGTTAGTTCTTCCTTTACTATATTTAAAATTAATTCTTCACTTGCTAAAATTGCCCTTAGTTTTTCTATATATTTTATAGTTTCTATATATTCTTCTTCTATTTTTTCCCTTTCTAAACCGGTTAACCTCCTAAGCCTCATATCCAGGATTGCCTGGGCCTGTTTTTCTGATAGTTTAAAGTTCTCCATAAGGCCATCTTTTGCCATCTGATCTGTTTTAGAGGCCCTTATTAACTTAATAACTGCATCTAGATTATCTAGGGCTATTTTTAAACCCTCTAAAATATGGGCCTTAGCCTCTGCCCTGTTTAAATCAAATCTTGTCCTTCTAATTATTATTTCTTTTTGGTGGTCTAAATAGTGGCTTAGCATCTCCTTTAGGTTGAGGGTTCTGGGTTGGCCCTTTACCAGGGCAATCATGATTATACTAAAGGTCTCCTCCATTTGAGAATGCTTGTAGAGTTTATTTAGGACTACATTGGCATTGGTACCCCTTCTTAATTCTATGACTATCCTCATGCCTGTCCTGTCACTTTCATCCCTTAGGTCAGAAATCCCCTCTATTTTTTTATCCCTTACTAGGTCTGCTATCTTTTCTATCAGTCTTGATTTATTAACTTGATAGGGAATTTCCCTGATCACTATTTGCTGCCTACCATGTTGTATTTCTTCAATTACAACCTTGGCCCTTACCTTGACCCTACCCCGTCCACTCTTATAGGCCTTTTTTATATCCTCAGTGCCTAGGATGGAGGCACCTGTAGGAAAGTCAGGCCCCTTTATTATCTTTAGAATCTCGTCCATTTCTATATATGGGTTATCAATTAGGGCTATAACCCCATCAATAACCTCCCTAAGGTTGTGGGGTGGTATTGATGTAGCCATACCTACTGCTATACCACTAGAACCATTTACCAGCAGATTTGGAAACTTGCTGGGCATTACTTCCGGTTCCTTCATTGTTTCGTCAAAGTTGGGTATAAAATCTACTGTTTCTTTTTGTATATCCCTAATCATTTCCATAGAAATGTTTGTTAGCCTTGCCTCTGTATAACGCATGGCCGCAGCCCTATCCCCATCAATGGAACCAAAGTTACCATGACCATCAACTAATTGGTATCTGGTAGAAAAGTTCTGGGCTAGCCTAACCATGGCATCATAAACAGCCATATCCCCATGGGGGTGGTATTTTCCCAGGACATCCCCCACTATACGGGCAGACTTCCTATGGGGTTTGTCTGGAGTTAGGCCCAATTCACTCATGGCATATAGTATTCTCCTATGGACAGGTTTTAGCCCATCCCTTACATCAGGGAGGGCCCTTCCTACAATAACACTCATAGCATAATCTATATAAGATTTCTTCATTTCATCTGCTATATTTATAGGGACAATCCTATTATTTTCTTCTCTCATCAATTATTCCCCCTACTATATATCTAAATTTGTTACGTATTTTGCATTCTCTTCAATAAATTCTCTCCTAGGCTGTACCCTATCCCCCATTAAAGTTATGAAAATCTCATCTGCAGCAGCAGCATCCTCTATGGCCACCTGCAATAATGTCCTGTTCTCAGGATTCATGGTAGTCTCCCATAACTGCTCTGGGTTCATCTCTCCTAGACCCTTATATCTTTGAATGTCGTATCTGGCATTCCTACCTATTTCATCTATTATCTTATCAAGTTCCCTATCAGAATAGGCATAGCTTTCAGTCCTACCCCTCTTTACCCTATAAAGGGGTGGTTGGGCTATATAGATATGGCCGACCTCTATCAAGGGTTTCATATACCTAAAGAAGAAGGTTAGTAATAGGGTTCTAATATGGGCACCATCTACGTCAGCATCTGTCATTATGACAATCTTATTGTATCTTAATTTTTCTATATCAAATTCCTCGCCAATCCCAGTACCAAAGGCGGTAATCATTGATCTTATTTCATCATAATTTAATATCCTGTCTAGCCGGGCCTTTTCCACATTCAAAATCTTACCCTTTAATGGTAGGATGGCCTGGGTAATCCTGTCCCTTCCTTGCTTGGCACTACCTCCGGCCGAGTCTCCCTCCACCAAAAATATTTCACTTAGGGCAGGGTCCTTTTCTGAACAATCGGCAAGCTTACCTGGTAGGGCCATGCCCTCTAAGGCACCCTTCCTCCTGGTTAACTCCCTGGCCCTTCTGGCAGCCTCCCTGGCCCTCTGGGCCCTTAGGGACTTTTCTACTATGATTTTGGCCTCTTCGGGATTTTCCTCTAGGAATATTTCCAAACTTTCCCCGGTTATGGATTCTGATATTCCCCTCATCTCACTATTACCTAGTTTAGTTTTGGTCTGTCCTTCAAATTGTGGTTCAAGTAATTTTACTGAAAGGATTGCCGTCAATCCCTCCCTAATATCTTCCCCAATGAAGTTTTGGTCCTTTTCCTTCAAAAAACCATTTCTCCTGGAATAATCATTAAAAATCCTAGTTAAGGCAGCCCTAAAGCCACTTAAATGGGTACCCCCCTCCTGGGTATTTATATTATTGGCAAAGCTTATTATATTTTCCGAATAAGCATCAGTATACTGCATGGCTATTTCTATTATATTTCCGTCTCTTTCTCCCTCTATATAAATGATTTTATCATGGAGGACAGTCCTCTTTTTATTTAAGTGTTCAACGAATTGACTAATCCCCCCACTATAATGGAAAACACTTTCCCTTTTCTCTTCTTTCTCCTGTCCTTCATCCTCATCCAGGTCTTCCCCATCTATAGGGTCTTTTTCCCTTTCGTCCTTCAGGGATATTTTTATACCCTTATTTAAAAAGGCTAATTCCCTTAGCCTGTGCTCTAGGGTTTCATATTTATAATAGATTTCGTCAAATATATTTTCATCTGGTTTAAAAATTATACTTGTACCAGTTATTTTTGTATGACCTATAATTTTCACATCTTCTAGGGGATTTCCCCTCTCATATTTTTGATAATATATTTTACCATTTCTTTTAACCCTTACCTCCAGGTACTCTGATAGGGCATTTACAACAGAAACTCCAACCCCATGGAGGCCACCTGAAACCTTGTAACCCCCTCCACCAAACTTACCCCCAGCATGTAGTACAGTTAAGACAGTCTCTATTGTAGATTTTCCTGTCTGGGGGTGGATATCCACGGGGATTCCCCTCCCATTATCTATAACTTCAATGGAATTATCCTTTTTAATAATAACATCTATCTTGTCACAATATCCCGCTAGAGCTTCGTCTATACTATTATCTACCACTTCATAGACAATTTGATGTAAACCCCTGCTACCTGTACTGCCTATATACATACCTGGTCGTTTTCTAACGGGGTCTAGTCCTTCCAATACTTGAATTTGTTCTGCATTGTATTCCCTTGTTTGATTATCTAACTTTTCTCCCACATTATAACCTCCTATTTCTCAAAGTATCTTTATAAATATTTTTATCTGGTGAAATTATCCTGGAAATTTGGAAGGGAATCAATAAATCCTGCCCTTTTTTGCAAAGTTACTGCAGAAATAGGGGACTCATATATGGTTGTCCTTGTATAACTTTTACTTGTCCTTTTTCCTCTTTCTACTATTACAAAGGACCTGGGCTCTTCTTGGGAAACTTTTTTAATACAACCCTCTTCCCTAGATTTTTTTAAAAAACTCCTAGTATCCCTAGATTTTAATGCAGACTTAATATCCATAATGCCAACAAGATCCTTAAGGTTTATAGTTAGTTCACCACCCAAATGTAAAAACATCCCTTACAGCCCCCTTATATTTTCAGGTAAATCCCTTGTATACTGCTAATCTCCTCCACTTTACTATTATAACCTTAATTCTAATTTAATAAAAGTCAATTAATCTTTTTAAAGGAATTTGTGTTAATTTTTCCCTTATTTACATTGAAAACACTACATTCTCCTATATCCTCCATGGTTAATAGGTCCTCGCTTGTTGTAGTAATAAAGGTTTGAATCTTTCTTAGGTTTTTTAGCAAATATTCCTGCCTTTTGCTATCCAACTCACTCATAACATCATCCAATAAAAGGATAGGGTACTCCCCTACCTCCCCCTTTATTAATTCCAATTCCGATAATTTTAGGGACAGGGCTGCTGTCCGCTGTTGTCCCTGTGACCCATAGTCCTTTACATTTAAACCATTAATTTTAAAGATTAAGTCGTCCCTATGGGGACCTGACAAGGTCAGCCCCCTTCTTTTTTCCTGCTCTTCTAATTCCCTTAATTGCCTAAGGAAATTTTTTTTAATATCATTAAATTCATCCCTGTCATCAAGGTTAATATTACTATCATAGATAATCTCTAGATTTTCCAGCCCTTCAGTTATTTTCCTATGCATTAGCCTGGCCAATATCCCCAGTCTTTTTATAAAATTCCTACGATATATCATTAGATTAACCCCATGGTTAACCAATTGTTCATCCCATATATCAAGGTCATATTTTTTTCCCCTGAAATCCTTTAGTATCCTATTTCTTTGCTGGATAACCTTGTTGTATTGACCTAATATATGATGATACTTTGGTAGCATCTGGGAGAGCTCATCATCCATAAACTTTCTTCTCTCTCCCGGTCCCTCCTTGATAATTTTAAGATCCTCAGGGGAAAATAAGACAACATTTAGGTAGCCCAACAGGTCAGCATATCTTTTTAGGGGAAGTTTATTTACCCTAATGGTCTTCCTAGCCCCCTCCTTTAGGATTATTTCAATATCTATATTATCATTTATCTTCTTTACCTTAACTTTAACATAGGACCCCTTTGTGGATATTTTTGTCAACTCATTATCCCTATTAGTCCTAAAGGATTTTCCCATGGCCGCCAGATAGATGGATTCCAAGACATTTGTCTTTCCCTGGGCATTTTCCCCAATAAATATATTTAACTTAGGATGAAATTTTAATTGAAGTCTCTCATAATTCCTGAAATTTATTAGCTTTAACCCTTCTACAATCATTTAATATGACCTCCTAAGTTTGCTTGCATTTAACCTACTTCTATTTTCACACCCTCCACCTCTATTACATCCCCTGGCCTTATCTTTTTCCCCCGTTGGACAACTATTTCATCATTGACCTTTACTCCACCATTGGTAATTATTATTTTAGCCTGGCCACCAGTAGAGGCAATTCCTGAAAATTTTAGTAACTGGTCTAATTTAATAAAGTCTCCCTCTAGCTCTATTTTATCATGCATATTTATCACTCCCATTCAAAATAGTAACCCAGCATTTTTCTGCTGGGTTTTTACTAGTTGGCTGATAGTCTTACGGGTAAAACCAAGTATATGTAATTATGGTTTGAAATTGGTTTTATTATTCCTGGACTAAGGTTTGTTGTAAACTCCAGGAATATTTCCTCTTCATCTATCACCCTTAGGGCATCTATTAGGTATCTGGAATTAAAGGCTATTTCTAGGGAATCCCCCTGGGATTCAATAAAAACTTCCTCGTAAACTGTACCCAATTCTGAATTTGATCTTATCACAATCATATTATCTTCAATATTAAGTTTTATTAGGTTATTCCTACCCTCCCGGGCCACCAAGGCAGCCCTCTCAATGCTATTTAATAAGTCCTGGGTCTTAACCTTTATATTGGTCTTGTAGTTTTTTGGTAATATTTGCTTGTAATTAATAAATTCCCCTTCTAAAAGCCTAGATACTATTTTAATATTATCCATAGTGAAGAGTACATGGTTTTTTGTTACTGTCATCTCTAGACTTTCTTCATCTTGGTGAATTATACGGTTTATTTCATATAATGTTTTGGATGGAATAATTATTTTATTGTCACCATTAGCTTCAAGTTTTCCCTTTCTTAGGGCCAGGCGGTAACCATCTAGGGCCACTAAGCTCAAATTGTTTTCCTCAATCTCTAGCAATATTCCCGTCAATACAGGCCGGGATTCATCCTGGGATGTTGCAAATATAGTCTGTCTAATCATGTTTTTAAATAGGTCTTGGGAAATCTTGTAGGAAGTCCCCCCCTCTATGGAGGGTAATTCCGGGAAATCCCTAGGATCATGACCAATTATGTTAAATTTACTATTTTCACACTCTATATGTATCTGATTATTTTCCTTTAGTTCAATTTTAACCTCTGAATCAGGAAGTTTCCTTACAATATCATTAAATAACCTTGCATCTAGGACTATGGCTCCTTCTCCATGGCTTTCCACCTCTATTAGGTGCTCTATGCCCAATTCTAAATCAGTGGCCATTAGTTTTAGCTTATTGTCATAGCTTTCCAAATAAATACCCCTCAGTATGGGTAGGGTTGTCTTAGAAGATAAAGCCTTCTGTACAATATTTATAGAATTTAACAATTGTTTTTGCTGGCATACAAATCGCATCAGTGGATATCCTCCTTTATAAAATAAATATAATAAATATAAAAAACTAGTAGTAATAGTAGTAGGGCCTGTTATTTTGTGGATAAGTGGACAAGACCCTTGTAAGTATTCTTTGTCCACAGGGGATAAAATGTTAAAATCCTGGTGAAACTTATCCACATATCCAAGGCAAAAGCGGTTTTTACTATTATTTAAAAGTTATCAACAAGTCCATCTTTATTAATTTCTCTTTAATTCTTCAATCATGCTTTTTATAGATTCATTCAATGCCCTGTCGTCCTTAATATCATTGGTTATCTTATCATGGGCATGTAAAACCGTAGTGTGGTCCCTGCCACCAAATTCTTCACCAATTTTAGGTAAAGACAAGTCTGTTAACTCTCTAGTTAGGTACATGGCAATTTGACGAGGGAAGGCAATAGCCCTTGTCCTCTTCCTGGATTCAAAATCTTCCATTTTAATATTATATTTATTTGAAACAATTTCTTTTATAAGGTCTACATTCAGCTGCCTAGCCTTGGAGGAGAAGATCTCCTTTAAAGCCTCGCTAGCTAAATCCACTGTTATTTCACTATTGGTAAGGGATGAGTAGGCCACTATCCTAATTAAAGCCCCTTCTAATTCCCTTATATTTGATTGTATTTTCTTAGCTATAAGTAGCATTACTTCATCTGGTATGTCTATATCCTCCATTTGGGCCTTTTTCCTTAGTATGGCGGTCCTTGTTTCAAAATCTGGTGGTTGGATGTCTGTTATAAGCCCCCATTCGAACCTATTCCTCAAGCGGTCTTCAAGAGTTGGTATGTCCTTAGGTGGACTATCACTTGAAATAATAATCTGCTTATTAGACTCATGTAGGGCATTAAAAGTATGAAAAAATTCCTCCTGGGTACTTTCTTTACCGGCTATAAATTGGATGTCATCAACTAGTAGGACATCAACCTTCCTGTATTTATTCCTAAATTCCACATTTCTATCATCCCTTATAGAATTAATTAATTCGTTGGTAAAGGTTTCAGAGGAAACATAAGCAACCTTTGTATTGGGACTATTTTGTAAGATATAGTGGCCAATGGCATTCATTAAATGGGTCTTGCCTAGGCCAACACCCCCATAAATAAAGAGGGGATTATATGCCTTAGATGGCGATTCTGCAACAGCTACACAGGCAGCATGGGCAAAGCGATTACTATTACCAATAACAAAGGTATCAAAGGTATATTTGGGATTTAATTGCAGATTAGAAAAATCACTATCGAATTCCTTTCGGGAATGAGTCCTAGTATTTTTGGATGTCCTAATATCACTACTTGGCAATATAAGCCTAATTTTATACTCTTGTAGGCTGGATTGTTTAATGGCATTGCTAATTAGAGTAATATAACGATTATTTAAAATATCCTTAATAAAATCATTGGGTGCCCCTAGGATAATGGTATCCTTGTCCAAACTAATGGGTTCAATGGGCTTAATCCAAGTGTTAAAACTTACTTCTGTCAATTCTTCTTTGATTATTTTTAAAGTATCTTCCCAAATTTGAGGTAGGTTGTCCTTCATATTACAAAATAACCTCCTATCTGTATTTTTAAATATATAGAAAAAAATTACAAGCAAAAAAGTTATCCAAAGAATTAATAACAAGTTGAGAAAAAAAAGACATTTCTCAGGTGTAATGTTTATAAAAAAACTATTAACAAGGTTATTAATAAGGATGTGGATAATTAAAGAAATAGAGAGAATTTTTTTCATTATTGTAACTTATCAACAAATAAATTTATTAAGAGATGAAAATACTATATAATAGTACTTGTATAGAAAAGCCTTAACTTATACACAAAGATATCCACAAAGTGTGCATAAGTGTGAATAAAGTTAATAAATTTACTAACATTATTAACAAGCAAGTATATAATAACAAATTTACCGGCTAAATTCAATACAAATAAAAAAATTATCCACAAAAATAGGAATTGGGGAGGATTTTATGCACAGTTAGGACTTAGTTTTTTTCTTGACACTTTTTATCAATACCGTTATAATTTATTTGTAGTATGTTCAGATTTAAAATCTTGTTCTATGCAAATGATAAATAGGTTTATATACCAGTTTTTCTGTAGCATTCGAAGGGGGTGTACTTTATGAAGAGAACATATCAGCCAAAAAGAAGGCAAAGAAGTAGGGAGCATGGTTTTAGAAAAAGAATGAGAACAAAAAGCGGAAGAAGGATAATTAGGAACCGTAGATTAAAGGGAAGAAAAAGGTTGACAGCATAAGGCCGCACTATGTGGCCTTTTTGTGTAGGAATGAATTTGGAGGGACAGATTGGAGGTAGGGGATGAAGGCTGCCAGTGGTTTGAGAAAGGATGAAGATTTTCGCAGAGTTTATAGGCAAAAAAATTCGATGGCTAATAGACTACTTATTATATATATAGGAAAAAATAACTTGGGGTATAGTCGGGCAGGCTTCACAGTTACGAAAAAAATTGGTAAAAGTGTAGTTAGGAATAAGGTAAAAAGAAGGATGAGGGAAAGCTATAGGTTAAATAAGGATAAAATTATTAACGGATATGACTTGATATTTATAGCTAGGACAAGGTGTAGTGAAGCCAATTACAGGGAGATAGAGAGTGCTATGCTTCATTTATTAAGAAAAAAGAGATTGCTTATATAGGAAAACAAGTTGATATTTATTTTGGAGAGAACAATATGGCGAAAATTTGTGTGTTTTTACTATCATTATATAGGAAATGGATTTCGCCCTTAAAGGGGCCAAGCTGTAGATTTTACCCCAGCTGTTCTCAGTATAGTATCGATGCCTACCAAACTTATGGATTTTTAAAAGGAACTTATTTAACTATAGGAAGATTACTAAGGTGTAATCCCTTTCATCCAGGGGGGTACGATCCTTTGAAAAAATAAAACGATTTAGGGGGTTTTGAGTTTGAACTTTATCGCACAACCATTAGGTGCACTACTAAAACTAATATACGATTTGATTGGTAATTATGGTATATCTATTATTGTTTTTACAATTGTTGTGAAGCTAGTGCTGGTACCTTTGACAATCAAACAAACAAAATCTATGAAAAGTATGCAGGAATTACAACCGAAATTAAAGGAATTACAGGAAAAATACAAGAACAACCAGGAACAAATGAATATGAAAATGATGGAACTTTATAAGGAACACAATGTAAATCCCTTTAGTGGGTGTTTTCCCTTATTAGTTCAGTTTCCCATTATAATAGGCCTATTCACTGTCTTAAGAAATCCCTTAAACTATGGATTCGCAGAAGAAATAGTGGGGACGGGATTTTTGTGGATGGAGAGTTTATCCCAGCCAGACCTATGGATACTTCCGATTTTGGCGGGTATAAGTACTTATTTAACTAGTGCCACTATAGCTGTAGCAGGTAGCAAACAAGATCCTACGCAAAATACAATGAAGTATGTTTTTCCTATTATGATGATATGGATGAGCAGATCTTTACCGGCGGGAGTTTCTTTATACTGGGTGATAAGCAGTGTATTTCAAGTAGTGCAGCAGATTATCATAAATAAACCCTATTCTAAATTAAAGGAGGGTTCAAATTAATTATGAAATCAGTAGAATCTGTGGGTAAGACCATTGAAGAAGCTATTCAGTTAGGACTCGATGAACTAGGAAAAGATAGGGAAGATGTAGAAGTAAAAATTATGGATATTCCCAGCAAGGGATTTTTGGGTTTTATTGGTGCAAAGGATGCTAAGGTAAAAATAACAGTCGTTGATAATCCGGAAGAAGATGTAGAAAAGTTTTTAGATGATTTGTTTAGGCAAATGAATTTACTAGTTAGGGTTGAAACTAGGCGGCAGGGAGATACAATTAATGTTAACTTAGAGGGAGATAATATGGGAATAGTAATAGGTAGGCGGGGACAAACCCTAGATGCTATTCAGTATTTGACAAATCTAGTTGTTAATAAGAATCAGGAAAAATATATTAAAATATTTATAGATACAGAAAACTATAGGAAGAAAAGGGAGCAAACGCTGATAAGGTTAGCCAATAAGATGGCAAGGAAGGTAAGAAGGATAGAGAAAACAGTTGTTTTAGAACCAATGAATCCCTATGAAAGAAGGATAATACACTCGGCTCTCCAGGGTAACCCCTTCGTTCAGACCTATAGTGAGGGGGAGGAACCCTATAGGAAGGTAGCCATAACCATGAAAAAATAAAACCCAGTTTTTAAACTGGGTTTCCTTTTACCCTTTTTTCTGCTATTATATTGTATTGCCTTGGCAAAACTTTGATATAATAACATAGAATTCATTTATAGAGGTGAAGAGGATGATAGGTATGACAGATACTATAGGAGCCATAGCCACAGCCCCTGGGGAGGCTGGTATAGGTATTGTTAGAATTAGTGGCGATAGGGCCCTAGAGATTATAGATAAATTATTTCTATCCAAGCAGGGAAAAAGTCTGGGGGAATATCCGGAAAGAAGGATAACCTATGGCTATATAATGGATTTTGAAAAGCAGGAAAAAATAGATGAGGTTCTGGCCCATTATACTAGGGGGCCATATACATATACCCGGGAGGATGTAGTGGAAATAAACTGCCATGGGGGGACAATCCCTGTTAAAAAGACACTAGAATTGGTATTGAGAAAGGGGGCCAGGATGGCTGAACCTGGCGAGTTTACCAAGAGGGCCTTTTTAAATGGAAGAATCGATTTGGCCCAGGCAGAGGCTGTAATGGATTTAATAAGTGCAAAAACAGATAGGGGATTTGACCTGGCCTTGGACCAATTAGAGGGGAGCCTGTCGGTAAGGGTTAGGGAAACTAGGGAAAAATTAATGGACATGCTGGCCCATATACAGGTATCAATAGATTTTTCCGAGGAGGACATAGACGAGGTTACCCTGGACTATCTACTGGATAAGAGCAAGGAGGTTGGCCAGGATATTGAAAGGCTCTTGGAAACAGCTGAAACTGGCAAGATATTAAGGGAGGGAATCAGCACAGTTATTGTAGGCAAACCCAATGTTGGTAAGTCCTCCCTCCTAAATGCCCTTTTAAGGGAGGCTAGGGCCATAGTAACTGAAATACCAGGTACAACAAGGGATATTATTGAGGAGTATGTTAATATTAGGGGGATTCCCCTGAGGATAATTGATACGGCAGGTATAAGGGAAACAGAGGATATAGTAGAAAAAATAGGTGTAGAAAGAAGCAAGGAATTATTTAATAAGGCGGATTTAATTATTTTTATGATAGACATATCTACCCAATTGACCAAAGAGGACTATGAAATTATGGAACTAATAGGGGACAGAAGGGCCCTAATCCTACTAAATAAGACAGACCTGCCTAAAAAAACTAATATGGAGGAAATTAGGAGGATTGTAAAGGATAAAAATCTGATAAAGATTTCCCTGCTAGAGGAGGAGGGGCTAGAAGAGGTGGAAGAGGCCATAGAGGACCTAGTTTTTAAGGGAGGAGCCAGGGCCAGGGACAGCCTAATGGTTAGTAATATTAGGCATAAAAACGCACTAGAAAGGGCCCTGGAGAGTATAGAGGAAGGGATCGAGGCTATAAAAATACAAATGCCCTTGGACTTTGTTGAAGTGGATATTAAAAACACCTGGGAGGCCCTGGGGGAAATTAGCGGAGATACTGTAGCTGAGGATATTATAGACCATATATTTAAGAGTTTTTGTTTAGGAAAATAAAATACTGGAGGTATTATCAAAGATGAAGGACGGTTATAATGCTGGTAGCTATGATGTTGTAGTTGTAGGGGCGGGACATGCTGGATGTGAGGCTGCCCTAGCTACAGCCAGACTAGGATACAAAACAATAATGCTTACCATGACCCTAGATTCCATAGCAGCCTTACCCTGCAACCCATCTATAGGGGGTACTGGCAAGGGGCATTTGGTAAGGGAAATAGATGCCTTGGGTGGGGAGATGGGAATTAATATAGATAAGACCCTTATACAGAGTAAAACCCTGAACACGGCCAAGGGTCCGGCAGTCCACTCACTAAGAACACAGGCTGATAAATTTAAATACCATGTTGAAATGAAAAAAACCTTAGAAAACCAGGAAAATTTACATATTAGGCAGGGGGAGGTGGCCGACCTAATTGTGGAGGATGGGGTGGCCAAGGCTGCGGTTACTAGGACCGGGGGAATATATTATGGGAAGATTATTATACTTGCAACGGGTGTATATTTAAAGAGCAGGATATTTATTGGAGAAATTAATTATGAATCTGGGCCAGATGGACTCTTTCCAGCACTATTTTTGACAGAAAGATTAAAAACTCTAGGTTGTAATATGAGACGTTTTAAAACAGGGACTCCTGCCAGAATACATAAGGATACTATAGATTTTTCTAAAATGGATGTTCAATTGGGTGATGAAAGGATAGACCCCTTTTCCTTTATGAATGATGAAATAGAAAGGGAGCAAACCCCATGCTGGTTGACCCGTACAACAAGGGAAACCAAGGAATTAATTGTAAAAAATATTCATAGGTCCCCCATGTATAGTGGTGATATAAAAAGCACAGGGGCTAGGTATTGCCCCTCTATAGAGGATAAGTTTGTTAGATTTGAAGACAAGGAAAGCCATCAGATATTTATTGAACCTGAAGGCCTAGATACCAAGGAGATGTATTTACAGGGCCTGTCCACTAGTTTGCCAGAGGAAATACAGGAGACCATGGTAAGGACGGTTATAGGCCTGGAAAAGGCCAAAATCATGAGGCCTGCCTATGCCATTGAATATGATTGTATAGACCCTACCCAGTTAAAACCCTCCCTAGAATTAAAACATATTGAAAATCTCTTTAGTGCAGGACAATTTAATGGGACTTCTGGCTATGAGGAGGCGGCGGCCCAAGGGCTGATGGCGGGAATTAACGGAGTGTTGAAAATCCGAAATAAGGATCCCTTTATTTTAGATAGGTCAGAGGCATACATTGGGGTCCTGATAGATGACCTGGTTACAAAGGGGACCAATGAGCCCTATAGGATGATGACATCCAGGGCGGAGTATAGGTTGGTTTTAAGGCAGGATAATGCAGATTTAAGATTAACGGAAAAGGGCTATAAAATAGGCTTGGTAACAGAGGAAAGGTATAAAAGGTTTTTGAATAAAAAAGAGGAAATTGCCGAGGAAATGCAGAGGCTAAAGGAAACAATCCTTACCCCGGCCAATGCCAATCCCCTCTTAAAGGATTTAAAAAGCACTCCTATTAAAACAGGAGTAAGTTTATATAATTTACTAAAGAGGCCTGAAATTACCTATGACAATATTAGTCCTATAGATGAAGGTAGGCCCGAGGACATCTTAAGAGATGCTGGAAAACAATGCGAAATAACCATTAAATACAAGGGTTATATAGACAAGCAATTAAGGCAGATAGACCAATTCAAAAGATTGGAAAAAAAGTATCTTAGTGAGGATATAGACTACGATAAGATAAAGGGCTTAAGGATAGAGGCCAGGCAAAAGTTAAATGAGATTAAGCCTGTATCTGTTGGCCAGGCCTCTAGGATTTCGGGAGTCTCCCCTGCTGATATTTCAGTTTTATTAGTTTATTTGGAGCAGGTTAGGAGACAAAGAGGGGGTAAAAAATAAAAATGGGATTATATGAACTTTTAAAAGAGGGCAGCAAAAAATTATCTATAAAAATAAGTGATAGGGATATAGAGGCGCTGTTAACCTATAAGGATATTTTGCTAGAATGGAATAAAAAAATAAACCTAACCGCCATAATAGAAGAGGAAGATATAGTAATTAAGCATTTTCTGGACTCATTATCATGTATGGGGGTAGGACAATTAAAGGACAGGGGAAAAATGATAGATGTGGGCACAGGGGCCGGTTTTCCTGGGATTCCCCTTAAATTACTTTTGCCAAATATAGAATTGACCCTGCTAGATTCTTTGAAGAAGAGGGTTAATTTCCTAAGGGAAGTAGTTGGCCAGTTGGGGCTAGAAGGTGTGAGATGCCTCCATGGAAGGGCAGAGGACTATGGAAGAAAAGAGGGCTATAGGGATTGCTATGACTATGCAGTAGCCAGGGCTGTAGCCCCTTTAAATGTCTTGGTGGAGTACTGTATGCCCTTTGTCAAGCCAGGGGGATATTTCATTTGCCAAAAAGGGATTAATTTAGAGGAGGAGCTTGCAGAGGCCCAAAGGGCCATAGGACTACTAGGGGCAAAGATAGTAGATAAAAAGAGGATAGAGCTACCCTTTAGTGAAATTACCCACAGCATCCTGGTTTTAGAAAAGACAAGGGAAAGTCCGACAAAGTATCCTAGAAGGCCAGGAAGACCTACAAAAAACCCCATAAAGTAAGGCTTGCAGAATAATTTGTAGAAAAGAAAAAGAAAAAAACCGTGAAAAATTAAAGGAGTAGGGCTCTTTTTATAGAATAATTAATAGGTATATCCTAGGATATTTTTGTTATTTGAAGGACCATAAAAATTATAAAATAGTTTTTATATAGGAATTCCTTAAGGAAAAGAGGGAACAGAATGAGCAATACGGAAAAAAAAGTTTTGGAAATATCTGTGGAATCCGTTATTTCTAATCCCTATCAACCTAGAAAGAGTTTTTCACAGGCCAGCCTAAAAGAATTAAGTCAGTCTATTAGGGCCTATGGAGTCTTGCAACCCATTAGTGTTAGGAAGATAGGGGAAGAAAAATACGAATTAATAGCCGGAGAGAGAAGGGTGAAGGCAGCTAGACTGGCGGAACTAACGACTATACCAGCTATTGTAAGTAATGAATTTAGTGATAAGGATTCTGCTATTTTAGCCATCATAGAAAACCTTCAGAGGGAAGACTTGAATTTTATAGAGGAGGCAGAGGGTTATCTTAGTCTAATAGAGGACCACGGCCTAACCCAACAAGAACTATCCAGGCAGATAGGAAAAAACCAGTCTACAATTGCAAACAAACTAAGGATATTAAGGCTAGATGATGAAATAAAGGAAGAATTACTGGAGGAGGATTTGACAGAGAGGCATGCAAGGGCCTTATTAAAACTGCCCGACAAGGAAATGCAGTTGTCAGTTTTAAAGAAAATCACTGATAAGAGTCTCAATGTTAAAAAGACAGAGGAGCTTATACAAAATCTTCTGGATGAGCTGGCCTCAGAGAAAAACTCCAATGTAAAACAAAGAATAAAGAGTTTTATGAATTATAAAATATATATTAACACGATAAAACAGGCCTACAGGGCCATAAAGGACAAACAATATGGGGCTGAATTTGAGGAAATTGACAGGGGAGATTTTATAGAGGTAATTGTGAAAATTCCAAAGGAGTAAGGACCATAAAAGATTACTAAAGATAGTAATCTTTTTTTTCTGGCAGGGAGGTTAAATTTTACCTGTTAAAGTCATAAGGCCAATAAAAATAAAGGCAACACCAGATGCCGTCTTTAAATAATGGGGGGGAATATAGGTTGACAAGAAAGTCCCCGCAAAAACCCCTACAAGGGAACTGAGGATAAGGGCCAAAGAGGCACCAAAAAACACAGGCCAAATACAATTAAACTGGGTTGCAAGAAGCATGGTTTGGATTTGGGTCTTATCACCTAATTCAGCAATAAAAACCATGAAAAAAGTTGTTAATATAATTCGTAACAATATAAAAACCCCCTTAGTAAAAGATTCTCCTAAATAATTTATATTCTATAGTCATAGGGAATAGTATTAAAAATTTGCCGATTAAAAGAGGAAATCACAAAAGTATTTAGAAAGTAACTAGTAAATGATTTTAAAATGACTAAGGGAGGTAGTAATAATTGGCTAAAGCAATAGCAGTTTTTAATCAAAAAGGGGGAGTGGGAAAGACAACAACTAATGTAAACCTAAGTGCTTGCATAGCCAGCAAGGGGAAAAAAATATGTGTTGTAGATATTGACCCCCAGGGAAATACCACCAGTGGATTTGGAATTGATAAAAGCCTATTAAACCATAGTGTTTATAATCTGTTAATTGATAATAAAAATATAGAAGATGTTATTATAAAAAGCCAGTATGAAAACATTGATTTAATACCATCAACCAATGAACTGGCAGGGGCAGAAATAGAGCTTGTGGCCCTTGCCAATAGGGAGGGAAGGCTCAAGCAACATATTGATAAAATAAGGGGGGCATATGATTATATATTTATTGATTGTCCTCCATCCCTAGGTCTACTAACAATTAACTCCCTGGTAGCGGCAGATAGTGTACTAATCCCCATACAGTGTGAGTATTATGCCCTAGAGGGAGTAAGCCAACTAATGAATACAATACAACTGGTAAAAAGAGGCTTAAATCCAAGGCTAGAAATCCAGGGTGTGGTATTAAGCATGTTTGATGGTCGGACAAACCTATCTATACAGGTGGTAGATGAGGTAAAAAATTATTTTAAGGGGAAGGTATACACTACTATAATACCAAGAAATGTTAGGCTGGCAGAGGCGCCGAGTTTTGGCAAGCCGGTTATTTACTATGATGGTAAATCCAAGGGAGCAGAGGCCTATAGTGAATTGGCAGAGGAATTTATAGAATTAGAAGAGGATGTGATTTAGATGGCTAAGGCTGCAAGAAAAAGGGGGTTGGGAAGGGGCCTAGATGCCTTAATACCCCAATTTAACCTAGAGGAGGATTCAAGGGCAGGAGGGAGTAAGGAAAGTATTAAAGAGATAAATATTAATAAGATTTTTCCTAACAAGGACCAACCACGGAAGAACTTCCGCAGGGAGGCCTTGGAGGAGTTGGCAAGATCAATAGAGGCTCATGGGCTAATACAACCAGTTGTTGTGATAGGGCAAGAAGAAGGCTATATGATTGTTGCTGGGGAAAGAAGGTGGAGGGCAGCCAAGATAGCCAGGCTGGACACTATACCCTGCATAGTTAAGGAGTATAGGCCACAACAACTGATAGAAATAGCCCTGGTAGAAAACCTGCAGAGGGAGGAGCTAAACATATTAGAAGAGGCTAGGGCCTACCGGCATATAATAGACAGCTACAAGGTTACCCAGGAACAATTGGGTAATGCTATAGGCAAGAGCAGGTCCTATATTGCCAATGTTTTAAGATTGCTAAATTTAGATGACCGTGTTATGAAAATGATTGTAGAGGGGGACTTGAGCCAGGGGCACGGGAGGGCTTTGCTGGCAATAAACAAGGGGGACCAACAGTTTGAAGCTGCACAAAAAATTGTAGGCCAAGGACTGAGTGTAAGGCAGGTAGAAAAACTGGTTAAAGAATTAGCCAGCCAGGGGGAAAAAACAAAAAAGACTAGGAAAAGGGACCCCATACTGGAGGGGGTAGAAAAAGACTTGGAAAGGTTTTTTGGCACAAGGGTCAAGATTAAAAGCGGAAGAAAGAAGGGCCGGATAGAGATAGAATATTATGGGGAGGAAGACCTTGAGAGGATAGTAAGCATGTTAAACAAAAATAGTTAATGTTTCACATGAAACACTAGATAGGATCTAAGGCTAGTTGTCAGGACAGGAGCCCATATTTAAGAAGAGCTTGACCCAGTGGGGAAAGAGCTCCCGAAGACGTGGAAAAAAAGAACACTATAGTTGAAGGCAGAATATGTTATAATATATAGCAAAAGTTGCAAGTAAAAGGGGAGGTTCTTGTGATTTATTTAGATAATGCAGCCACATCATTTCCAAAGCCCCAAGGGGTACTTAAGGCAGTTTTAGACAACATGGAAAACTATGGAGCAAATCCGGGTCGGTCGGGACATAAGCTAGCAATTGAAGCTGGCAGGGTGATTTATGAATGCAGGGAGTTGGCTTGCCAACTATTTAATATAGACGATCCCATGAGGGTGGTCTTTACTTCCAATGCAACTGAGGCATTAAACCTTGGGATTAAGGGGGTCCTGAATCCGGGGGACCATGTTATTACCACCAGCATGGAACACAATTCCGTTTTAAGACCTATAAAGGGCCTGGAGGACAAGGGGGTAGAAAATACTATTGTGGAATGTAGCCCCAGGGGAAATTTAGATATAAGGGACCTGGAAAAGGCCATAAAGGGCAATACGAGACTTATGGTTATAAATCATGGGTCAAATGTAACGGGAAATATAGCGGACATAGGAAGGATAGGAAAAATAGCCAAAAAACATGGAATTTTATTTTTACTCGATGGGGCCCAAACGGCTGGGGTCTATGATATAGATGTAAAGAAGATGGGGATAGACCTGCTGGCAGTTGCCGGACACAAAGGGTTGATGGGACCCCAGGGAACAGGCATTTTATATATAGGGGAGGGAGTAGAGCTAAGACAGCTTATGGAGGGGGGAACAGGAAGCCAGTCAGAGGATACAATACAGCCCTTGATGCTTCCCGACAGGTATGAAAGCGGGACGGCAAATACGCCAGGAATAGCAGGTCTTGGGGCTGGAATTAAGTTCCTACTTGAAAGGCAACTGGAAGAGATTAGGGGGCAGGGAAATAAACTTACCCAATATTTTCTTGAGGGTTTAGGAGCAATAAGCAAGCTAAAGATATATGGACCCCAGGATATTCAAAGGCAGGGGCCGGTTGTTTCCATAAACATAGGAGAAGAGGATTCCTCCGAGATAGCATATATCTTGGACAAATACTTTAATATAGGGGTTAGGCCAGGCCTCCACTGTGCACCCCTGGCCCATAAAACCATTGGGAGCTTACAACAGGGAACAGTGAGATTTAGTTTCGGATACTTTAACAAAAAAGAGGAAATAGGGCTAGCCTTAGAGGCATTAAACAAAATTTCTAAGGATTTAATATAGGATACTTATTTATAGGATTAGTAGGCGAAGGGAGAATTGACATGGAGGAAATACTGACAATAGTAGATACCTATTCCTTAACTTTCATTATTGTAGCTTTAATGATGAACTTGTTTTTTGTTTTTCTATTTATATTTAATTTTAGGGAGCTATCCCATCTTAGGGATAGATATAGACTTCTAACCCGGGGGACTAGGAAGAAAAACATAGAGGGAATTTTGATGGAACACATAGACAAGGTAGAAGGGGTTGAAAGGGGCTTTAAGAATATAGAGAAAAAAATAGACATTTTGGAAAACCGGGTAGCCTTTTCCATACAAAATGTAGGGGTGGTCCGATACAATGCCTTTAATAATGTTGGTAGTGACTTAAGCTATTCTATAGCCTTGCTAGATGAAAATTATACCGGGGTTATCCTAACTGGGATTCATGGGAGGGAGGAGACAGTCTCCTATGCAAAACCAGTGGTGGAAGGGGAGTCTAACTACAATCTTTCTGTGGAGGAACTCCAAGCCCTAGAAAGAGCTAAGGCCAAGGACCTATATAGTTCACCAGCGGGAGGATATAGGACTAGTAACTAGTAAAAATAATTAGAATTAAAAAAACACCTTCTTGGCATAATAAACTGAGGAGGTGTTTTTGTGAAGACAATTGCAGTTCAAGAAGGCTTGGAAGAAATTAAAAGAGCCCTGGTAAATAGGGGCTATAATGTTGTAGACTTTCAAGAGACAGGTTACATAGATGGAATAGTCTATATTGATAAGGGCCAGGGTTTTGAAAACCTAAATTCTATTGGTGATGTTAATCCCCATGGGGCTATTATGGTTAATGCCAGGGGCAAGTCAATTGATGAAATAGGGGATATAATAGAGAGTAGAAAATACGGAAATTTATTTACTTAGTTTTTTGTCCTAACTTCCAAAGGGAAAACTTTATACCCTCAGAAATTGTTTCCGCCATCCGCATAACCAGGTCTAATCTAGTGTTTTGCAAAATTACATACTCCATAAAGCCCTTCAAGTTAACAATACCCATAACATGGAGGTCGCCTACGGAGGGCAACTTCTTATTGACTCCTGTCCCGGGCTCTAGAGGCCCTTGTCCTACAGTCACAAAGCCAATCCTGTCCAATCGACTTAGGCAGGCATCAATGGCTATGACAAAGGGCTTATCATGGGCATCATTAATATGGTCAATTTTTTCAAGGAGATTTTTTGCGTGGACTGGGTTCTCAAGGGTTCCATAAACATGGACATTCTTATATCTTGACATGGGTCTTTGGAGTTTGTGGCCAACCAAGGGGCCTAGGCAATCACCTGTAGAACGGTCGGTACCTATACACAGGAAAACAAGATCATTATAGGAAGGACTATAGCTCTGGTTAAAATGCCTGTTAAAAATTTTGCTAAAGGCAAAGAAAGCTAGGGGTTCATTTATGTTAACCGAATTAGGGAAGGTTTTTACACATGGCCGAAGCATATTTTTTCCTCCAATCAAAATTTTAGGCAAGGCTTTATATCTTGAGTTTTCCCAAAAAGGAAAATAAAATACAAATAATAACTATTTATAGCCTATTAAGAATATCCCCCACATATGATGAAATATAATTATTTGGGGGGAAATAATTTATGATTAGGAGAAAATCTATATATGCTATGGCAAGTATTTATATTGGCACTGTAATAGGGGCAGGCTTTGCATCAGGCCAGGAGATACTACAGTTTTTTGGCAAGTATGGGAATTATGGGATCCTGGGTATGCTTATATCTACCATTATACTAGGGGGAGTAGGGGCAAAAACCCTAGCTAGGGTCTATGACTTGGGGATTAAAGATTTTCATGAGTTTGGCAACCAGCACTTTTATAAAAAGCTTTTCAAGGGGATAGAAATAATTTTAGCCTTCTTATTATATACAAGTTTTTTTATTATGCTATCAGGGGGAGGGGCCATAGGGGAGGAGTTTTTTGCTTTAAGCAAGATATGGGGGATATTAATAATGCTTGTGGCCTCTTTTATTGTATTTGTCTTTGGTGTCCAGGGAATTTCCAAGGCAAATATTTTAATTGTGCCCTTTTTATCCCTTGGCATTATTATAATTAGTATTTATGTAATAAGGGACAACAGCTATTATTTTAGAGAAATGGCTAGGCAATTAAGTGGCGGTTTAAGTTTTAAGAATTGCTTTAAGGGGTTAGGGAGGGCAGGATATGGCTGGTTATGGTCTGCCATAATATATGCCTCCCACAATAGCATAGGGGCCATAGTTGTGATGACCTCCCTGCTACCTATCATCTATGACCAAAGGTCTGCTAAATTAGCCGGCATATTGGGGGCAACTGCTTTGGGAATTATGGGGGGCCTTATCCTATTAAACCTACTGATTTTACAGACCAATCTTATAGGACTAGAGATACCTATGTTGGCAATAGTTTACCCTATGGGTAGTTTCCTAAGGAAGGGCTATGGACTTGTCCTGCTATTGGCTATGTTTACCACTGCTATAGCAAATGGCTATGGGGCTATTTTAGGATTTTCAAGGATTTTAGGATGGGGGGAGGCTTGGATGAAGATTATTATATGCCTAACAGCCCTCCCCCTAGCTAATATGGGATTTAAGAATCTGATTTCTTTTTTCTACCCCCTTTTTGGTTATATTGGTTTCTTATTCATTGGGGCAATTTTTTTAAAAGCTAAAGGAGAATAGGCAGGCAAGGGGGAATATAAGTAGGGGAGACTAGGAGGAAAAGAGGGCAGAATGGGGGTGTAGCATGGGGAAAAGAGGAAAGTTTTTACTACTACTAATGGGGATGGGGATAATCCTCATTGGATTTAAAATTATAAGGGGTGGGCTGGATACAGGAAGCCCTGAAAACAGGGAATTGGATATAATTAAGGAAATAGAAATAGACCATAGGGGAGAATTATTTTGTGAAAAGGTTAAATCTCATTTAATACAATACCAAGGAGGTATCCTAAGCTCCTATAATAAAAAAGGAGAAAAAAATTGGACTAGCCATTTAGGTGTGCTCAATCCCACCATTAAATGCAGCCCAAAGGCTATATATGTTTTAGATAATGACAGGAATCAGATTATCAGCATAGATAGAGGGGGGGAAATAATCTATAGGTATAATGTAGGGGATAGGCTAGAAGATTTTCAGGCCTGCAAGGACAATTACCTTCTTTTACAATACCCCTATAAAAACAAGACGAGCCAGCTAAAGGTCTTAGATAATGAGGGTAGGGAATATAGTGAATTCTCCCTAACCGAAGGAAGGGTTGTAAATATAAGTATTTCCAAGGCAGATAACTTCATAGGGATTAACACATTGACTATGAAAGGGGATATAGAAAGCCGATTTTTGATTTATGATATGGAGGGACAATTAAAGGGGACCAAAAACCTAGATGACCAGCTGATTCTAGGCTTCCAGCAGGATGGAAAGGGAAACACCATAGTAGTTGGAGAGAGGCAAGTTTTTGCCATAAATAAAAACAATGAGGTAAAATGGGATATGGGCCTGGCCCCTATAAAGCTATTTAAGGGCAAACCTACAAAACACATGATTTTTTATAGTGGAGACATGGATAATAAGCAGTGGGTTTATAGGAACAATTCAGAAGAAATAAGGATTATACAATATAATGGCAAGGAAGTAGCCAGGACAGGGTTAGATGAGGGAATTACAGGGATGGACCTTGGAGAGGATGCTATTGCCTTGTATTCCTCTAGGACAATTTTCCTTTTGGACAGTGGAGGCAAGCTAAATCTAAAGCACCAGTACTCTAGTGATATAGAGAAAATCTTTGTGTTTTCTAAAAGGGAATTAGGGGTGGTTACCAGGGATAAAATATCCTTTATTAAAATAAGGGATGGATAAGGGGAAGGTTTGCAATGAAGCCAATGGATTTAATAATAATTGTTATATGGATATTAAGTAGCATAAGGGGCTACCAAAAAGGCTTTATTTTAAGCCTCTGTAGTTTAGCCAGTTATATCCTTGCCTTTATTGTGGCCAAGAGATACTATTCCTTGTTGGCTGAACATATAATAAAAGCACCTTTTATACTGCCTGCTATAAGAGACTTTATCACAAGAAAAAGCGGACCCCATCTTTCCCAGGCTTTGGGCCAGCAGGAAATGGGAGAGGCATTTCCCTATGGTTTTTTATTGGGAAAAACCCCTATAGAGGTATACGGAGGCCAGATAATAGAGGGTTTTAAGGGGCATATTATAGAATTATTGGCGGAGTCCTTTATTAATATTATTAGTATGATTTTATTATTCCTTTTAGTAAGGTGTATAATTTTGCTCTTTGGAATCCTATTAAACAAGGTCTTTAAATTGCCGGGACTAAATATGGCCAATAGTTTGGCGGGGGGAGTTTTAGGTTTTATTAGGGGCAGCATATTTATTGTAATATTTTTCTTCATTATGTCATCCATAGCAGCGGTAAATGTGCAGGGAAGTGTGGCTAGGGCAATGCAGGATTCTATTATATTTCCCAGGCTATATCGATATTTTCTCTATTATTTGCTACAATGGTTGGGCTAGGGCATATATGATATAATTATATTGATTTTTAAGCAGGATACTATTATCGACAAAGGTGGTTACCATGGAATATAGAGCATTATATAGAAGGTTTAGGCCTCAAATATTTGAGGACATTGTGGGACAGGATTCTATAACTACTACATTAAAAAATCAGATTAAAAGTTCAAAGATCTCCCATGCCTATTTATTTTGTGGGACGAGGGGGACGGGTAAGACTTCAACAGCTAGAATTTTAGCCAGGGCAGTGAATTGCTCCAAGCCTCAGGACAGTAACCCCTGCAATAAATGTGACATATGTCAGGAAATTTTAAAGGATAATAATATAGATGTAATTGAAATTGATGCAGCTTCCAACCGGGGTGTGGAAAACATAAGAGAGCTTAGGGAAACGGTAAAGTTCCCCCCTTCAAGGGGAAGGTATAAGATTTATATAATAGATGAGGTCCATATGTTAACAACAGAGGCCTTTAACGCCCTATTGAAAACATTGGAAGAGCCTCCTGACCATATAATTTTTATCCTAGCTACTACGGACCCAGAGCGACTTCCAGCCACCATATTATCTAGGTGCCAAAGATTTGATTTTAAAATCTTATCCACTGGGGATATTATAAAGAGACTGGGAGAGGTGGCCAAGGCCTTGGAAATAGAGGTAGAGGAAGAGGCTTTAAGAATTATTGCTATAAATAGTGAGGGGGCCTTAAGAGATGCCCTAAGCGTCTTAGAGCAATGTGTCTCCTTTATGGATGAAAAACTTACTGGAAAAGATGTAGTAGATATTTTGGGGATTGTAAACTATGAAACTATATATAAATTGGTGGAGGCTATAATTAATCAGGATACACCAATGGCCATATCCATCATACAAAAGATAATAGACGATGGTAAGGATATACAGCAGCTAATAAAGGACCTAATTTATTACTTTAGAAACTTAATGATGGTTAAGCTAGGGGTAGAGTTGGAAGAACTGCTGATTATTTCTGAGGAAATATTAAAAAACTTTGAAATCCAAAGCAATAGGATTAGCACAGAAGCTATAACAGAGGCCATATACAGCCTGTCAGAAACAGAAACAAAGGCCAAATACTCAAGACAGCCCAGAATACTATTAGAAATATCAATAGTATCCCTATGCCATAGGAGGGGTAAGCACTCCATTGAGGGCCTAATAGAAAGAATTGAAAAACTTGAAGAAAAAGTAATAAGCTTTCCAGAGGCAGGGGCAAGGGAAAGGCCCCATGATGAGGTTAGGGCCAAGGATAGGAAAGAGCCTAAGGCAATTATAGAGACTAGGGAAATACAAGGAGGGGTGGAGGCCAAGGCAGGTGGGAAAAAAGAGGAAAAAAACCTGGAATCCATAGGAGATTTTACTGTCATCAAGGAAAAGTGGCAGGAAATAAGGGAATTTATTATAAGGGATAAAAAGGCCCAGGTTGAGGCATTCTTAAAGGAAGGGAGCCTTGAAGGCATAAAGGAAGGAAGGCTAATTATAAGTTTTAATGATGACCATGTTTTTCATAGGGATAACCTTGCCAGGGAGAGGAACAGTAACTATATATCAGAGGTTATAGAAAAAATAACAGGGCAAAAGTTACAGTTATCCTTTGTATTACTTAGTGAAATAGGTAAAAAAAAAGAGGACAATGATCAAGATATCCTAGAGGAAAAATTAAAGGAGTTTGTACCCAAGGGAATGTTAGAGATAGTGGATGAATAGGAAAGAGCCTAATAAAGGAATATATAAAATAAATGTGATATAATAATTGAAAATTAAGTGGAGGAGGAATTTTTGTGTCCAGGAGAGGATTTAAGGGTAGGGGCGGAATGCCAAATATGAACAATATGCTTAAGCAAGCACAAAAAATGCAAAAACAAATGCAGGAACTACAGGCAGAAGTAGAAGAGAGGGAAGTTGAAGCCAGTGCAGGTGGTGGGGCAGTGGTGGTTAAAATGACGGGCAAAAAAGAAATTATAAAGATAGATATTCAACCTGAGGTAGTGGATCCGGAGGATATAGATATGCTGGAGGATTTGGTTATGGCAGCAGTAAATGAAGCCATACGGACTGCAGAGGAAATGGTTGCTAAGGAAATGTCTAAGGTAACGGGGAACATGAATATACCAGGATTATTTTAACTAGGGAAGTAGAGGGTGACCCACAATGAATTATTATTCAACACCTATTGCCAGGTTAATAAATGAGTTTGCCAAACTTCCTGGAATAGGTAGAAAGACTGCCCAACGATTAGCCTTCTATATAATAGAGATGCCTAAAGAAGAGGCAAAACTATTGTCTAGGGCTATTGTGGAGGCAAAGGAAAGCATAAAATATTGTAGTATATGTACTAATTTAACAGATCAAGAGATATGCAACATTTGTGGTGATAAGAGGAGGGACCCTGAAATTATCTGTGTAGTAGAGGACCCAAGGGACGTAGTGGCAATGGAGAAAACCAAGGAGTTCCGCGGCTACTACCATGTACTCCATGGGGTAATATCCCCCCTGGAGGGAATAGGGCCTGAAGAGATAAGAATAAAGGAATTATTGTCAAGGCTTGCAAAGGATGAGGTCAAGGAGATTATCCTAGCCACAAATCCAAATGTGGAGGGGGAGGCAACAGCCATGTATTTGTCTAAATTAGTCAAACCCATGGGTATCAAGGTGTCACGGATAGCCTATGGCATACCTGTTGGGGGAGACTTAGAATATGCTGACGAAATCACCTTGTCAAAGTCCCTTGAAGGCAGGAGGGAATTGTAGGGATAGGCCTATTACTATAGTTATAAAAGAAAGTTTTACAAGCAGAAGGAATATTATGGATTAATCCTCCATATGTATTCCTTTTTTTATTTGCATACAAGTAAAGACCTTATGCAAATATAAATTGGATTCCTATCATGTAAAGAGCAGTTCCGCCAATTATACTAATAAGATTATTTCTTTTCCATAGGTGGAGGGCTATTACAGCAAGAATTCCCATAAGTTCAGGCAGTCCAAAGGGAAAGGATGATAGGGTAACATTTCTTAAGCTGTATATTATCAGCATTGACATAACAGCAGGGGGCAAGTAGTTGCCAATATAGTTTACATATTTGGGGGTGGTTTTCCCATTGCCAAATAAAACAAAGGGCATTAATCTTATTGCAAAGGTTACAATTCCAGCAACTAAAATGGCTATCAAGCTATATCGACTATTAACATTCATGAAGTTCAAGTCTCCCTTCACCTTTATTATGGGTCTTTTCTTCTATAGGACCTTTAAATAAGATTAAAAGCAGGACAATAGCTAACATAGAGGGTAGGATTACATTATCCGGCCCGAAAATCAAAAAGGATGCCAGGGAGGCAACAATACCAATCAAGGCCGGAAGGTGGCTCCTAAAGGATTGCCATTGTTCTATAAAAATAACAATAAAAAGGGCTGTCATGGCAAAATCAATTCCACTTGTGTTAAAGCTAATTAAGGAACCCGCTAAGGAACCAAGGAGGGTTCCTATTAACCAATATATTTGGTTTAAGGCAGAAAGGCATAGAAAAAATTTGCCTTCATCTACATTATGGGGTGCCTTGGCAGAACACAAGAGGGAATAGGTCTCATCGGTTAGGGAATATATCATATAGATTCTTTTTTTACCCATGGATTTAAAGGAATCTATAAAAGACAGGCCATAAAACATATGCCTTATATTTACAAAGAGGGTCATTAGTCCAATTGACAGTATACCAGTACTACTGGCTATTAGGTTAATAATAACAAATTGCATGGAACCAGCATAGATGGCCAGGCCCATTAAGAGTACCCATAGGATGCCATAGCCAGACTTATCTGCTAGCAAACCAAAGGCCATTCCTACAGTAATATAACCCAGCATAACAGGTATGGTTACCGGAAATGCGGCTTTAAAGGCTTTTCTCATGTCTAATTTCCTCCTTTTGCCAGAAGGCCTATTCTACCATTTCAAAAAACACGTAATACAATTATAATACATATCTTGAATTAATTCTATAGTTTTTTCCAAGGATTCTGCCCATTGGGAGATGTTTGGTGCTGAGAGAAGATGTAGGGGTCACATTATTGATTGGTCTATGTTAATATATAGGTGAGAAACTTTACTGGAATCTTATAAAATAAAGGACTCCTTCCAGAGGTTTGGTCATTTAGATTTTTGAGGTGTTTTTATACTTGTTTCTTGTGAAAGCAATTGTTGGGGGGGGTATAATAGTATGAAGGAAAAAATCATTATATTGCTTATGATGACAGTGCTTTTACTTTCTGCTTGTAAGCAGACCCATGATAGTGGGGCCGGTGGGCTATCACTGGAGGTGCCCTTTGAGGGTCTTGAGTTGTTGGAGGGAGACCATCCTGAGCTTGATTTTGGCCTATCTCTACATGATGGACAAAGGACAATTAGGGACTTTGCAATAACAGGGGAGGGAAATCTTCTATTACTTCAATTATCTGAAAAGGTTTATGAATATTCACCGGAGGGTGAATTGTTGGAGACCTATGATTTTAAATTTGCCCAAGAGGGGCTAACAGCATATATGTTGACCTGTGATGACATGGGAAACTTTTATTTCCTCGATGGCCATAATTGTCTATTTATCAAGGCTAATAGGAGGGGTTTGTTGGGGGTGGCAACCCTTGGAAAAAAATCTATAGTTGCTGAACCGGCTTTAATAAAAAGAATTTCTGCCCTAAGAGAAGATATACTCCTTGTTGAGGCCCTTTCAGTAGAGGATTACATTAGCTATACCTACCAACTGGATGTTTCTGGGGAGGAGGCTCTTTCTATTAAGGAGGCCCAGGTTGGCGTTGGGCTAGGGGAAGGCCTATCATATCAAAATGAAATAATTACAAAAAATGAGTATGGTGGTTTGACTGATGGCACCAAGGTGACTATTTATGAAAATGGCTTAGAGAGGGATAAAATCCAGGTGCATACGGGAAATACCTTTCTTGTTGGTTTAAATATCTATGGATTGGTTGATAAGGATAGTTATTTTGCCAAAATATCGGAGTTTTTAGAGGATGGGGATAGTTTTCGGGAAAGGTTTATAGTTTTTAATAAAGAGGGAAAAATAATTTCATCATGGGATGCCCAACTCAAGGAGGATGATATTATTAGGGTCCATCAAGATAGGGCCTATATTTTAAGATTTAATGATGGGGGGATAATAGTACTCCCAATGGACCAACTGGCGCGGACTAATTAAGGGGGGGATTGATATCATGACAAAATATTTAATGGCTATAGGATTCTTACTAGCTATATATACTGTGTTTTTGCTAAGCAAAAACAGGGACAAGAAAAAAATCAAAGGGCTTATCCTTATAGGTCCCTTTGTATTGGGGGGAGGCCTATACCTTACAATACTTTTATTAACAGCCAATATGCCAGCCCATACTTGTGATGGGGCAGCCATAATAGGGATTCTTCTTTCCTTTATATTTTTAGGAATAGGAATATTGGTTAATCTTGTTAATATACTATACTTGCTAATAGGAAAAAATAAGATTGCTAATAATAGATAAGCTAAGGATAAGGTTACGGCAAAATTAGGGGGTGGGTATAATGAAGGATTTTTTAGGAACCTTTGCACTAGTAGTGGTTTTGACTTACCTATTTTTGTTTTTCGGTGGTTTTTTTCTCTTTGATAGTATATGGAGGATTCTTTTTTTAGTCTCCTTGTTTATCTCCATATTGATTACGGCTTTTGTAGGGCAGGAGAGACAAATTAAGGAATTGGAAAAAAGGATTCAGGAATTGGAAAGCCAAGGGGATGGAAGGGGCAGAGACTAGATTGGCTATAAAGCAGGAATTCATTGTTAAAAGTTTAATATGTTAGATTAGCTGGTATTAATATAAATGTAGGGAAAACCATTATAAATACCAGTATCTACAAAATCAAAGAGGGGGGATAAGCATGAAGTTAAAGGATAAGGTTATTATTTTAACAGGGGCCAGCTCTGGGATAGGACGGGCAACCGCCTTAAAACTTGTTGCAGAGGGGGCAAAGGTGGTGGCTGTTGCTAGAAGGACAGAGAGATTGGAGGAATTGAAAAAAGAAGGGGCAGACTTGCCAGGAGAGATATATCCCATCACAGGAGATGTTTCTAAGGATGGGGATATTGACAAACTGGTAGAGGAAACCATAGAGAATTATGGGAAAATAGATGTTTTAATCAATAATGCAGGGATTGTGGATAGGTTCTTGTCGGCAGACAATATGGAAGATGAGCTTTGGGATAGGGTTATGGATGTAAATCTTACTGCCCCAATGAAATTAATAAGAAAGTCTCTGAACTATATGCTAGACCAAGGGGAAGGCAATATCATCAATGTAGCTTCCGTAGGAGGGCTCTTTGGTGCTAAGGGTGGACTGGCCTATGTGGCAAGTAAGCATGCAATAATAGGCATGACAAAGCATATAGGGGTGATTTTTGCTGATAAGGGGATTAGGTGTAATGCAATTGCTCCTGGAAGTATCAAAACGGAAATAGGGCAGAATGTAAAGGAGCCCAATATGTTTGTGTTGGACAAGGTGATGAAGAGTACAGAGGCCCTTCCAGCTCTTGGTGAGGCAGAAGATATTGGTAACTTAATGGTGTTTTTAGCATCGGAGGATTCAAAATTTATTAATGCCGCAACTATTGTGGCTGATGGGGGATGGACAGCTGTCTAATAAGCCAATAGGTCTCTTTATTAATTACGGCCCTTATAGGTCAAGAGGGATAAATTAGAAAGTTGGAAAAAAGGGTTCAGGATTTAGAAAGCAGGGAAGTAAAGGGGTTAACAAGTAAGGGGGAGGGGCCCCTTGGTTAGCCCCTAATATTTTTAATTTTCTTCCCCATTTTTTTAAATTCCCTAGCTTTTCTTTTGGGACTACTCCTAAGATTTTCTACTGGTAGCCCATAGTAGTCTGCTATTTGTTGGAATAATAGGTCTACCTTTTGTTGAAATTTTTCATTAAGCTCTTCCTCTGTGGGTAAATCTAGTTTGTCATAACCTCCTTTCTTCCTTACAAAGTCTGTCAAATGTTCTGTTAATAGGTCTGCAATTTTGTCAATCTGCTTAGTTGATAAAATTGTTCCTCCACCTGGAATTTCGCTTGCAAAAATCCTACACATTTGTCCAATATCTTTTAAGGGTCTCATGTCTGCAATAAAATCTTCCTCTGATTGGGCAGTAAACTTTCTATAGGCTTGACTTGGTGTTAAGTTCTTAATTATTAATCTTCTCATATAATCACTCCTTCTTATCTTTGTTATATATATCCACTGGAACCCGACTTTGTAAACTATCTAGTATCATTAAAATATTTTTGGGTAAATTTATTCTTGTGTTTGACAAATCTATAGCTGCCATTGGTGGACGTAATCCTTATAGGTCTTAACCGTCTATAGTAGCCCCTGGCAAGAGGATTGTTTGTTGGCCCTATATTCTTCTTGTTAGGGGCTTGGCAGGGTCTATTGGGAAGTTGCAAGGGAATATGTTACTATAATAAATAAGTCTATTTTTAAGAGCTAAGGAGGAAGGTAAATGGCTACTTTTGATGATTTTCTAAAGTTAGATATCCGGGTTGGTGAGGTTATAAGGTCGGAGAATTTTGCAAAGGCTAGGAAACCAGCCTATAAGCTATGGGTGGATTTTGGGGATGAAATAGGGATAAAAAAATCCAGTGCCCAATTAACTGAATGCTATGAGAGAGAAGAACTTATAGGAAAACAGGTTTTGGGGGTTGTAAATTTCCCAGCTAGACAGATTGCAGATTTTATGTCAGAGGTCTTGGTATTGGGAGTTTATAGCCAGGATGGGGTAGTCCTGATTCAGCCAGAAAGATCTGTAGAAAAGGGAGTTAAACTGGGATAGGCTTCACCATAAAAAACAATAAAAGTAATTGACAAAAGCAGGATGACAGAATAAAATATAATTGGCATATGCCATAAAGTCAGACATAATTTAATTTTACTATGGCAGGATAAGTTAACAATAAACATTAAGATGAGGTGAAGAAAATGTCGGAGTGTACTAATTGTCCCAAGGAGGGCAGTTGCGATTCAAGGGAGAACTGCGGGATTGAAAACAATCCCAATAACCATATTAAAAATGTGGTTGCTGTAATGAGTGGTAAGGGGGGAGTAGGCAAGTCTACTGTTACTACCCTGTTGGCAAAGGCCTTAAACAAGCAGGGTTATAAGGTGGGTATAATGGATGCAGATATTACTGGCCCTAGTATTCCACGACTTATGAATGTTAGTAAGGCCAAGGCAAAGGGAGGATCAATGGGTATTTTACCTGTTAGGGACAGGGATGGTGTAAAAATTATGTCCCTTAACTTTTTAGTAGAGGACGAGGAAAAACCAGTTATATGGAGGGGACCAATCCTTGGTGAGATGGTAAAACAGTTTTGGACGGATGTTTACTGGGGAGAATTGGACTACCTATTAATTGATATGCCCCCGGGAACGGGAGATATAGCCTTAACTGCTATGCAATCTATACCCATTAATGGGATTGTAGTTGTGTCTACCCCCCATGATATGGTTTCTATGATTGTTGCCAAATCTATTAATATGGCCAAGACAATGAATACCCCAATTATAGGCTTGGTTGAAAATATGAGCTATGTTTTATGTCCTGATTGTGATAAGAAAATTAAACTATTCCAAGCGGATGATTTGGAAGAGTATTTTGATAGGATGGAAATTAAAATGCTTGGTGAATTACCAATGTGCCGTGAGGTTGCTGATTTGACCCTAGCAAAGGATAAGGAGAATGAGGAAGTAGAAGAAACTATCCAGAATATATGTAGGTCTGTAGTAGATTTTTTACAGGGGCAAAAAAATTAGGAGAGATTAGTTAAATGGCTAGACCAGTAAAATGGAGAAGAGTAGAATTTATACCGGAGGAAAACACCTATTTTGTACCATGCTCTAAGACTAGTTGTGATAACAATTATGAGCTAGAGGAGACTAAGCTGAAGGTAGAAGAGCTTGAGGCTATGAGGCTTAAGGACCTGGAGGGATTGACCCAGGCGGCAGCGGCAGAAAGGATGCATATATCTAGGCAGACCTTTCAAAATATTATTGCTAGGGCCAGAAGGAAGGCAGTCCTGGCCCTGGTGGAGGGTAAGGCGCTGTCTATAGAGGGGGGCCACTATACCAGAACAATATGTAGTTTGGTTTGTCCTGCCTGTGGCAATAGCTATGAGATTCCCTTTGAAAGAGAGGATATGGTATGCAGAAGCTGCGGTTTTAGAGGTGGGGATTGTAGTAAAAGTGATGAATGTGAAAGGAAATGCAAGAAAATATAGTTGTCTAAGTTCTAGAATTTTAGACATTTAACCCAAAAACCTAGCATATTATTATAATAATAAGTTAGGGCAACCCGAGTTTTATAGTCTAGTGTATAAACCTATGAAAAATGGATACTATTACAGATAAACTATAAAACTGGAGGGGGGTTATAATGATGAAGGATGAGGATCAACTGGGAAGAAAAGATAGGATGTTGGAGGGAATATCCGGAGTTATTAACGAGGTATATAGTAAGATTCAACAATTCCAAGAAAGCGAAAAAAGTAATGAAGAGGAATTTATAGAAATTATAAGAAGGGCCAGAGAGGAATGGCAAAGTGCGGAAACAACATTTAACAGTGTGTCTGACCCTGGTCTTGTAGATTTTGCTATTTATAATGTGGAGGCTACCAAGGCCAAATATATATATCTATTAAAACAGGCTAAGGAACTAGGAATTAGGACTGATTTTGAGTAGGGAAGCTTGTCATATTAATAGGGAGGATATTATATAATATAGGAGTAGTAACTTATACTACTCCTTTTATTTGCCTATATATAAATAAAAAAAAGGTGGGATTCTAGTGGGTTTTGAATTAAGTATTATAATTGCCTATGCCCTTGGCTTGATTTTGCTCTATATTTTAGGTTGGCTTTTGTTGGTCCCCATTAAGTTAGTTATAAGATTAATTTGGAATGGGGTTATTGGTGGAATTTTATTGCTCCTAGTAAATCTGCTGGGTGGGATGTGGAACATAGGTATAGTGATTAATCCAATTACTGCCCTAATTGCGGGATTACTAGGGGTCCCCGGGGTAATTTTATTGTTGTTGCTTCAATATATTTTATAAACTTTCTTAAAAAACATGGGATTGTCCCTGTAGATAGTATATAATAGTATAGATATAGTAGTATTTTGCAATGAAGGAAGCATCGAATTTTTCGTATGCTTTTTTTATAAAATAGGGGATTTTGAGGATAGGATAAGGGTAGAGGAGAATTAACCTTGTGATAGAATATGTATATTGAGTAAGCTGTTAAAGGGAATTGAGTAGGGGGAGTAATACTTTAAGGGGGAACAGGGATGTTTAAGGGCAGTAAAAATGCTGGGGATATCGGCAAAAATTTGAAGCTAATAGATTTTTTGAAATGTGAGCTTTTAAACTCTGTCGCTTTATTGTTTGAGACCATGATAAAAGGAGTTAAAAGTAGTCAAGAATTGGTAATAGAGTGTCTAACTAATATATTATTGGTAACATATGTTTTGGGTAGGCGTTTGGGTTTTGACTATGCTACATTGGATAGGGCCTTGGAGGAAAAGATTAAGCTAGGGGTCTTGGAGGAACACCATTTGGAAACCTGGTACGGGGATCTTTCCGATCTAAAGGAACATATAAATAATCATAGGAAATAATTGGGCAGGAGTGATTTTTTCGTGAGGGGAAAGAAGCATAAAAGAGCAATAATTGAGACAGCAATAATGGCGGCAATCGCATCACTATTGGTAATGGGAACTTTAAATATACCTATTTTGTCTATTCTTGTTTTTGTAATACCTGTTTGCTTTATTATATTATCTGTAAGGCATGGGAATAGGTATACAATTTTATCCTTAATCATTGCCAGTTTATTAATAAGGATTTTAACTGAACAGGTTTATGTTGGTTTTGTATTTACTATTTTTGCACCCATTGCCTTGACAATGGGCTATTGGATTAGGAGAAAAAAGGAGCCCTATGAGGTAATAGGGATAGGAACAGCTGCATCTGCCATAGCCATATTTATCTTTTTACAGATGATAGCCCTTATACTAGGGGTAAATATTGTGGATGAGATAGGCAATATGGTCAATTCGGTGATTAGCCATCAGATGGAGATGCTGTCCAATATGAATATAGAAACTATAGACCCCAATGAGGCATTAAATTATATAATGATGGTGCTGCCAGGATTAGTTGTTGTGCAGTCTATGATAGGGGCCTTTGTTAATTATTATTTGGCCTCTACAATTATTAATAGGTTTAAACTTGCAGATTTTTCCCTAAGAGAGTTTAGCGACTTTAAACTTCCAAAGAATATTGTCCTAGGTTCCCTTATAATTTTTATTTTATCCTTTCTTACTAGATATATAGAGGGGATACATCATGCTAGTTTAATATCTAATGTAACTATTATTTTTGTATGTATATTCTTTTTACAGGGAATCACTTTTATTAGTTTTCTGCTAAGGAGGATGCAAACACCTAAATTTGTCAGAAGGCTACTTATAGTCATATTAGTAGTAATAAGCCCTCTGATGACCTTGGTTGCCCTTGTAGGTTTAATGGATTCCTTGTTAAATGTAAGAAGGGCTGAAAAATAGTGTTTATTATGGCCTTGTGGGAGGCAAAAGCATATGAAAAATTCCAAGTATTTTAAAATGTTGGTGCCAGACACTCGGGTACATATTTTTATAATTGCACTCTTAATTGGTATAGTAGGATATTATAATAATATTATCGGGATAATAGGGGCCCTTATATTGGGGTATTTAATTTACCACAATCTAAAGTCAGTTAGTACACGTAGGGAAGAATGGACCCAATATATAGAGGGTTTATCCTCGGATATAGATTCAGCAACTAAGCAATCTATTTTAAATATTCCCATACCCTTGACCATGATTGAAGTTGACGGAAAAATAAAATGGTATAATAAAAAGTTTATGGATATAAGCGGGACCCAAGAAATTTTAAATAAAAATATCAAGGAAATAGTAACAGAATTGGATTTAAGCAAGATACTTGAAGGGGAAGGGACCTTATTTGAAGGAGTAAAAATTAATGATAAAAGCTTTGGTATAATACATAATACAATTAAACTAAAAAAACCATCCCTTGATAATTATGTTATCATGCTATACTGGATTGAAATTACAGAATATGACAGGTTAATGGAAAGGTACAAGAATGAAAGGCCCGTGGTGGCTTTGCTACAAATAGATAATTATGACGAAGTAATGCAAAGCACAGAGGATGCCAACCAACCCCTGGTAACTGCAGAGATAGACCACAGATTAAGCCTATGGGGGAGTAGCTTAAATGGCATTAGCAAGAAGTATGCAAATGATAAATTTATTGTAGTTTTTGAAAAACAATATTTAGAAAAGTTAAAGGAAAAAAAGTTTGAACTTTTGGATGAGATGAGGGAGGTTAGCGTTGGCAATACTATACCCATTACCTTGAGCATAGGAATAGGGACCGGTAGCAGTAGCCCACTGAAGAATTTGGACTTTGCTAATGGTGCTAAGGATTTGTCCCTAGGTAGGGGAGGAGACCAGGCCACGGTCAAAAATGGAGACAAAGTTTCCTTTTACGGTGGCAAAACTAGTGCTATAGAGAAAAGGACAAAGGTCAAGGCCCGGGTTATTGCCTATGCCCTGCGGGAGTTGATAGACCAAAGCAATAGGGTTTTTATTATGGGCCATAAATATACGGATTTGGATGCCCTAGGATCTGCCCTAGGTATTTATAGGGCTTCAAAAAATAGGGGAAAAAATGCTTATATAGTCCTGGGGGGAAATAACCCAGCTATTGATTGCCTCTATGAAAAAATTATCCAGCTAGAGGAATATGAAAACACCATAATTTCCTGCCATGATGCTAGGGAGAGCATAGACTCAGAGTCCCTAGTGGTAGTGGTGGATACCCATAGGCCCAATTTTACTGAATGTCCTCAGCTACTGACACTAACAGATAGGGTGGTAGTAATAGACCACCATAGGAGGGGGAGGGAGTTTATAGAAAATACTGCCCTTGTTTATCATGAGACCTACGCCTCCTCAACTAGTGAAATGGTGACAGAGATCTTATCCTATATAGATGAAAAGATTAATATAGAGCCCATGGAAGCAGAAGCCCTTTTGGCAGGTATTGTGGTTGACACAAAAAACTTTACCTTTAAGACAGGGGTTAGAACCTTCGAGGCTGCAGCACTTTTAAGGAGGGCTGGGGCAGATACAACTTCAGTAAAGGAGTTATTTCAAGATAATTTAGAAATGATTCTGGCAAAGGCCGAGGTAATTAAGAAGGCAGAAATTATCAGGGATATGGTGGTGATTTCCACCTATGATATAGGGGTGGAAAGTACCCAGCTAATTATAGCCCAGGCTGCTGATGAGTTGTTGAATATTAAGGGAATGCGGGCCTCCTTTGTGTTGGGAAAAAAGGATGATACAATAATAATAAGTGGTAGGTCCATGGGAGATATCAATGTCCAGATTATCCTAGAGAAACTAGGGGGAGGGGGACATTTTACCGTTGCAGGAGCCCAATTGGAAGGTCTTAGCATAGAGGAAGTAAAGGAAGAATTACACAAATTAATAGAAGAATATTTAGACGAGGGAGGAGACTAGAATGAAGGTAATTTTATTAAAAGATGTGAAGGGACAGGGGAAAAAAGGCCAGGTTATAAATGTTAGTGATGGCTATGCTAGAAATTTCCTGCTACCTAGAGAATTAGCCATGGAGGCAACTGAGGGAAATCTAAGGTCTTTAAAGCAAAGGCAAAAGGCAGATAGAAGGCGGGAGGAACAACAGTTGGCGGAGGCTAAGGAGTTGGCCGACCGTATAGGAAAATTAATTATTGAAATTAAGGCCAAGTCAGGAGAAGGTGGACGCTTATTTGGTTCAGTAACCTCCAAGGATATTATAGAGGCTGTAGAAAAAGACCACAAATTGAAATTAGACAGGAAAAAGTTGCTACTTGCAGAACCCATAAGAGAGCTAGGTGTAAGGGAGCTGGATATGAGAATTTACCCTGGAGTTGTAGCCAAATTAAGGGTGAATGTCATAGAGGAATAGGGAGGATGGGTTAGATAGATATGGATGGAATTAGTATGTTTAAGGTACCGCCCCATAGTGTAGAGGCTGAACAATCGGTTTTAGGGTCTATGCTGATGGACAAGGAAGCAATTATTGTGAGTATGGAAGTATTAAAGGCGGAGGATTTTTATAAGGAAGTCCATAGGGAGATTTTCCAAGCCATCTATGATATTTTTAATAGGGGGGAGCCCCTAGATTTAATTACCTTGACAGAGGAACTAAAAAAGAGAGGAACCCTTGATGCTATAGGGGGCATTCCCTATATAAATAGCCTATCTGAGGGGGTGCCTATCACTGCCAATGTTAGATACTATGCTAATATAGTTGAGGAAAAGGCTATCCTTAGGAGATTAATTAAGTCTTCTGGGGAGATTATGGAAATGAGTTTTAGCACAGAAATGGAAGTATCAGAGGTATTGGAGGAGGCCCAAAGGAGTATCTATGATATATCACAGGGCAGGTATAGGGAGGGCTTTGTCCCCATAAAGGAAGTTTTATCCGATACCTTTGATAGGATAGAAGACTTATATGAAAATAAAAAAGATATTACCGGATTAGCTTCGGGCTTTATTGATTTGGACAGGAAATTAAGTGGTTTCCATAAATCTGATTTAGTCCTGGTGGCAGGGAGACCTGGTATGGGGAAATCTGCTTTTGCCCTTAATTTAGCCCAAAGTGCTGCCATAAAGGAAAAGGCCTCTGTGGCTATTTTTAGCCTAGAGATGTCAAAAGAACAACTAATGCTTAGAATGTTGGCTTCCGAATCTATGGTAAGTTTAAATAAAATTCAACATGGGCATTTAAATCCTGATGAGTGGACCAAACTAGCTGGGGCTATGTTGCCCCTATCTCAGTCAAAGATTTATTTTGATGATACAGCAGGAATAAGTGTCAATGAAATGAGGACAAAATGCAGGAGATTAAAGATGGAAACGGGGTTAGACTTAGTCTTAATTGATTACCTACAATTAATGGAAGGGGACAGGAGGTCTGAGAACCGCCAGCAGGAGATTTCCACCATATCTAGAAATCTCAAGGCTATGGCAAAGGAATTGGATTGCCCTGTTATTGCCTTGTCCCAGCTGTCGCGTGCACCTGAGCTAAGGGCTGACCATAGGCCAATTCTATCGGATTTGAGAGAGTCTGGTGCTATTGAACAGGATGCTGATGTGGTAATGTTCTTATATCGGGATGAATACTACCATCCTGATACTGATAAAAAAAATATTGCAGAAACCATTATAGCCAAGCACAGACATGGAGAAACTGGAACTATTGAGCTTCTCTGGTCTGGTGAATATCAAAAATTCCTGGATTATGAAAGACATAGGGCTGGATAAAGTAATATTTCTAGGGGTTGGGGATAAGAATGGTAATTGCTAGAGGTGAAAAAACCTATATAAAAAAACTTCAATATAAAGATATAGATGCCATGCAGTTATGGGGCCAACATAAAAACCCTCTTTTGGAGGGTTATAACTTTCCCATAATGACGGCTAGGGAAAGGATGAGATGGTATAGGAAAAAACATGGCCTAAGCCGGCGGTGTTTTGGTGTTTGGAATTTTGAGGACAGGCTTATAGGATATATAGCCCTGAGGGACATCCGCTGGTTTAAAAGAACTAGTATACTAGGGATTGTCTTTGACCCCAAGCAAACCGATAAGGGTTATGGTACTGATAGCCTGAGGAGATTTTTGCAATATTATTTTCATCATATGAAAATGAAAAGGCTGGAATTAAAGGTGGCCCCCTTTAATAAAAGGGCAGAAGTATGCTATTTAAAATGTGCTTTTAAATTTCTTAATTATGAATATGACTATTTTGAGGACCAGGGCCTAAGGGTTTTTGAAGAGGAAGAATTAAAGGATTACAGGCAATATTTTAAAAGAAAAAAGGGTCACTTATTATGTAAGTATAAAAATATGTATATCACAAAGGAAATGTTTACAGAGATTTAAAGGGCAGACTTATCCACACTATCCACCGAACACATGTGCATACCTTGCAAAATTGTGGATAACTTTGACAAGCACAGGAAGTCTTTATAGTTGATAAAAGTTTTATAAAATGGTAATATTAAAAATACATTGTAAAATAAAAATCTCAGGGGGATTGAAGGAGGATAAAAAATGTTTAAGGTTACGGAAGATATGACAATTATGGATGTGCTAAGGCGAGACAGGGAGGTTGCTGCTATTTTTATGCAGCATGGCCTACATTGTCTAGGTTGTCCTGGAGCATCCATGGAAAGTATAGGAGATGCTGGAAAGGTCCATGGAATAGATGTAAGCAAGCTAATAGATGATTTAAATAAATTTTTCCAGAGTAAGGCATAATAAAAAGATAGACTAGAAGCCCTTAAAAGGGCTTCTATTAGTTTTTGCAAATTATTCCCACCTTAGGTCCTTGCCATAAAATTTCAACATGGTGTATTTTGAAAAAATCCTGGAGAAGATCCTATCATCATAGGTATCCATAATATCCTTGGGGGAGAAATTGGTAGAAATGATGGTTTTTTTACCACTAAGGAGGCGGCTATTTATAATATTAAAAAGCTCGCTGTTGGTAAAGGTATTAGTCATCTCTGTCCCTAAATCATCTATAATCAAAAGGTCTGCATCAAATATCAAATGGACCCTATCCCTATTATCTGCATTATGAAAACGAATATCTTCTAAAATCTCTAATAATTTAAAGGCTGTTTGATAGATTACTACATTGCCCTTGTCTAATAGGGCCTTGGCAATACAATTAATCAGGAAGGTCTTGCCAGAGCCTGTAGGCCCGTAAAAGAGGAGATTTTCCTCCCCCCTATTGTTAAAGTTAGCCACAAAGGATTCACAAATGCTAAGTATGTGGAGCATATTTTCCATGGGGGTTTTTTCCTGGTCTTCAAAGGGTTCATTACTAAACAAATTAATATTAAAGGTTTGGAAATTTTCCCTCTCTAAAATGTTAGACATATTGGACATAGAGTAGGTGTGATTGATTAACTGCTGCTTAAAGCAGTTGCACTTTTCCCCCCCGGGCAAGAAACCCGTGTCTTTACAGTGATTACAGTCAAACTGTTGGTCAGTGTAGTCCAGGGGAATATTATTCTCTGTCAGCAAAATAGCCCTTTCCTGCTTTAGGGACTCTAACTTATTTTTGAGCTTTTCCAGAATTAAATGAGGATTATCTTCCTCCTGCAACAAGGCCCTGGAAAGATCTAAACCTATTTCCATAATTTGATTGTCTATTTTGCGAACCTCTGGTAATTTTTTGTAGACCTCTTGGACTCTCTTTTCTTTTTTGCCTATATTCCTATCTCTTTTTCTTTCATATTTTCTTAGTAAATCTCGGACAAACTGTTCCCTCATAGGGACCACTCCCCTTATTTATTTTTCTGCCTTTGTAATAACAATTCTTCTAATTCATCAGCCTCGTATTTATCCCCCCTGCTTTCTGTTAAATGAAATCTAGTTTTTCTTCTGGGAGCCTTGGGGGAAGGCTTTTTCACGGTCTTTTTCTTGGGGGCTCTTAGCTTGTCAATATCCTCTAATTTTCTAACCCCATCATTATACCAATTGGTCAATATACCATCAATATAGTTTAAATGGGGATTGGAGGTTTTACTACTATGGTCACAGGCCCTTAGAATAATATCAAGGGTAAATTTATAATCTTCTATCCATTTATCCATAAGTTTACTTTCAGCTTCAGTGGGTTCCCTATAATAACCCATGGCCCTGAAAATCCTGCCATAGGCCCCGTATCTTTCCCCTTGTTTTTCTAGGTATTCCTGCAACTTGTCTACATTAGTGATACTTAAATCATACCAGTTTCTAATGACCCCCTCTACATAATTTACACTAGAGATATTTCTCTTATGACGGCAATAGCTATAGGCCTTTACCGCCAGGGGTGGATCAATATTAAAGTCGTGAAACCATTCCAAAATCTTCATTTTTTCATTGGGTACAAGGGAACGATTTATAATTTTATTAATATCTATAAACATTTGTTGGATTTCGGGTACCTTATTAGCCTCCAGGAGGTCACCTGGGGAGCAGGCATAGGATGGCGATTCCATTTCTTCCCTATTTATGGACTGCAGGGACCGGTAGTTGTTGTCTATGTATAATTGTTTTAAATTTAAAAACTCTACCTTATAGTTACCTTCCTTTTCATCTTGAGCTGAGGAATAGATCTTCTTGATTATTTTCTTCTCCTCCCAAAAATCCCAAGCCGCCATAACATCAGATAAGGGAATATTAAGGTTGCTAGCTAAAGTCATGTTATTTATATTATTATGCATCCTTCTATCACAAGCATATTTATATCCTAGCAGGTATACCTTTACATAGGTACCATTTGCCATGGGCATATATACATCAATAAAAATATTCTCTATAGGAGTATCCCCTAAATCAATAGAGCTAGTGCTTTTAATAAAAGTCATCTAAATCCCTCCACATCCTTTGATGGTATCACTATTATACCACAATTAAGATTTTTTCAAGATATTGTTTTTAAAGACTATATTTATGAGAAATTTAATATATATTTGGAATAAAAACGGGAAAGTAAAATAAAATTTTAGTAACTCAATTGGGATAGGGGAGGTGAAAAATTGAAAAATAAAAAGAAATTAAAGTTTGCCATAACTATTTTTAGTATTATGCTAATTACAATCTCCCTAGAATTCTTCTGGGATTTAAGGGGAACAAGGGAGGTCCTGGCACCCTTTTTTAAGAAGGAAAAACAGACAGAATATAATATAAAGGCTGAGTTTATAGAGGATAGTATGTCCATTAAAGCAAAGGAAAAAATAGTATATATTAATCAGGAAAACAAGGACTTAGAAGAAATCTACTTCCACCTATATCCAAATGCCTTTAAAGACAAGGACAATATACCCTTTGAGGACAAGGAATTAGAAAGAGCATATCCGAAGGGTTTTGACCCCGGCTATATTGATATTGTTGGCATAAAAAAAGGAAATAAGACCCTTGACTATAAAATTTTAGGAAAGGCCCAGACCTCCATGAGGGTAAGCCCTCCAAAACCCATTAAGCCGGGAGATAAGATAAGTTTAACTATAGAATTTAATGTCCAGCTACCCCATACAATTGCCAGGATGGGATATGGTGACAATACGGTGAATATAACTAACTGGTTTCCTATTATAGCCGTATATGATGATAGGGGATGGAATTTAGACCCCTATTATGCCATAGGAGACCCATTTTATAGTGAAGTGGCAAATTATACGGCAAGTGTTAAAATACCAAGGGAATATAATATGGCCATTACGGGGAATGTTATAAAGACAAAGGTTAAAGGAGAAAATAAAAGCTATGAAGTAAAGGCCCCCAAGGTTAGGGATTTTGTGATGATCCTCAGTAAGAAATTTGAGATAGAGGAGGAAGTGCTGGGAAATACCAGGCTTATATCCTACTCCATTGGGGGAAATAAGGGAAAGGAGGCCCTGGGTTATGGCCTAGACGCCCTAGAGATATTCAACTCCCTCTTTGATAACTATCCCTATGAAACACTATCAATTGTGGCCTGTGATTTTTTTATGGGGGGGATGGAATACCCTAATTTAGTAATGATTAGCAAGGACCTCTATGATATGAAGGAGGAGTTTCCCCTGGAGTATGTTATAGTCCATGAAATAGCCCACCAGTGGTGGTATGGCCTTGTGGGGAATAACGAAGTAAGGGAACCCTGGCTAGATGAGGCCCTGGCGGAATATAGCACCCTAATGTATTTTGAGGAAAAATATGGTCCCCATATTAAGGAACAGATTTTTGAAAAAATGATAAATGCCCAATATGAGAACTATATTAAATTCGAACCCGATAAGGGGGAGAGGATATTAAGGAGTTTAAGGGAGTTTGACAACTCCTGGCAATATAGCAGTATAGTTTACAGTAAGGGGGCAATATTTTTAAGGCAGCTAAGGGATAGGATGGGGGATGAGGCCTTTTTAAAGGCCCTAAGGGAATATTATAGGAGGCACAAATTTAAAAATGCTACTACAGAGGATTTTCGTAAGGCCTGTCAAAACAATCACGACAAGGATTTAACACCCCTATTCAACGAATGGCTCAAGGGCTATTAGTAGGCTGGCAGACCAAGACAAGATGGTATTATAGGCCATAGAAAAGAACATAAGTTTGGACTTGAATCCTCAAGGGCATATATTATATAATGGTTAGGAATAATGTTACGAGAATGTTACAAAGATATTAAAAAAAAACAAAGTTTCTTTATATCCAGAGTAGTGGATAAGTGATGAGCTTTATTAATTCAATATAAAAATTGGAAAAGATTTAGCAATACACTAAAGCAAAGGGGAGGAAATGCCCCAGAAGGAGCTTGGAAATGGAAATTAAGGAAGAGGCACTGGAGTTTTGTAAAAGAATTGTCAAGCAGATTCTATATTTAAGGGATAAGAATAGGAAGGTCTTCAACTATTCAACTATAGGTTTAATCCTGGGGATTGTATCAATCCTTGTAGCTTTAGGCTATAATTCATCTCTTAGGGCCTATGAGATTCATATGGAAGACCAGGTCATAGCTATGGTTAGGGATGAAGATGAGTTTGATGAGGCCTTAGGGGCTGTCGAGGCAGAAGTAAAGGCCTTGTATGGGCATGAATTGGCAGTACCTGAAGACATGAAGGTTGTAAAAACAAAGGCTAAAAACAAAGAAATTACCGACACTAACACTATAATGTATAATATAAAAGAGCAATTGGATATGAAGGTAAAAGCTACCGCCATAGTTATAAATGGTGACCAGGTAGTCTGTTTAAAGGACAGGGAACTGGCAGAGGAAGTCCTGGCTGAAATCAAATCCCTATACATAGATGAGGATAAGGACTATAAAAAGGTGGGCTTTAGTGAAGATGTAGCCCTAGAAGAAGTAGCCAGCAAGGTTAGTGAGATTAAGGATAAGGAAGAGGTAATAAAATTAATTACTAGGGGTACTGACCAGGAAAAAATACATAGGGTTGCTAGTGGGGAAAGTGCCTGGACCATAGCAAGAAAACATGATTTAAGGGTGGCAGATATAGAGGCCGCTAATCCTGGAATAGATCCGGAGCGTTTGCAAATAGACCAGGAACTAAGCCTAGTGGTACCTAAACCCTATATATCCGTGCAGACCAAGGAGTATGTTGAGCTTGTTGAGGAAATCCCCTTTGAAACGGAATACGAAAAAACTGAATCCCTATATAAAGGTGATAAAAAAATTACTGTTCAGGGGATAGAGGGAGAAAGAGAAATCAAGGGATATTTAATTAAGGAAAATGGGGTCCTAGTGGATAGGGAAATTTTGCAGGAAGAGATATTATCTGAACCACGAACTAGGATCATAGCAGAGGGAACTAAGCCTAGACCGGCTACTGTAGCTACAGGCATTTTTAGTAGGCCCACAAGGGGTAGGTTAACTTCGGGATTTGGATATAGATGGGGGCGTAGGCACGAGGGCATCGATATTGCCAATTCTCTAGGAACATCTATAAGTGCCGCAGATGCTGGAAGGGTTTCCTTCGCAGGATATAGGGGTAGCTACGGTAATTTAGTGATTATAAACCATGAAAATGGATACCAAACTTACTATGCCCACTGTAGTAGAATCCTTGTTAAATCGGGAAGCAGGGTATATAAGGGACAAGAAATTGCCAAGGTTGGCAACACAGGTAGGAGCACGGGGCCACACTTACATTTTGAAGTTAGGAGAAACGGTGCCCCTATAAATCCATTACAATTCGTTAGTTATTAAAATTTGTTTATATAAAATGGCGATCCAGGGGGATCGCCATTTTTATGTCTATTATTTAAAAAGTTCGACAGAATATTCCATAGATTGAAAATATTCTACAAATACCATATAATTACAGTAAAGGAAGGGAATGAGAAAGAGGGAAGGACAAGTGGAAAATAAAGGGAGAAGTATAGGCCATATAGTAGTGGGGTTAATTATAGTATTCTTTATAATATCTACCCTTACCATTGCATATTTTTCTATTGCAAGTGCAAGGACTAGTTTGGAAAATCAATTAATAGATAATGCAGAGGATGTGGTCAAGCTTTTAAATCAGGAGTTAAATGCCTTAGATAATGTGGGCAAGGATTATGATCAATTGTTTGATAGGTTTCTAATTAGTGTGGCAGAGGTTTTGGCAGTAGGCGGAAACTTCACAAATGAGAATTTGCTAAGAGTCTCCCAGGCTACAGGTATTTCAGAAATAAATGTGGTAAGTAGCCAGGGAGTTATTGTAAACTCAAACCTGCCAGCAAATATGGGCTATGAGTATCCAGAGGAGGGGGCTGTGGCTAGAGTTTTAAATAGGGACAAGGCTGTAGAGTTAGAGCCAATTCGCCAAAGTACAGTGGATGATCTCTTTTATAGGTATGGATGTATAGGAACCTCCTTTGGCGGGATACAAGTAGGTATATTGGCAGAGGAACTTGTTGAAATGAAAAACAATATGGATATATCTGTTATTGGTCAAGAGATAATTAAAAACACAAATGTTGAATATATAGGGACCTTAGATAGGGACCTTAACGAGACCTATAATAGTAGGGGGGAAGAGGTATCTAGGGACATATTTCTGGCCATGGTGGAGGAAGTTGAAGGGGATGGGATTTACGGGAGAATTATAGAAGATGAAATATTGGGTAAAAAAGTATTTAATGTATTGGCCCCTAGGCAGGATGGAGGGGGAAATAGTATGGGTTATTATAATATAGGCTTAAATGCCGACCATATGATTGACAACATGGGGAGGATGGTTAAAAGGATATTAACAATAAGTATATTAGCCCTGATTGTAATATTGGGGATAATCTTGCTACTAATCCTAAAAATACTAGTTAGGCCAATGGCAAAATTAAATACTTTAATTGAGAGAATATCTAGACTTGACCTAACACGGGACATCCTTTATGGAGAATTGGCCAAAAACACAAGTGAAATTGGTAGCATGGCTAGGAAGATAAATCAGATGAGGGAGAACCTGGACAATGTAATAGGTGAAACTAGCAAATCATCAAGAATATTATTAAATGAATCTGATGCAATGGCTGTAGGTGCAAGGGAAACAACCCACTCAGTGGAAGAGGTATCTAGGGCAGTAGAGGATTTGGCAATGGGTGCCAATGAACAGGCCCAGGAGGCAAATATAGGTATTGATAAACTGAATGACCTATCTGAGGGCTTTGAAGGGGTTATCGAAGGGTCTCAATTGTTGACCGACTATGCTGATAATACCCGGAAGGCAAATGAGGAAAATATTGAAATTATGAAGATGTTAAGTACAAGTATGGGTGAAAACGATAGGATACTAAAACAGTTAACATCCAGGATTATGTCCTTAGGGGACAAGTCTAATCTTATAAGGGATATAGTAAATACTGTGAGAAATATAGCTGAGCAAACTAATCTCCTAGCATTAAATGCTGCCATTGAAGCCGCCAGAGCGGGAGAAGCTGGCAGGGGCTTCGGAGTAGTGGCAAGTGAGATAAGAAAACTAGCCGAGGAAACACAAGAGGCAACTGGAAAAGTTGAGGCCATAGTAGTTGAAATTAGTGGAGAGATGGATAGTGCAAATACAGAAATGGATGAAAGCAATAGAATCCTTGCAAAATCAAATGAAGCCCTTGAAAGATATGTAGAATCCTTTGATGGGATTACTAAGGCTATAGAGGGAACCCTGGAGCAAATTAATATTTTGAATCAAATAATTGACAATGCTAATAAATATAAGGAAGAAACTGTAGAAGCCATTAATTCTATTGCATCCATAGCCCAAGAATCCTCTGCTGCTACCCAGCAAGTGTCGGCTAGCGTAGAGGAACAAACAGCAAGCATAGTGGAAATAGCCAATATGACAGATAAATTAAAGGAAATGGCTCTTGAACTTGATAGGGAGATAGACAAATTTAAAAGAGAATAAGAGATAAGGAAGATAGCGGCCTTTTTAGGTCGCTATCCTTTTTTATAGTTAAATAAGCAGGATAAGTAAGAGAATTATAATAACAATAAGCCAGTTACCTTGGCTAGGTGAAAGGCCTTTTCCATCTTGCTTCTTGTCATCATGGTCTTTTTGGGAGGGCGGTGGAATGTCAAATATCTTCTTAAAATCTAGTAGGCCAGCACCCTGGCTATTAGCTTCCTCGCCCAGGTCAATGCTTCCCTGGGAAATTTTCCTTTGGATTTCCTGATAGGTTAAATTGGGATTCTCCTCATATAGGAGGGCTATACAGCCAGCTACAATTGGTGCTGCCATTGATGTACCTGTTAAGGAGGTATAACCATCCTCATTACTTAGAGACTGAATACCTACACCAGGGGCCAAAACATCAGGTTTTGAAATTTTATCCACCGTGGGACCCCTACTAGAGAAATTTGCTATGGAACAATCCTGGGGATTGGATGCCTTGCGGTCATCGCATGCCCCTACTGATATAGCATGGGGACTAATAGCGGGTGAACTGATGGTGGAAGGATTAGGACCACTATTTCCGGCAGCAACCACGACAGTGATATTCTTATTCTTAGCCTGTGTTACAGCCTGGCAAAGGGGGTCATCTCTATAGGAAGCCTTTGTCTTAATACCCAGGGAAAGGGTTATTACTTTAATATTGTAAGGGTCCTTGTTTTCAATGGCCCATTGGATACCTGCGATAACATCAGATACATTGCCTCCCCCATTTTCATCAAGGGATTTGATGGCAATTATCTTAGCATCAGGGGCTATACCTGTGTATTTCCCCCTGGAGCTAAAGCCATTCCCTGCAATTATACCAGCTACATG
>CAYMGQ010000006.1:0-124383 GCA_964390055.1 uncultured Clostridiaceae bacterium
TTCGGTGGCTCGGCTATCATAGTAGAAATTCTACTTTAGATCCTGTGGCTTTGCGTCCCATTGTTTCCAATGGTTTGCCATTATCGTTGAAAAGTTTTGAAATTTCATATTGTTAATTTACAAACATTATAACATTAATTTTACCAAAAAACAACACTTTTTTCCTATTTACATTATCCGCCCTTGTATTTACACATTGATAACCCCCTCTGTCTAGACCCAAAAAATATAGTTTCTCCTTACCCTTACTAGCCCCTGTATTTTCCTTGTAGGAATCATTTTCTTCTTAATTAAATGGAAAGTTCATAAAAGAAAACTACCTTACTAAGGTTTCGTTATAAAAGATTAAATAATTTTTAATCTTTTAACATTAAATTTACCTAATATTTTTAAACCCAATAAAACTTATTCAACAATTGCAAATTCCCCTTTTTAGATAGGCTTATCTATATTGTAATCTTGTGAATAATCTATATTATTATAATTTTACTTATATTTTGACTTGCAAATATATTCAAAAAACTCTATAATTGAATATGGAAGTTAAAAATATTATATTTTGAGGGGGTATATTATGAACATATTTGATTATCTCGTGGAAGAAGACTATGAGCAGTTGGTATTTTGTCAAGACCGCAGCACAGGTTTAAAGGCTATCATAGCCATCCATGACACTACCCTGGGTCCTGGTCTTGGAGGTACAAGAATATGGAATTATGAATCCGAAGATGAGGCAATTGTTGACGTCCTTAGGCTAGCTAGGGGTATGACATATAAAAATTCAGCAGCTGGATTAAATTTGGGTGGAGGTAAAGCCGTAATTATTGGCGACCCAGATAAAATCAAAAGCGAAGAATTACTAAGAGTTTTTGGCAGATACGTGGAAGGTCTAGGTGGAAGGTATATAACAGCTGAAGATATGAATGCTGAACCACAAGATATGGCTTATATTAATGAGGAAACTGACTATGTTGTTGGCTTAGAAGGTAAAAGTGGAGACCCGTCACCAGTAACTGCTTTTGGGGTATACAAGGGAATCCTAGCTGCTGCCAACGAAGTGTATGGAAGTGATGATATTACAGGTAAGGTAATTGCAGTACAGGGATTAGGTGCTGTAGGCTATTGCGTCTGTGACTATCTACATAAGGCAGGGGCTAAACTATATGTTACTGATATTAGGAAAGAAAGTATCGAAAGGGCAGTAGAAGACTTCGGAGCTACAGCGGTTGAGCCTGATGATATTTATGCTGTTGATTGTGATATATTTACACCATGTGCCATGGGTGCGGTAATTAATGATTTTACTATTGAACAATTGAAATGCAAGATTATAGCTGGTTCTGCCAACAACCAATTAGCTGAGGAAAAGCATGGCGACCTATTAGAAGAAAAAGGTATCGTCTATGTACCGGACTTTGTAATTAACAGCGGTGGGGTAATAAATGTCTATGAAGAATTGCAAGGTTATAATAAGGAGCGAGCCATGGGTAGGGCAGCGGGAATCTATGACAGTGTAAAAAGAATATTTGAAATATCAAAAGATGAGAACATACCTACTTACAAGGCAGCTGACAAAATGGCTGAGGAGAGAATAGAAAATATGAGTAAAGTTGGGACAATTTATCTAGGATAATTCCTTACAATCTATAAAGTAATCTCAATTTTACAATCTTATTAAAATAACTAGTTGGAAAACTTTAAAAAACACCTAATTCTGTTAGGTGTTTTTTAATGCCATAAAATTCTTGTTTACCTAATATTATAGATATTTCCCTCTTTTCCCATATACTTATGTACTAATAAATGGCTTTGGCATGGACATAGTAAGTCTAAGATAATCACTTGTAGCATTGTTATATAGACACCCACTGTAAATATAGGCCATATAATGTATTAACAAGCCAAATAGGAGGGTTTATTATGTATAATAACTGTGAACAATGTATAAATTTAGGGGATTATGGTCCCCAACCCTATGTTGTTAATATTCAAGAGGCGGCTAATCAAAATTACAATTTTCGACTTGCCCTATGGACGGGGACTCACCTGCAACTTACCCTTATGAATATTCATGCCCAGGGTGATATAGGCCTTGAAAGTCATCAGGGTATAGACCAATTTTTACGGATAGAAGAAGGGCAAGGCCTTGTTCTAATGGGTGACTCTAGGGATAATCTATGGTTCCAAAGAATGGTATACCCTGGTTGTGTAATCTTTGTACCAGCCTGTACATGGCATAATATTATCAATACTGGCTGTACACCCCTAAAGCTATATTCTATCTATGCCCCACCTGAGCACCCCCATGGTACAATTCACAAGAATAAAGAAGATGATATTGGCCACCATTTTCTATAGAAAAAAGACAGGTAGACCCCCCTTGTTTCTAAAGGGGGTAACCTGTCTCCTTTATAGGAATTATTTAATTTTAATATATTAAAGCAAAACACTTTTTTATTTTTCAAGCTTATATTTGTCCACAAAGTCCCCTATTATAGCCTCTAGGTTGGGTTGTCCTACCTCAGCTAGTTCATAATGTACACGGGTAAAGGGCTTGTTGATACTAATAACCCTAGTTAAATCTATTGGCGTTCCAATAATGACGGTATCACAGTCAGTATTGTTAATAGTTGCTTCAAGGTCCTCCAATTGTTTTTCCCCATATCCCATTGCCGGTAATAAGGCGCCTATAGTCTCATAGCTAGCAAAGGTTTCTTCTAATGTTCCAACTATATAAGGTCGAGGATCTATCATTTCCTTAGCCCCAAAACGACGGGCAGCAATAGTACCCGCTCCCAGTTCCATACCCCCATGAGTTAAGGTAGGTCCATCTTCTACTACCAGCACCCTTTTATCCTTAATAAGTTCAGGATTATCAACAGTAATTTTAGATTCGGCTTTAATAATAGCAGCCCCTGGATTGACGGCCTTTATATTTTCCTCCACCTCATCTATGGCTTTTTGTTGGGCACTGTCTATTTTATTAATTAAGGCTACATCAGCTAACCTCAAACTTACTTCACCAGGGTAATAGTTCAACTCATCTCCCGGTCTATGGGGATCTAAAATTGTGATTGCCAAATCTGTTTCATAGAATGAGAAATCATTGTTACCCCCATCCCAAATTATTACATCACAACCATCCGGATCATTTTCTGCAGCCCTTAAGATAGCCTCATAATCGACTCCAGCATATATTATATTTCCCCTAATAACATGGGGTTCATATTCCTCCATTTCTTCTACAGTACATTTGTGCCTTTTTAGATCCTCTACTGTAGCAAATCTTTGTACTTTTTGTGCCACTAAATCTCCATAGGGCATAGGATGTCTAATGGCTACCACCTTTAGCCCCTTTTCCATCAACAATTCAATGATTTTACGAGATGTTTGACTCTTACCACAACCTGTCCTAACTGCACAAACGGAAATTACTGGCTTATTGCTTTTTAGCATAGTTGTTTTAGGTCCCAAAAGGCTAAAGTCAGCACCTGCGGCATTAACTATAGCGGATATCCCCATTAAATCCTTATACATAACATCACTATAAGCAAAAACACATTCATCAACATCTAAATCCTTTATTAAGTTAGCTAACTTATCTTGGGAATATATTGGTATCCCTTCAGGATACATATCACCTGCTAACTCAGCGGGATATCTCCTACCATCTATATCAGGTATTTGTGCTGCAGTAAAGGCTACAACTTTATAATTCTCATTGTTTCTATAGTAGCTATTGAAATTATGAAAATCACGACCTGCAGCCCCTATTATGATTACATTTCTTTGTCCCATATCCTTATTCCTCCCTCAGTTTATTTATATGGTTTTACTTCAAGTTCCAATAATTATACATTCAAATACTATAATATACTATAAGCATACCTATGTAAAGACCCAATTTAATATTAAGTTTATATTGATATCAATGGCCTTTGCTTGGATATGCTAGGCCATACTATTGTACTATACTATATTAGAATTATGAATATTTATTCTACACCTTGCATAATCAGTTAATCTAATATTCCCTTGTAATGTCTATCTTTAGCAAAATTTCCAACAAAAAAAACACAATGATTAAATTGTAATCATTGTGTTTTTATCTTTTTTATTACCAGGATGCAATAGAGCCATCTGTACGTTTCTCAGTACCACCTACCAGGACTCCATCCTTAGTTCTCCATATAACCTGGCCCCTTCCCATATGATAGGGATCCGGCTGAACTTTTATATCATGGCCCATTCGTTGTAACTTTTTAATTATATGATTAGGCGTATCCTGCTCCACCTCTACTGTTTTGCCACCTATCCACTGCCAACGATTAGCATCAAGGGCAGATTGAGGATTCATATGAAAATCAATAGTATTTGTAACTACCTGAACATGAGCTTGGGGTTGCATCCAACCTCCCATAATACCAAAGGGCCCCACCGCTTCATCATCCTTGGTTAAGAATCCAGGTATTATTGTGTGATATGGTTTCTTGCCACCCTCAATGGCATTTGGATGATTTTCATCAAAGGAAAAGTTTTCTGCCCTATCATGTAGGGAAATACCTGTTCCAGGGATTACTATACCTGAACCAAATCCTCTAAAGTTACTTTGAATCATAGAAACCATATTGCCATCCCTATCTGCTGTAGCAAAATACACGGTCCCACCATAGGTTGGATCTCCCACCTTAGGGTCTAGGGCCACATCTGTGATCAATTTTCTCCTGTCATCCGCATATTTTTCAGAGAGCAGTTGTTCTGCTGTTACCTTCATAAATCTTGGATCAGTAACATATTCCTTTGTATCGACAAAGCTTAATTTCATAGCCTCAATTTGTTTGTGGAAGGTGTCCACTGTATCTCTGTCACTAAATTCAAACCCTTTAAGGATGTTTAATGCCATTAACACTGTGATACCATGCCCATTAGGGGGTATCTCCCAAACATCATATCCCCTGTAATTGACACTAATTGGGTCCACCCACTCGGGTTTGAATTCTGCCAAATCATCGATAGTAAGAAAACCATCGTATTTCCTAATAAAGGAATCAATCTTTTCCGCCAGTTCCCCTTTATAAAAAGCCTCAGCATTTGTCTTAGCAATTAATCTTAGGGTATTGGCCATATCCTGATTCCTGAAAACCTCCCCTATTCTATAGGGCCTGTTTTTAGGGGCAAAGGTATCAAACCAAGCCTGGAATTCTTCCTTGTCCCTATACTTACTATAGATATTAAATGCCTCATCCCATAGCCTACCAACATTCGGCGCCACTGCATACCCATTTTCTGCATAATTAATTCCTGGTGTCATACATTCCTCAAGGGACAGGCTTCCAAATCTTCTATTTATTTCAGCCCATCCAGCTGGTGCTCCAGGTACATTGATGGGCACAATCCCATAGGGAGGAATTTTATCAAAACCCCTCTCCTTTAAGGCCCCTACCGAAATTGCCTTGGGTGCATGCCCACTTGAATTTAGAGCATAAAGTTTGCCCTTATACCAAATCAATGCAAAATTATCTGAACCAATTCCATTTCCTGTTGGTTCCACCACTGGTAAAGTTGTTGCCACGGCTACTGCCGCATCAATGGCATTACCACCCTGCCTTAAAATTTCCAGCCCTGCTGCTGCGGCAGCTGGATTGCCTGTAGCCACCATTCCATTGGTTGCATATATAACATTTCTTTGTGATGGATAAGGATAGTACTGTGCATCAAATTTCATAATTCTCCCCCTTACCAATTATTCATTATGTCTTATAAGAATTTAACAAATATTCCTGCCATTATTATCGACAGGGATGTAACTGTTGCCAAACCGGCCACTACATACCTGGGCATTAGGACATCCAATATAGCTTGTCTTTCTTCTGGCGTTTCTGCAACTGCATTAGCCACCTCATTGGATATCAAATAGGTTGCTGGAAAGCCCAATAATTGTGCAACAGAAATACCCAAGGCCAAGTTTTTAGAACCGACAATTTTCCATACTGGTAGTATTCCCACTACTATATATAATACTACAAATAGTGATATGAAAATTACCGAGGTTTGCAAGCCTAAGGTTGCCAAGTCTGCTAGTTTAACACTAGCCAAGGATGGTATAATACTTGCGAAAACTGCCATATTCAATAATCCTGAAGCCTTAGACCTGTCCAGTATCTTTTCAGGCACTACACCCATATATGAAACCATTGCCCCTAAAACCAATGCCCAAATTGAATAACTTATTGGTGTAAACCCTCCTAATAGGGTTGATACCCATGAAAAGAAGGCTGTAATCCCTAAACATACAAAGTTACCATAGTACTTATCATGTTTTTTATAAAAAGGTATCTTATTGTTTTCTAATTTTGCAGTCTCAAGCTGGGCTTTTATTTTGCCCCCTTTATTTTCCCTGAAGTCTTTAACTATCAATTGGGCTTCTTTTAACCCAAAATAGGAAGCGAAGGGAGTCCCAAAAAACTTCTGAACTGCATACAATATTGTTCCAAGGGCTGCCGCCAGGGGAAGTCCCTTGTCCAAAACTTCTCTTGTCATAATCTGTGTTGCTACTATACCCCCATTTAATATTGGTATACTAACAATAGCGGATTCCTTACCTATGATAGGCATAACCAACAGGGTAGATCCTATGGCTATGATCATAGAAATAACAGCAATTAATACCGTTCTCCATTCATCTAATAGCTCCTTTAAATTAATCATGGTCCCCATATGAAATATAATAAAAGCTGATGACCATGCTCCTAGGTCTGCTAACCCCGCCAAACTAATAATGTCCGGTGGCAAAATCCCAGTCATAAAGCCTATCAAAAATAATATTAGGCTAACAAAAACTGAAGATAATTTTGCCTTGGTTAATGTACCTAAAAAATCTCCTATTCCAAAAATAATTAAACAAATAAATAAATAATAGTGCATAAGTCTCTCTCCTCTTTGTTGAATTATGGTTGTATTTCGGCAGGTTTCAAATCATTATACCATCAAAGTAATACTGTAACAATATGTCTAAGGTATTTTCCCAACTTTTCCTTTGCAAGCAACTTGTATTGTTATTTTGTGGACCAAAATGGAAATATATTCATACTATAGGAGAGAGATAGTAAAATTTTCTATAAGGATAGGTGATTATATGGATAATCCTAAAAAACCGGGTGAAATTAATGAAAATGCTAAAACTAGGCAATTGGCAAAATACCGGAGAAAAAACACAGGCATAGGCAAGGAATTAACTAGTGATGCAGGTTTAAAAATATCAAATGATGATTGGTCCCTGAGGGCAGGTCGTAGAGGCCCTACCCTTCTTGAAGACTCTAGATTCTATAAAAAACAATCCCATTTCAATAGGGAGCGTATTCCAGAAAAAGTAGTTCATGCTAGGGGCTTCGGAGTCCATGGTATTTTTGAATGCAGCAAATCCATGAGTAAATATACTAGGGCTGATTTTTTACAAAAACCGGGGACTAAAACTCCAGTCTTTGTACGTTTTTCAAACTTTATAGGGAGTAGGGGGTCAAAGGATACTGCTATAGATGTTCGTGGATTCGCAACCAAGTTTTATACCCAGGAAGGAAATTATGATAATTTAGCCCTTTCCTTTCCGGTCTTTGCTATGTCAGATGCCATGAAATTTGCAGATTTTGTCCATGCAATTAAACCAAACCCCATAACCGATGTACCACAGGCTGCGGCGGCCCACGATACCCTTTGGGATTATGTAGCCAGCAATCAAGAGACAGCCCATTTTATTATGTGGCTAATGTCAGACAGGGGCCGTCCTAGGAGTTGGCGTATGATAGAAGGCTGGCCTATTAATACCTTCCGTTTTATAAACGAGGGTGGTAGATCAACCTTTGTTAGATTTGTGTGGAAACCAGTTTTGGGTGTGCATTCCTTGCTATTAGATGAGGCCAATGTCATTGGGGGAGTAGACCCAGATTTTCATCGTCATGATATGATCCAGGCAATTAACAATGGTGCCTATCCAGAGTACTGGCTTGGTGTGCAATTAATAGCCGATGAGGATGAATTTAATTATGATTTTGATGTTTTAGATGACACAAAATTATGGCCTGAAGAGATAGTCCCAGTGGAGCTTATTGGTAAAATGACCCTTAATAGATTGGTTGACAATTTTTTTGCAGAAGAGGAACAATCCTCCTTTGACCCTTCCAATTTAGTCCCGGGTATTGATTTTTCCAATGACCCTGTATTACAAGGGAGGACCTTTGCCTACAGGGATACTGATTATCATAGGCTAGGTACAGGTAATATAGAGGAAATTCCAATAAATCAGCCCATAGTTGAAACTAATTATAACCAAAGGGATAGTTATTCCAGATATCGAATTGATGTGGATTATGTAGACTATCGGAAAAATTATCTAGCCTGCAATACTCCTGCTACCGTTAGTCCAGAAGATGGAGGTTTTACCCACTATCCCGAAAAGGTAGAAGGTCATGTGACCAGGGATGTACCTAGTAGTTCTTTCACCGATTACTTTTCCCAAGCAAGACTTTTTTGGAATAGTATGACCCCTGTTGAGAAAAAACATATTATAGAATTATTTATTTTTCACCTTAGTCAGGTAAAATGCGAAGTTATACGGCAACGTAATGTTAATATGTTTGGCAACGTGGATAGGGAAATGGCCACCATAATAGCCAAAAACATTGGGGTAAATCCCCCTAGTAGTAATCAAGTCCAGGTAACGGCATCATCCCCCGCTCTTAGCCAAGCAAATACAGTCCATTGTGCCTACACCCAAAGGCTTGGAGTTTTAATTGGAAATAATTTTAATGGGGTTGAGGTCAATAATACCCTGGACTTCCTTAAGAGGCAAGGTGTCTTTATAACAATAATAAGCGAAAAATTGGGTGAGCTTGTAGGTGTTGATGGTATAAGAATTGAGGTTGATAGTATATTTGATGCAAGCTACTCTGTCCTATATGACTCTTTTTATGTAGTTGGTGGTGATGTTGTCTGCCAGCAAAAATTTAATAATAATATTATTAATTTCGTTAACGAGGCCTATAAACACTATAAGCCTATTGGTGTAGCCTCAACTGGAGGATTTTATGTTAGACCGTCACAGGACAATAATTTAGCTGGTGTTGTATACGCTATGGATAACCCTAATTTCCAAAAAGATTTTCTTGCAGCTATTGCCCAACAAAGATTTTGGGATAGAAAATAAGCCAACAAAATATCCTGGGCTTGACAGCTTTCTCTTCTTAGCCCAGGATTTTTTATATTAACTTTTTCCTCTATTCTAACTCATTATAAATAACAAGCTGGCCCTTGCCCCTAGCTTTGGCCTGGTAAAGAGCATAGTCTGCTTCCTTAAAGAGCTCATCATATGTAGTGTTATCTTTCAGTAATGCCACTCCTATACTGACAAAAATATCAAACTCCTCAATTGTATCCTTTAATAGCCTAGTGAATTGTTGGCATTTTTCGCCAACAAAATTCTGCGAAGGAATGTTTTTCATATAAACGCAGAACTCATCCCCACCAATACGACCAATGATATCTGTTTGCCTAAAGGTATTTTTCAATCCCTCTGCAATTTTCTCTAGCACCATATTTCCTTTAAGGTGTCCATAGGTATCATTGATTTCTTTAAACTTATCGCAATCAAGTATTATAAAGGCATCTATACTGTCTTTGGCCCTTTCTTCCATGCTTTCTTCAATTAGCTTTCTTGCAGCTTGGGTATTATATAAGCCTGTTAGTCCATCAGTTCTTGCCTTGTGGATTAGCTCCTTTTTTTCTGCAAACTCTTCACTAATATCAATTAACTTACCAATAATAGAATATACCCTATCCCTTTCGTCATATAAATTAGTATTAATCATCCTAAATACTCCCATAACACCATTGGGCAGGGGTAATTCTATTATAGATGTATTGCTTTCTAACTTCTTATCTGTTAACTTGTTTTTTATAGTTTTGATAATGGTGTGAGGTTCGTTATCTCCAAATAGTTCCATACTTTTCTTGGATAATTCTAAGTAATTATTTTTCAGATAATACTCATAAAAATATTCATTAGAAATCTGCGATAGTATTTCATATCTCTTATTCTGCATCCGGAGTTGATTATTGGACCGTATGTTAGAAACAACACTCCAAGATAATATGGCTATAATACAGAAAATTATAAGCACAATTTCACTACCATAACTGCCTATAATTATAGGCAGTGTTACCTTCCTATCAATATGGGAGGCCACGTCCAGTATAATGGTATGGATTTGTTGTTCATCTATTTCAGCAAGTCCTTTATTAATAATGGAGAGTAATATGGGGTTTTCTTCAGGAAAACCTATGGCATATTTCCTCAAACCCTTGCCTATGGGTATTGTTACGAGGTTTTTATAATTATTTCTTAAAATATAATAGGCAACAGAGTATGCATTCCCATATCCGTAATCCGCTTCGCCCTTTTCCACAGCATTTAAGGTCTCCTCCCTATTATTGTAGTAAATTACCTTATCCTCTGTTACACCCTTGGGTAATTTACCTCCCCGCAAGCCGGCGTAAATCTTATTATCCAAATCTTTAGATGCTAGGTCAGAGTTTGTAAAAAGTATTACCTCAGATTCCAAATATGGGTCCGATAATGTCATTTTCTCAGGTACATAATCATAGGTTACACCAAATAAAATATCCCCATCACTATCTAATGCCTCTTGGACAGAATCAAATAATTCATACTCAAAATGTAGTCCCGTCAAGTTGGATATTTGTTCTAGAACCTGGATAGCTATCCCTCTTATTTCCCCATCCCCATCAACATAGTGTAGGGGAGCTCCTCCCTTGATTGAAACGGCCCTTATGCTTGGCAGCTCTTCTATATAATCCCTTTCCTCCTGAGTAAGTAGATTTTGTATATTGGTGGCCTCAACCATTTCAATACCAATGGCGAAAAATGTATAAAGCAATATTATTATTAAAATTTTAATCCTATACTTATTCACAATGGCCTCTCCTTAGAAATTTTCTCTGCTGAAAATTAGTTTTAGTCATTAAATTCCCAAAAAATATTCCAAATAAGCAGTCCCAGATCACTTTAAAACCACAGGATAAATTTTAGTGATCTGAGACCTATAGTTAACTTGCAAGTATAAAATATAAAATTATGAAACAAATATGGAGATTATAATAGCCGTTTTACCTAGAATATTCCTATGATTTAGAATATTACTCATCTCCATTAATAACTTGTAACCGGCTTAGTTATATCAACGTCTGTTAATAAGACTCCCTCAATCCCTCCGGACATATTTTTTACAGGCATGGCTACAGAAACACAGAAGTTGTAGGTTGCTGAAGATATATAGGGCCTAGAAATATAAGTATCACCCTCTATTGCTCCACGGTAATAATCCCTATGACCTATATCTAAACCTCGGATATGGTCTAGGGATGTAGCGGCCACCAAGCCATCCTTCCCTGCAAAGGCAAAAAGTTCTATGCATTCATTCTTTGCCAAGCTTTCTTTCATCATTTTATCCATTTCCCCTATATCCTGTTTCTTAAAAGCCTGAGAATTTATAAATTCAAGGGCAATCCCCTTGGCCTTATCAATTCTATTTTTATGCTCAGGCTCCAGCTTAAATTGATCGCTATAATCAGAAAACATATCATTAAGTTCATTGGCCATACCCTCTAAATCTTTGATTAGGTTAAAGACCTCATCCATAGCAATGGCCTGTTGTTGAGCCACCGCCGCTGATTGTTGTGCCCCCGCAGAAGATTCCTGTACAGAACTTACTATACTCTCGGTTAGGGAACGAATTTGGTCTATTTTTTGTTTTTGCTCCCTGGTCAAGTTTTGGACCTGCTGGAAGGACAATACCGTTGTGTTTGTCACCTCGTCCACTATATTAAAATGTTCCCTGGCTGTATCCGCCAATTCCTCATCTTGTCTAGCCCTTAGGGATTGTTCCTGCATAGTTTCTGAAACTAAATGAATTTGTGCAGATATATTTTCTATTAGGCCACCAATATTAGAAGCTGAGTTTGTGGATTCTTCGGCAAGCTTTCTTACCTCGTCAGCCACAACTGCAAACCCTCTCCCCTGTTCCCCTGCTCTAGCAGCCTCTATAGCAGCATTTAATGCTAATAAATTTGTCTGTTCACTTATATTCATTACTTCTATCGTGATGCCAGATATTTTTCTAGCGTAATCCTCTAGAGTCAAAACTTCACCGGCTAAATCGTCGTTTATTTTTGAATTTTCTCTAATTCTGTCTACTAATTCTGTAAGTTTATCAATGCTTTCCCTGGTAGTTTCCTGCAGTTTAATGGATTCATCTAGGGTTTCCTGGGCAAATCCTCCAATTTGCACTGAAAAGTCATCCATCTCCTTAACACTATCCATGGTTTGTATAGCTGCCTCCGATATAACTTCTACCCCTCTTGCAATTTCCATCACAGTAACCGCCGCCTCATCAGCAGAACTGTTGGCCTCATTGGCATTTTCCAAAAGACCCTGGACATAGTTTTTGGTTTTTTCTGAGGAAGCAAGTATATCCCCCATTAGTTTTTTATTTTCTAAAATAATCCTATTCATAGAAATGGCTACATCTCTGTAGCTTCCCCTTAAATCTTCTGGAAGGGTCTTTAACATATCGCCCCCTTCAATTTCATGCAGGGCACTCTTTAGCCTGTTTATACCCTTATTTTTGTTGAAATAACTAAAAATACATAGTCCAGTCATAAGCAATAAAGCCCCACCAAGCAATATTATCCACATAATTAAAATACTTTCCTTAACCATGGGCTACCTCCTTTAAAAATATTCTACTATTTTCGCCCGTTTCCAAGTTGGTAATTAAGATTTTTATATTAATTTAAATATTGCCCCTCCTGTAATTGGTAAAAATCCAAGATCTCAACTATTACCGTTTTTATAATTTCCTCTGGAATATTTGATAAAAGTGAAAGTTCTTCCAAGGTTAAATCTGGATTATCTATAATTAATTTTATAACTTTTTCATAGTTTTTGCCAATCATATCTTCACCCCATTTGAAATTAATAATATATATTAGCTTTTAAGATATAAGTTCTCTTAAGATATAAGTTCTCTATAATAATAGATTTTCCTTCTTTGCTAGACATTTTTATTAGCACAATAATTTATTATAAAATAATGGATTATTATAAAATAACTATGTTATAATTACTGGGACGTAGGCTTATTAATTACATAGGATACCATAAGGGGGATATCAATTTGAAAATAAAGGTAGCTAAATTTGGAGGAAGTTCCTTATCCAATGCCCAACAGTTCCGCAAAGTAGAACAAATTATTTTAGCCGATAAAAACAGGAAATATATTATTCCTTCGGCACCGGGCAAACGTAGTAATAATGATAGTAAAATTACCGATCTTCTTTATCTATGCCACACTCAGGACCAACATGGGGTCAACTTCGATAACACCTTTGCTATTATTGTAGAAAGATACCAAGACATAGTAGAGGGTTTAGGCTTATCCCTGGACTTAACACCCTATTTCAAAACTATTAAAATGGAAATGAAAAATCAAAGTTCGGTAGATTATATTGCCAGCCGTGGTGAATATCTTAATGCCATAATTTTATCAGAATTATTAGATTATAAATTTGTAGATGCCAAAGATATTATTAAATTCAATAAAAATCATACACTAGACCCAGAATTAACTAATAAAAAGATTAAAGAGCATCTCATAATAGATAAAGGGGCTGTAATCCCTGGTTTTTATGGTGCCCTTCCCAACGGTAAAATAAAAATTTTCCCTAGGGGGGGATCTGATATTACCGGTGCACTAATAGCCAAGGGGGTTAACAGTAAAATATACGAAAATTGGACAGATGTTCCTGGTTTGTTGATGACAGATCCTAGGATAGTAAGCGACCCAAAACCCATTGAAAGCATAACTTATAGGGAACTAAGGGAACTTTCATATATGGGGGCTAATGTCCTTCATGAGGAAACTATTTTTCCAGTATTAGATGCTGGTATTCCAATAAACATCAAAAATACTAATGAGCCAGATAGGCCTGGCACTATCATTACTAGTTACACAGACCCGGAAGCTCTAGGGGGAACAATTACTGGTATAGCAGGGAGGAAGGATTTTACTGTTATAGCGATAGAAAAACACCACATGAAAACAGAGATAAGCTTTATGAGGAAGTTATTTACAATATTAGAGAACTATAATATTCAGGTTCAACATATACCCTCAGGTATTGACTCAATATCAGTTGTGGTAACTGACCTGCAATTGAAAAATAACCTAGATAGGCTTGTGGAGGAAATTCAACAGCAGTGTGAACCTGATTTAATCGAAATCCACCCTAATATGGCCCTAATTGCAACTGTAGGCCATGGTATGGCCTATACCCCTGGTATATCTGCTAAACTATTCACTGCTTTGGCAAAGGAAGGCATCAATGTTCGCATGATTGATCAGGGATCCAGCGAAATTAATATAATCGTTGGGGTGGAAACTGAAGATTTTGAAAGGGCCATAAGGGCAATCTACAATGCCTTTGTATAATAGCCTTAATATAATAAGTTAGGGCAGTTTAACTATTATTTAATTTAATTTAAAAGAAATTTTACCCTCAAATTAGCTAGGTTTGTATCTTTGGGATTCTAACCGCCTATTTGAGGTGTTTTTATGTTCCTTAATCCGCCCTTTAAATAGGGGTTAGCCTTTTATTATAAGACCTCTAAGGCCTTTCAATTATAGTAACAGAATTACATTTTACTCATAATATATAGCATAAGATTTGCTTATTTAGCCTTTAAAATATACAAAGGAGGTTTGCATGTGACGGAAACTAAATTTGTTGAAATAAAAGATATCTCCAAGATTTATCATAGTAGTGATGGCGAAACTATGGCCCTAGATAATGTAACCTTTGGTGTGGACCAGGGAGAAATTGTTGCTATAGTTGGCCCTAGTGGGTGTGGAAAGTCAACCATACTGTCAATCATTGCCGGCCTAATAGAACCTAGTAGTGGCGATGTATTAATTCAGGGTGAAAAGATTCTCAATAGCAATAAAACCATGGGATATATGTTTCAAAGCGATCATTTATTCCAATGGCGTACTATCTTAAAAAATGTTTTAATTGGACTTGAAATTCAAAACAAGCTTAATGAGGATAGCTTTCAAAGAGTTAACAATTTGTTAGACACTTATGGCTTGGGTGAATTTAAAAACCATTACCCTAGTCAACTATCAGGTGGAATGAGACAGAGAGTAGCCCTAATTAGGACACTAGCAATTGAACCAGAATTGCTCCTATTAGACGAACCCTTCTCCGCCCTAGACTACCAGAGTCGATTGGCAGTATGCGATGATATATCGGCTATTTTAAAAAAAGAAAAAAAGACTGCAATCATGGTAACCCACGATATAGCAGAGGCCATTTCTATAGCAGATAGGGTAATAGTTCTCTCAAAAAGGCCCGCCTACATTAAGAATATTCATAATATAAGTCTCACATGGGGCCCCGGGGAGAAAACTCCCTTAAAAAGTCGGGAAGCTCCTGAATTCAGGCATTATTTTAATAAGATATGGAGGGAGTTAGATGTCTATGTCCAATAAAAATTCCCCAGGAAATAAAATACAACATTCTTCTATTCATCTTGAGTATTTAAAAGGTGTCCAACGCCATAGAATTATGATAAAATTATCGCAGCTTTTAGTTTTAGTAGGCTTTCTCCTCTTTTGGGAAATTGCCGCCATATTCCAATGGATTGATACCTTTTTCGTTAGTAGACCCACTATAATTTTCAAATTAATCCTATCCCTTATTAAGGATGGTTCCTTATTTATGCATACAGCAATATCCGTATTCGAGGCTGTTATGGGTTTTTTGATAGGTACCGTCTTGGGTACAATCATTGCCATTATGTTGTGGTGGTCTGATTTTGTGGCCAGGGTCCTAGATCCCTATCTAGTTGTCCTAAATGCCCTTCCTAAAATCGCCTTAGGTCCCATTGTAATTATATGGGCAGGAGCTGGTATAAGCGGTATCATTGTAACTGCATTGACAATTTCAATCGTTGTAACAATACTAGCAACCTATAATGGTTTTAAGGAAGTTGACAAGGAAAAAATTAAAATGCTAGAAGCCTTTGGAGCTAGCAAGCTGCAAATATTGCAAAAAATTGTATTTCCAGCTAGCATCCCTACTATGATTAATACTATGAAAATCAATATTGGAATGGCATGGGTTGGAGTTATTGTTGGTGAGTTTTTAGTTTCTAAGGCAGGTCTAGGATATTTAATAGTCTATGGTGGTCAAGTTTTCCGCCTAGATATTGTAATGGCAGGGGTCATAATCCTATCTATTTGTACCGCCCTCATGTATCAATTAATTGCCTGCTTAGAAAATAGATTTTTAAAATGGAAACAGTAAACTGGTTTCAAATGCTTGAAACCAGTTTTCATAGTCCTATTAATAAATTAATTGAATTTGCACATTTTATTGACTTGTCTTATCTCCATTTAACAAGGGGTCCTCTTCATCGGGGGATATATCCTTAACAAGCTCTTTATCCTGTAATTTTTCCTTCTCCTTAATTAAGTTTTCATTTTCATTGGTCAGTTTTTTTATTAATCTAGTTTGTTTAAATTGTTTAGGAAGCCCTATCAAAGTTGCGATAATTGCACCACATGCTGTAGATAAGACAATTATTAATGCTAAGGATAATTCATATTTAGCGAATAAGATACTAACCGGAACAGGTGTCGCATTTGTAATAGCAAAAATTATAAGGACAATTGATGCAATAAGAGATATAATAAAATATATTTGCACAATAATTCCCCCCCTATATTATTATATTATCCATTATAGCATAAAAAACTGGTAAAATCTTGCTAAGTAATACTTAGGATAACATTATTAATTAAATTTAAAAATAGATTGGGAAATATGCCAAGGATAAAGTTCATAATAGTAAGCAAAATCATTGGAATTAACATAGACTTGGGGGGGTCTAAGTTTTTTCTTTGCTCTAAGTCTGACTCAAAGTTAGAGCTTGCCCCTCTACTTCCTGCTACAGCTAAATTATCTATCTGTTCCTCCTTTAGTAGGCTAGATATCATAATTGGCAATAAATACACAGCTGTCAAAAATGAACCCCCAATTAGAACCACGGCATATGTTATAAATTGCCCATCCAAGGCCCCGATAACTAAGTGGGATTTACTTACAAAGCCATTTAATGGAGGGATACCCATTAGACTAAAGGTAGCCACAGTGAAACATCCCATAGTTATAGGCATTCTCCGTCCTATCCCCTCTATTTCGCTCAAACTTGTCTTCCCTGTCATATGGATGATTGTCCCTATACAAAAAAACAGGCTTATTTTTATAAAAGCATGGTTTATAATATGTAAAAGACCACCCCTTATGGAATTCTCTGTAAAAATCACTAGGCCCATCATAATGTAACCTAGTTGTGCGATTGTAGAATAGGCCAATCTTCTCTTTAGATTTTTTTCCCCAATTGCTAATAGGGAACCTAAAATTATCATAATTGTAATCAAAATCCCCAAATATTTTGTTACATTCAACGAAGCAACCACTTCATGCCCAAATATATAAAAGGCAATCCTAATTAAGGCAAATATTCCTGCCTTTACTACGGCAACCGCATGAAGTAAAGCACTTACAGGAGTTGGTGCAACCATGGCCCCTAATAGCCAGGCATGTAACGGAAAAATTGCTGCCTTAACCCCAAAACCTATAAACATAAGAATAAATATTTTCTGTAAGTAACCATTGGATACCAGGCCTAAAATAATCTGCCCTTGGGGTAAAAATGAGAAGCTATTTAATGCAGGAGATAACAAGAACATACCGACAAAACCTAGGCCTGCCCCAAAAAGAGAATAAATCAAATAATTTCGACCAGCCCTCATCGCTTCAGGACTTCCCTCATGAATTACAAGGGGATAAGTAACAAAGGTTAATATTTCATAGAACATATACAAGGTTATTAGGTTTGCAGAAAGACCAATTCCAACTGTTACTCCCAAAGCAATGATAAAAAAACCATAAAATCTTCTTGCATGCTTTGTCCCCTCCATATAGCCAAAGGCATAAAAGGACGTGAAAATCCATAGCATAGATACCAGTATGGTAAAAATTAATCCCATCTCATCTAACTTAAAGGCAAAACTAACCATAGGGTGGGGACTGGAAATAGTAAAATTGACCCCCGGATATAAAATTCCTACCATTAAAACTAGTAAAAAAGTCGTAGCGGTACCCCCAATTATGATAGGTTTGTAGGCCTTTTCCTTGAGAGATCCCATAAACAAAATTTCTAAACCACATATAATCGGTACTAACATGGTCAATGCTAGCAATAGTGATGGCATAATAATCATCCTCTCTTGAGTTTCAAATTAGGTCTTAATTTCAAATATAATTATATCTGCTTGTTAATTAATAGTCAATTTATTCCTAGTTATATTTTAAATACCCTAAAAGAATGATTTTAAAATATTAAAACAAAAAAGTTTCTATTAGCCAGTATATTTCGATGCCATCTATCTATGGAATAATAACATTTGCTTATTATGCAAGGCGCATTTAGCTTATTTCCGATGCCACTTCCTCAAATACCTTAGCTAGGACATCTATGGTTTTTTGCAGGTCTTCCTCTTCTATTATGAGTGGGGGTAAAAATCTTAATATATTACCCGCCGTACAATTGATAAGGATATTCTCGTCTAGAAGTTTATTTACAATGAAGCCCCCTTCCATTTCCAATTCCATACCTACCATTAATCCCTTACCCTTCAGCCCTTTAATCCAGGGATATTTTTCTACAAACTCCTCAAGCTTTCCTCTGAAAAAGTTGCTTTTTTTCTCAACTTGTTTCCATAATTTTTCTTCTATAATATATTCCATAGTTCCCAATGCTGCACTACAGGCTAATGGATTGCCCCCAAAGGTAGTGCCATGGTCTCCAGGTTTAAAGGCTTTTGCAATTTTGTCAGTAGCCACCATGGCTCCAATAGGAAAACCACTGGCCAAGGCCTTGGCAAGGGTCATAATATCTGGTGTAACTTCAAAATGTTCATAAGCAAAAAGCTTACCTGTTCTACCTATTCCACATTGAATTTCATCAAAAATGAGTACAATATCCTTCTGATCACATAATTCTTTTATTTGCTGTAAAAATTCCCTATTGGCAGAGGTTACCCCTCCCTCCCCTTGAATGGGTTCTAATATAATTCCGCAGGTTTTCTCTGTTATAACATTTTTGACAGAATCAATATCATTATACTGAGCAAACTTAAAACCTTCAGGTAAGGGTCCAAATCCTTTCCTATAGTCTTTGTTATGTGTAACACTAAGAGTTGCTAGTGTCCTTCCATGGAAGGATGTTGACATGGCTATTATTTCATTTCGATCCATACCATATTTTTTAAAACTATACTTTCTTGCCAATTTTATTGCTGCCTCATTAGCCTCTGCTCCACTATTACAGAAAAAGGCCTTATCCCCAAAGGAATTTTCCACTAATAATTTTGCTAATTTGACCTGCTCCTTAATCCAGTAAAGATTAGAAACATGAATTATTTTTTCTGTCTGATTTTTAATAGCCTCTGTAAAGGCCGGATGCTTATGGCCTAAACCGCAAGCCCCCAATCCTCCTATCATGTCTAAATATTTTTCCCCCTTTGTATCAGTTAAATAACAGCCCTTCCCCTTAACAAAGGCTATGGGAAATCGTCCATACGTGTCCATAACATATTTATTGCCATCTTCAAGAACCGAATTAATCATCTTTACCACCTCTCTACTTTGTTATCATGGTTCCAATACCCTTATTTGTAAAAATCTCCAATAGTATGGAATGGGGTTTGCGCCCATCGATTATGTGGGCCCTTTTAACTCCACCTTTAACAGCATCAAAGCAACATTTAATCTTGGGAATCATGCCACCATTTATAATTTTTTCATTTAAATATTCCTCTATTTCGCCAATCCTAATATGGGATATTACAGAGCCATTATCAGCCTGATTTCTCATAACACCCTTTACATCCGTAATAAGGATTAGTTTCTTTGCATTCATTGCAGCGGCAACTTTTCCTGCTACATCGTCAGCATTTATATTATAGGTCTTTCCCTTACGGCCATAAGCAATAGGAGAAATTACTGGAATATAACCCTGAGTAGCTATCATATCTATAAAATCAATGTTTAGTTTCTCTATTTCTCCCACCAGACCTAGGTCCTTATTTTTTTGTTTTGCTCGCATCATATTGCCATCTTTACCGCTTATCCCAATGGCATTTACCCCATATTTATTTATTAGGGATACTATCTCCCTATTTATCTTGCCTAATAAAACCATCTCGGTAATCTCCATGGTTTCTTCATCTGTAACCCTTAATCCATCTATAAATTTGGGTTCTTTGCCAAGTCTTATCATCATTTCACTAATTTCTGGTCCTCCCCCATGGACTACAACTGGGTTCATACCAACATACTTCATTAGGACAATATCTTTAATTACTGTCTGTTTTAATTCTTCATTAACCATGGCATGACCACCATATTTTATAACCACCGTTTGATTATGGAAAGCCCTAATATAGGGCAAGCTCTCCATTAATACATTCGCTTTTTGACATGGTGATAAATTCATTTTCATCTCCCCCTAAGACCTATAAGCTCCATTAATTTCTACGTATTTATAGGACAGATCACAACCCCATCCTGTTACATTTTCATTGCCAATATTTAAATTCACCAATACTTTTAATTTTTCAGATTTTAATATTCCTTCCAGTTCTTTTTCATCATAGTCTGTCGCCAACCCGCCTTCTACAATCTTCAATATCTGATTCTTATTTCCCAGGAAAATATCTATTTTGTCAACATCAACTTCGGCATCAGAATATCCTATACTGCACATAATTCTTCCCCAATTGCCATCCTCACCGAAAAAGGCCGTTTTTACTAGGTTAGAATTCAATATGTTTTTAACTATTATCTTGCCCTCTTGGAAACTTTTACTGTTTTGAGCTTCCACCTCAATAAATTTTGTTGCCCCTTCCCCATCTAAAACTATGGCCTTAGCCAGGTATTCATTTACATAGTCAAGGGCCTTTCTAAATTTTTCAATATCTGGATGGTCTTCAGTTATTATTTCATTTTCTGCCATACCATTGGCCATTATAAAAACAGTATCATTAGTACTCATATCACCATCAACTGTTATCATATTATAGGTTCTATCAGCAGAATCCTCCAGCATCTTCTGCAGCAAGCGGCCATCTATTTTAACATCAGTTGTTAAAAAGACTAACATAGTAGCTAAATTTGGATCTATCATTCCTGACCCCTTAGCCATACCACCAATAGTAATGGTTTTTCCATCAATTTCAGTTGTAATTCCTATTTTCTTTACCCCTGTATCAGTTGTTAAAATAGCTTCTGCTGCATCATTCCCACCAATATAACTTAGGTCCTTGCTGGCCTTCTTTATACCTTTTTCTATAGTTTCCATGGGTAGAGGTACTCCAATAACTCCGGTTGAGGCTATTAGGATCTTTGAGGGGCATATCGTCAGCTCCTCTCCTAATATTGCAGTCATTTTTTTAGCATCTTTGTAACCTCTAATTCCTGTGCAAGCATTTGCATTACCACTATTAACAAGAATGGCTTCTACACCATTTCCTTCTCTTATTCTTTCTCTTGATAGGGTCACAGGAGCAGCACACACCTTATTAGTAGTAAATAAGCCTGCCCCTTCCGCTGTGACATCACTCACTATTAATGCTAAGTCCTTTTTATATCTCTTAATTCCCGTATGAATTCCACAACTGCGAAATCCCTTGGGTGAAGTAACGCTTCCTTCAATTATCTGAAAATCTGTCAAAGTTCTTTCCTCCTTTATGGCCATAATGCCGGCTGTTGCAAGCCCTCTGCTATATTAAATCCACACATTATATTCATATTTTGAATAGCCTGGCCGGCAGCTCCCTTAACTAAGTTATCAATTACACTAATTAAAATGATATTATTAGTTCTTTTATCAAGTTTTACTCCTATATCACAATAATTTGATCCATAAACCGCCTTGGTCTGTGGGTATTCATCCTGGTCTAATAGGCGGATAAAGGGTTGGTCTTTATAGTAATTGTTATACACATCTCTTATATCCTGGTAGCTTACCCCCCTTTTATTTTCAATATATATTGTGCTTAATATCCCCCTTATCATTGGCACTAAATGGGGAGTAAATTGTATTTTTATATCCTCATTAGCAGCAATAGATAGCTCTTGTTCAATTTCCGGTAAATGCCTATGACTAGCAATACCATAAGCCCTTAAATTCTCCTGGCATTGGGAAAAGAGATTCCCATCTGTCACACTTCGCCCAGCTCCTGATACCCCAGATTTAGAATCCACTATTAGCTTATCTACCATAAGGAGTCTTTCCTTAAATAATGGATATAAAGGCAATAATACACTGGTTGGATAACAACCAGGATTGGCAACTAATTGTGCTTGGGCTATTTCATCCCCATATATCTCACTTAGTCCATAGATGGCTACCTGTAATTCCTCCTTAGATTCATGCTTAGTCTCATACCATTTTTCATATGTTTTATAATTTTTTAATCTGAAATCTGCTGATATATCTATAACTTTCTTTCCTTTTTTATAAGCCATTCTAACAGCTGGTTGGCTTAATTTATGAGGCAGGGCACAAAATAACAAGTCTATATCCTCGAGGGCCTTTTCCAAATCTACAGAGACGCATTTGTCTGAGATTATATCTCTAAGATTAGGATAAACCTCTCCATATTCCAGACCCACATAGCTTCTGCTATCTAAGAAATTTATTTCTGCCTTCCTATGTTGACTTAAGAGCCTTGCTAGTTCCCCCCCTACGTAACCTGTTGAACCCAAAATACCTACATTCATCCTTTCACCCCATTATGTATAATATTTATAAGTATTTATGTATTTTTATTCATTAGTAATAAGTATACACCTATTTTAATTTTTATTCAAGCCTTTTAGCCTTTATAAAAAATAAAAAACGCGAATTATATAATTCGCGTTTCTCTATCCCTTATTTATTTCCTAAAGAAGCCTTTTTTCCTTTTTCCTGGCAGCATATCTGTTATGACAGATAAGCCATTTAAAAAATTTCTTGCAGGTTCCAGAATCTCATCGTTTATTCCATATATTGTTGCAGTTGTATGTTGGATAACCTCGTCAATATTTTTAACAACTCCTTGTACATGATCCATCTCTTTATTAGCAACTTCTGTAATTCCCTCTACGTTATGTATAACCTTGGGTAAACTATTCATGGTCTTGTCTATATTCTCTTGATTTTTGCTAACAAGATCCTGAATTTGTTTTAATACATTATTCACCCTAGCTAATAAAAGAAATAAGATGGCAAAAAGGCCTATTCCTAACAGTGCAAAAATAAAGGTAATTAGTTGACCCAGCGTTATTGTAATAGTTGAGTTCATCTTACACCCACCTTATTTAAATTATTGTATTATTCTAGTTCTTCCTCCCTTAATCCATCAATTTCTATTTCTAGTTCCTCCTCCTCAACAATATTTGGTTCATTGATTTTTGAACATTTTTCCTTTATAGTTGAGAATTTATCAGTTAAGACATGTGAAAGTTTTTCCTTGCCCTCCAGCAAATTAACTTCTAGTTTGTCTTTTCCTTCTGTAAGATTTGATTCTAAACTGTCCTTTATTTTTTCTAATTCCTCTTTAGTTTTTTGCCTAGTATTTTCTCCTTTATCCGGGGCGTATAAAACACCCACAATTCCACCAACTAGTGCACCTAGTACAAATCCCTTTGTCATTGATTTTCTTTTTGCCTCGCGTTTTTCCCTTTCAAATCTTTCTGTATTTAACAAGTCCCTTAGCTCTGATATTTTTCCTTGGAAATCTCTAAAAAACATAATATCACTCCTCTTTAATATCTTCTTTACTATAAATTATACCTTAATTTATGGTTGAAAAACAAAAATTTCTAGATTTATTTAACTATCCAAATGAAAATTATTATAGCTTACCCCATCATCAAACAATAGATTTCTCCTATATTCACCATAGAGCTGTTTAAGTTGGGAAATTCTTTGTGACATTTCCAGTTGTAAATTGGATACCAAATCATAGTCCTTCTCTTCCACTGCATTTCTAATTCTTGTAAATAAAGATTTGTTTTTTCTACTATCCTTCATAAGATAGTTTCTTAGGGAGGAAATTTTTTCCCAATTAAATACATCTACATCAGATACAGGCTCGTTTTCATGAAGTTTTTTACAATTCCTGACTAATGCCATGTTATCTACTATTATTCTACCTATTAACTCCATTACCCACCTATCCAAAATAGATATAGCATAGGAATCAACAATTACCTCACTAAAAACTTCTCCCTGAAATAAAGTTTGTTTTTTGTCTGGATAGTTTTTAAAGGCCAATATATTTTCCCAAACAGTTGCAGGTGGTTTCCCGAAGAGTTTATTTCTTTCCTCCTCTGTAAAATCCTCAAATACTTGGGCTTCACTACGATATAAGCGGTCCTTCTCTAAGTAGAATTTTTCCTCTCCAGCCTTCTTGGAAAACTCCCTTTTTAAATCTTCACTATTCATTTTATTTTCTACAACTGCCTTTATACCATCTAACATGGTTTGGTATGTAGCTGCTATTGTTAGATAAATATTAGTAGTTGGATTTGGGGACCTAAGCTCAAATCGTGTCGCCATAGCTTCATCCATATCTCTAACTAAACCCACAAGAACCGTTCGATTTCTAGAAGGCAATTCTACGGTGTGACCAACTGAGGCAACAGTGCATATGGGTGCCTCAAAGCCAGGTTTTAGCCGGTTAAATGCATCATTAGTTGCGGTAACAAAGGGGTTAACAACTTCATAATTTTTCAACATACCCATCAAGGCCCCCCAACCTATAGAGTTTAAATAGTTATCCTTCAAATCCCTGGGGGCAAATAAATTTATTTTTTCCCCAGTTACAAGCTCTAGATTGGCCCCCAAATGTGCATGCTTTCCGCTACCGGCTACCCCTTCAATGGGTTTAGCCAAAAATGTAACTTCCAGACCATGGCTTTCAAATACTTCCTCCACTAGTTCTCTAATAAACATTTCACTGTCGGCACATTGGATAGGGGCATTATATTTCCAATCTATTTCTAGCTGTTCCATTACATGATTTAATTTTCCTGTCACCCCTATTCTAGCTGTAATTCCTCCTACTTCTTTATGTCCCATCTCTGGTTCAAATCCATACTTGTCCATCAGTATGATAGTTTCCTCAAGGGCGGTTCGTACACTTCCCTTAGTTCTTTTCCAGTACTGTTCTTTGAGCATTTGTGATGTAGAAAGCTTTTCTTCATCTGCATAATCTTCTGGTGTCCTTACCCAAAATTCTAGTTCTGTTGCAGTGGTTAGATTAACCCTTTTTATATGATCAAGGGAAGGTATATTAAATTCCTCCAACAAGTGGGGATAAGCACTAAACATCCTTTTTATTTCCCCAGTAAAATATTCAACTGTTCTTTTTAAAATTGATCTTGAATCCACCTTTTTCCCATTATGTTCAATAAAGGCTGGAATTCTCAATGTCCCTACAGGGAGGCCATTTTTTTCATATATGTGATCAGGATTATAATCCACAAACCAAGTTGCGTCTAAATCAGGAATTAAATCTATTTTTGCGTCATTTAAGGTGGCAATACCCTGTAACATTACACTGGAACCATCAGTTTGTATTCCTTTCCTTAAGAAACCCTCTATATCCTCTAAAAATATAGATATAGGTATTTTCTCGTCAGTGTCATTGCCTCCCAAATCTACAGCTACTACTGAAACGAATTGAATATTTGGATGACTCCTTATAAGTTTAGCCAAAATCTCCGTCCTATGGGTATTCCTATCTAAAGAGTATAGCATAGATTTTGGACTAATATTCTCCATATCCTTGTGCATAAATATACCTCCTTGAAATTAACTGTCTACCTTATATTATTCCCCATATTATTATACTAGTTATAGAGTCTAACATCAAACCATGGGGAAAATTAGCTTAATTATACATTAATAATAAGTTCCTGTAAATTTTATTTTTAATAATTATTAAATTTACCCATATAAAAAGCTTTAGAATTCTTAAGCATTCTAAAGCCCTTTATATTTCTATCCTGTTCTCCCGTAATTTATATTGGCTTGTATTTCACCAACTAAAACTTGGTCTATCCTACCATTATCCATTTGTAGTATTTGAAATTTAACATTGCCCAACCAATATTCCACACCTTCTCCAATTGGTATCCTAGACTCTCTTGAAAGTTGATATATTAAACCTTCAATAGTATTGGCCTTATTTATAGGAATCCTAAAGCCTGTGCTGCAGTTTATACTATCCAGCTTACTTGTTGCAGGAACAATATAATTTCCATCACCTAGGGTTACATAATCATCCTTCACTAGATGTTTCCTTATTAAGAGGACAATTCCAATTGCAATGATTGCTATTACAATATCCATCATAGTTTGCCCATTGACTAACATTTTCTTTGCTACAGCAAAAGCCACAATATCTAGCATAGCCTTGCTTGATCGTAGGGCAATAATCTGTATAAATTCAATTCCAATTACTAGTATCAATACATAAGAAAGTAAGTCACCAATTACACCATAATTCCCCTGTAAAAGTTGACTCAAATATTTTATAACTCCCATTGAGCCTAATAGTATCCCTATTATAAGGGAGACTGCTAAAATTAACTCCAATTTTTTGGCTATCTCTAATACATGTGTTGACAAATCTTTTTTCTTCATAATTATGTCCCACCCCAGCTGACTATGTATTTTTTATATATTATATAGGTGGGTAGTAATTAAATCAAGTTATTTGTTAATAATTGTTCTTGATTGCTAATAGTCCTTGATATTTTTTATTAGTTGTGTTAGCTCCTTTAATGCCCTTTCCTGGTCAGATCCCTCCACCCTCAAGAGGATTTTATCTCCCTTTCTTGCTAACATACTCATAATGTGTATAATGCTTTTGCAATTATATTCATTACCATCTTTTATTATAAAACACTGGGATTTAAATTCCGATGCCTTTTTTACTAATGCACTAGATGCTCTTGCATTTAGTCCAGTTTCATTTTTGATATCTATATATTTCTCTAGCATATTAATAATCTTACTCCCTTCAAAATTTTATACAGTTTACATCCATTTCATTTCCAATATTGATAAGTCATCCTTTAAATGGGCTTGCTGCCTTGCCAACCTATTTATATTGTAGGTTAGGAACTGATGGCTGCCTTTTCCCATCTCATTTTTTAAATATTTAATAAAACCATCCTCTTCCAATTTATTGCCCTTTTTATCAACCAGCTCTAATACTCCATCGGTATAAATTATCAAATTATCTCCTGCTTCTAGTTTGAAGGTTTTTTCTTGATATTTTTCTATTAAATCTAGACCTACGGGAACCCCATAAGCATCCAGCTCTATAAATTCTCTTTTATCCCTAATTAATATAGGTGTTGGGTGACCTCCCTTGGCATATTTGATAATACCAGTTTTGGTATTGAGAACCATATAAAACATAGTAAAGTAATACTGATATTTTGTATATGGAAACCTTTCGTTCAGATAATGAATAACTTCCGCCGGAGATACTATTTCATAATATGGCATCCTATCAATCTTTCTTACCAGGGGGGATCCCCGGTCAATGTCTAGTTTCAAACTTTGGGATAAGGCCACGGCCAACATGGAGGATGCTACCCCATGCCCCATAACATCAATCATATATAGTCCCATATGCTCATCATCCAGCATGCATACATCAAAAATATCTCCTCCTACCTTTCCAGAGGGCTGGAAATGCCAAGCAAATGAACAGTTGGGTATATCACCCAAACTTGTGGGTATTAGTGATTCCTGAATCTTTGAGGCTAGGGTTAAATCATAATCCAATTCACTTCTCTGTCTTTCTATTGTTAAAAGGTTTTCCTTTAAAGCCATTTTCATTTTACTTAGTTGGTCTATGTTACTATAGTTGCTAAGCAAATTATCTATTTTAAAGACTAGTTCCTTTTCATTTAAAGGGAGCTCTAGGTAATCATCCACTCCCAATTCAATGACTCTTAGTTTTCCCCCCTCATCACCCTTGTGTATTAGTATTAATATTGGAATGTTTTTGCTTCTTTCTTCACATTTCAAGCTCTTAATTATAGGGGAATAGTCTTCGTAATCGGGGATATTTATTAATATAATATGAGGTTCTTCCTTGAGTGTTTGATTTATTATTGAATTGCTAGGCCGTTGCCCAGCAACCCTATATCCATATTTTCTCAATATTCTTTTTAAATTATCCTCAGCTTCCCTTTTGTCCTCTTTGAAATAAATTAATATTCTATCGTATACCATTATAATCCCATCTTTCCCCTGTATAGTTAGACAAACTTTTGTCAATCCTCTCCACTTATTAATAACTAGGGCTTTACTGATAAAACTTGATTTTACCATTGTGCAATATAGGTTATACTTGCCTTTTGCTGATAATCTCGTTAGCAATCTTAATAGCCCCTACAGCATCTGCGGCATAATAGGCTCCAATATCTCGGGCAAAATCCTGGGTTACCACGGCTCCACCAATTAGTATAGGAATGTCTACATTTCTAAGATTTAATTTTTCCTTTACATTCTTCATTTCCATCATGGTTGTTGTCATCAAGGCACTCAAACCTATAATATCCGCCTTCTCAGTTAAGGCCCTTTCTATTATCACATCTGCCTCCACATCTTTACCTAAATCAATCACACGGAAGCCATGATTCTCCAACATAATAGCCACAATATTTTTACCTATATCATGAATATCCCCTTTTACGGTTGCTATTACAATGGTAGCCGTGCTTTCCTTATAGCCCTCTTCCATATATGCCTTTAAATATTCAAAGGCCTCCTTGGCAGCCTCTGCTGCTAATAATAGCTGAGGTAGGAAGTAGATACCCTTATCATAATTATCCCCCACAATTTCTAGGGCAGGAATTATAGACTGATTAATGATATCCATAGCACTTAATTGCTTATCCATTAGTTTCTTAAGCAAATGGACAATATTAGATTTATCTCCCTGCTTAATTGTTTCTGTTAGTTTTTCCCTTAAATTATTTCTATCTATAGTTATTTTTTCTGTAGTTTTACTGGGCTTAGGCCTATTAGCCCTCTTCTGATTCCACTGTAGATAGTTTCGAGCATTTTTGTCCCTTCCCAAAAGCAGGTCTGCACTCTTTATAGTATCCCAGGAACTATTAAAGTAGGGATTTAGAATTGGCATATCTAAGCCTGCCTCTAGGGCCATTGCTAAAAAGGTATTATTGATAATCCCCCTATTGGGCAAACCGTGGGAGATATTTTCAACACCCATTAGGATTCTTACACCCAACTCCTCCTTTATTAGCCTTATGGCCTTAATACACTCTAAGGCAAGTTCTTGCTGGGCCCCCACTGTTAATACCAAAGGGTCAATAAAAATATCTTCTTTTCTCATCCCCATATCAATAGCTGTCCTTACAATTTTCTCTGCTATTAGCAACCTTCCCTGGGCCCTATCAGGGATACCCTTTTCATCCAGGGTTAATCCAACTATTGCAGCCCCATATCTTTTTGCTAAATTGACAACCTTATTTAAAATAGCATCCTCACCATTTGTAGAATTTAATAAGGCCTTACCCCCGTAAACCTTTAACCCTTCCTCCATGGCATTGTAATTTACGGTATCTAGGGCAAGGGGCATATTTAGGGAAGATTGCAGGTCTGATACTACCTTCTTAAAGATTTTGCTTTCATCTTGCCTGTCAATGCCCAAGTTTATATTAATAATCTTTGCTCCTGCCGTTTCCTGTTTTAGAGCTGCCTCTCGTAATATGTCAAGTTTTTCATTCCTAATTGCATCTATTAAATCTTGCTTTCCAGTGGGATTAATATAACCTCCTACCAGTCTGGTGGGGGTTTTATCACCTATAATTACCATATTTTTTGGACTGGCCAACTTAGAAAAATTAATTTTATTTTTTGCCACTGGCCTTAATCCCTTAATTTTATCAACTATAAGTTTTATATGTTGGGGACTGGTCCCACAACATCCCCCGACAATGTTTACCCCTGCTGAAACTAAGTCATCCATATAGTCAGCCATTCTTTCTGCTGGCAAATCAAAAACCGGGCTGCCATTTATCAACTTGGGTAGGCCAGCATTAGGTTGGGCAATTAAGTAACTATCCGTTACCCTGTGCATTCTCCTTATTATATTAATCATCATGTCAGGCCCAAATCCACAATTTGTCCCTATCACATCTACACCTAGGGCCTCTAATATTGTAGCCACAGCCTCAGGGTCACTACCGGTCAATGTCCTCATATTTTCTTGGAAGGTCATAGTGCAAACTATGGGTATTTGTCCTATGTCTTTTACCGCCATAACTGCTGCCTTAGCCTCCTGAATATCAGACATTGTTTCTATAATTATTAAATCTGCCCCTGCTTCTATGAGATATCTAGCCTGCTGATGAAAAACATCATAGGCCTTATCAAATGTTAGGTCTCCTAGAGGATAAATCAATTTGCCTGTAGGGCCTATATTTCCACCAATAAACACTTTCTTATTGGAGGCTCTTCTGGCTATTGCTACAGCCTGTTCATTAATCTCCCCTACTTTATCCCCTAAGCCATACTGGGATAATTTAACCCTATTTGCACCAAAGCTATTAGTTTGAATAATATTACAGCCTGCCTCTATATATTCTCTATGTATATTTTCTATTGTTTCTGCCTCTTGCAGGTTATATATTTCAGGACACAGGTTAGTCTTCATGCCCAATCTTTGTAGCATAGTCCCCATTGCTCCGTCAAGCACTAATATATTTTCACCAAGTCTAAATGTAAAGCCCTTATTTACCAAGAGATTATCCCCCCATCCTAATATAATACTTAAATACTTTCGTACCAAAAATTAGGTAATAGTAATATAAATACAGTATATAACTCTAATCTTCCAAATAACATCAAGAAAGAGAAGAAAAGTTTGCTTGCACCACTAAAGGAACTGAAGGTCTGGGTGGGTCCCACCACTCCAAAACCTGGTCCTATATTACCTAAAGTTGCTGCTACGGCACTGGCCGCACTAGTCAGATCTATCCCCTCTAGGGATATAAGTAAAGTCCCCATTACTTGAAAGAGCAAATACAGGAAGAAAAAACTTGATATTCCAGTTACTAGGTCTGGTGCAACAACCTTACCATTAACCCTAATGGGTATTACAGCCCTAGGATGCAGAATCTTCAATACTTCCCTTTTCACTAATTTTAACAAGATAAGTATGCGGATAACTTTAATGGAGCCTGCGGTGGATCCTCCACATCCCCCTACAAACATTAGTAGAAACAAGATTCCCTTGCTAAAGCTAGTCCATTTTTCATAATCGGTGGTAATATAACCCGTAGTTGTGATAATGGAGGAAATCTGAAAAAATGCATGCTTAAAAGTCTCAAATAAGCTCCCGTATATGTCCTTACCATACAAGTTTAATGTTATTAATATAAGGCTTGCTCCTATAATAAATAAATATAATTTCAACTCTGAATCTTGGACAAATGCCCTCCAATTGCCCTTAAACAATTCATAATAAAGGGAGAAGTTTACCCCGGAAGCCACCATAAATATCCCTATGGTAAAGATAACATAGTTACTACTATAAGCCCCTATACTATCTTGGTATATAGATAGACCTCCAGTCCCCACAGCTCCAAAGGTATGGACTGCTGCATCATATAAGCTTAATTTCCCCAATAATAATAAAATAATAAGTAATAAGGTCAGGCCAAAATAGCTTGTATATAAAATTGTTGCAGTATCACGAATTCTAGGTACCATTTTATCTGAAATAGGTCCAGGACTCTCTGCCTTGAAAATTTGTAATCCTCCCACTCCTATAGCAGGTAAAATTGCCAGGGTCAAAACTAAAATCCCCATTCCCCCTATCCAGTGTGTAAAGGATCGCCAAAATAATATACCCCGTGGTAGGGCTTCTATATTATCAATAAGGGTAGAGCCCGTGGTAGTCAAGCCTGAAACAGTTTCAAAAAAAGCATCTATTAAAGAAGGCAGGCTCCCACTAAAGACAAAGGGCAAAGATCCAAAGAAGGATGTAAGTACCCATCCCCCTGTAACTATAACTAGTCCCTCTTTTATTCCAATCTGTCTTTTACCTTTGGCTCCTTTCTCCATTATACCTCCAATAGTCACCAACAGGACTATTACGTAGATAAAGGCTAGGACAACATCCATTTCCCTATAATAGGCAGAGACAAATAGGGGTAATAACAGGGCCCCAGCTTGGAAGATTAGCAGTCTACCTAGTAATTTTGTAACCACCCCATAATCCATTAATTAATCCTCCCTTGGCTTTTTCAAAAAAGTTTTCTAAAGCTACCACCTCTGATTGTAGGCAAAAAGCAACCACCCGACTTCCCGCCTCTATAATGGAATCTCCTCTAGGTATTATTATCTCCTCCCCATGAAGAATGGCTGCTATAATGATACCCTTGGGTAAATTTAAGTCCTTTAATCTTCTGCCTACTATTTTAGACCCCTCTTGGGCAATAAATTCTATAGTTTCTCCCTGGCCTCCTAATAATAAAGATATACTTTCTATCTTTCCTCCCCGTACCATTCTCAAAATTTCACTAGCCGTTATTAAAACAGGATTAATGGCCACATCTATTCCTAATTTTTCAATTATAGGAATATAATTTGCCCTACTGACCTTTGCTATGATTTTATCCACCCCATATTGCTTGGCCAACAAGGCAATCATTAGGTTTTCCTCATCAAAACCTGTAAGGCTTACTAGGGCATCCATATCGGCAAGGTTTTCGGCCAGCAACAAGTTTATGTCTGTACCGTCTCCGTAAATGACCAAACCTCCCCCAATATTTTCTGCTAAATATTCACACCGTTCCCTATCTTTCTCAATTATTTTTATATCTACTCCTTTTTCTAAGAGCTGTTTTGCAAGATAATAGCTTATTCTTCCCCCACCTATAAGAATAACCTTTTTAGTTCTTCTTATTTCACCATAGCCAACATGTGTCTGGGAAAAATTATTTATACTTTCCCTCTTACCCATTAAATAAATAATATCTGTTGATAAAATATCCGTATTGCCATGGGGAATAATAATTTGGCCATTCCTAGAAATGGCAACTATTAAAAGAGGTCCTTCCAGCCCCAAATCTTTGATTTTTTTCCCCGCAATATCTTTTAAGTTACTAACCCTAAAATCAGCCATACCTATTTTTCCCTTTGCAAAATCCTCAATATATAATGCTTCATTTTTCAACAAGTAGCCAGCTATTTCCTTAGATGTAGCTAAATCTGGGTTAACAATATAATCAATCTCCATGTTTTCCCTTATAAATTTTACCTGACTAGCATATTCTGGATTACGTATTCTAGCTATTACTTTTTTACACCCCATCTTTCTCGCCATAATGCTAATAAGTATATTGCTTTCATCGCTTCCAGTAACAGCTATTATCAAGTCCGAATCCCCTATCTGCAACTGCTCTAGGGTTCCTATCTGCACACCATTAGATTTGATGGTCAAAACATCCAAGTTTTCATTAATACTTTCCAAAGTTTTTTCATCAATATCTATGACAATAACATTGTTTTCCTGTTGTGATAAGGATTCGGCTATTTTGTAACCCAGTTTTCCCCCTCCCACAATAATCACTCTCATACTTAACTTCCTCTCTCGTTATTTAAATTTACTTATAATAAATGAAAAAACGATATAATTCCCCATCTAATATATTGTACCATAAAATATATTTACATAGTAATATTTAACAAGTAAAGGGACCCCATAAATATTTACTATTTGCAATATGGGTGGCCCTGTCAAAAGATTTATGGCTGTCTGTTATCGGTATATTGATCATGGGCCAATTGTAAGTCATTATAAGTATCCACTCCTACTATTCCGTCAGCCACTATATTAAAGTCACTTTGAAAGTTTCTTACCGCTTCCGCTGTTTCCTCATCGTAAACCCCATTAATTTCCCCCCTATAGTAACCCAATTCTGTTAATATAACCTTTACATTCATCACATCTGGCCCTGGGTCAACCCCTACCGTTAAAATCCTACCTGAGAATAATCCTCCGGTAATCTTCACCGGTGTACCCAAGGGTATGATCTCATATAGTTGGTTGACATCCTCATTAAACATGCGGACACACCCATGACTAGCGGCAGTTCCTATTGATGAAGGTGCATTAGTCCCGTGAATCCCATATCCACCCCAAGGAACATTAATTCTTATCCACCTACTCCCAAAGTCGCCCCCGGGATTTAAGGTTTTTTGAATAACTCTCCACTCACCTGCGGGGGTAGGTGTTGCTGGGGCACCAACAGCCACAGGGTAAACCCCTATATTTTGCGAATATTGGTTTGCTTCTAAAATCATTCTTTGCAAATCTATTTCTATGGCATAGCCCTCTGCATCTTGAGGCAAGTCACTATCAGGGTCTAGTCCAATTGCATTCCATGTATCCGGTCCAACAATACCATCAGGGTTTAGGCCAAATTCCCCTTGAAAATTTCTGATAGCATTAAAAACCTCCTCATCGTATACACCATCTATTTCCCCCATATAAAAACCCAGACTTGTCAACCTTTCCTGTAAATGCAATATGTCTGGCCCTTCCATATATGGTCTTAAAAGTCTTAGATACCTACTTGCTATTCTCATAACTTAACCCCCTAAAATAATAATAAAAGTCTTCCTTTTAGTTCATATTATGAAGAGCCCTTATAAAGTTTCCCTATTAAAAACATCCTTATTAATTACTTTACATTCTAAATTTCAATTGTTATAATTGTTATTATTAAAAGGAAGAGGAGTATGACTGTGAAAAATATAAAGCATAGTGTAAAGGCTATATTGTTTTTATTTATTTTATCTGTAAGTTTAACCTCCTGTAAATTTGGCCAACCCAAACTTATTCAGGAAAATCAATTTGTCCTAGGTACCCTTGGCCAAATTCAAGGATATGCCTCTTCCCAAAAATCTGGTGAACAGGCTATAAATTTGGTCTTCCAAAGAATAGATGAAATAGAAAATGCTATGAGTACTACAATAGTAGAAAGTGATATCTATCAGGTCAACAAAAATGCGGGAATACAAGCAGTAGAAGTGTCCGAGGATACCCTAGATGTTATATTAAAGGGTTTGGAGTATTATCAATTAACTGAAAAAACCTTTAATATTGCCCTGGGTACTTTGTCAAGCCTGTGGGGTATAAATATTGAAGAACAGCTTGAATCTCCAGCAGTTATACCTGAGGATGAGGCAATAAAAAATGCTCTTGAACACATTGATATAAATCAATTAGAGATTAAGGGCAGGGAGGTCTTTATAAAAGATCCTGGAATGTCCTTAGACCTTGGTGGTATTGCTAAGGGATATGCGGCTGATAGGGCAGCCCAAAGTTTAAGGGATCAGGGCATTGAAAGTGGGTTTGTAAACCTAGGAGGAGATATTTACGTTCTAGGTCCCAAACCTGATGGTAGTCCATGGCAAATGGGTATACGGTCACCTGAACCTAATTCAAAGGATATTATTGCTAGAATAGCCCTAGTTAATAAGGCAATTATCACCTCGGGGGACTATGAAAAATACATTATTGATGGGGACAGCCAGAAATTATACCATCATATATTAGACCCAAGAACAGGCTACCCCGCAGATAATGAATTGGCAAGTGTATCTATCATATCAGACACAGCTATGGAGGGAGATGTTTTTGCAACTGCAGCCTTTATTTTGGGCTTGGAAGAAGGTCTTGCATTAATTGAGGAATATGAAAATATAGAGGGAATATTTATAAGCAAAGATAAAACAATCCATACCTCATCTGGAATAAAAGATGAGATAGAATTGCTTAAAGATGATTACAAATTAATTCAATAAATCCTAAAGCAGATGCTGGGACTCCCAATTTACAGGATATCCACATCTGCCCTTAATTTATATATAACATCCTTCCTTTCCACAATGATTAAAACTTTCTCCCTTAGTTCTTTATCTTCCCTAATCCTTAGTAGTAGTTCCTTAGCAGGATTTATTGCAATTGGGTTGGCCACTAATTTTAACATAGAAAAATCTCCATTAGTGTCCCCGTAAGAGAAACTCCTATTTAAATCAATATTATACTTATCAACAAATTCTAGCATTGACAGGTGCTTATTGTCAGAATCCCACATCTGACGAATTTTGCCGGTGAAATTATTATTCTCATCAACCAGATACTGGGTTCCCTTATAGGCAGTTACTTCGTATTTTTGTGCCATTTTGGCCACTAGATAATCAGGACTCCCGGATATAAATATAACTTTATGGCCTTGTTTTTTGTGCCACTGGATTCTATCCCTAGTAAATCTATATACTCTGTCTCCCTTGATATTAATTACTTGATTGGTTATAAACTCAATATTTTCCTTGTTTTGCCCCTTCATGGATTCAAGGTAGATCTCAGCAACCTCTAAAAGATAGTCCTCATAATTCCCCTGTCGCTTATCCCAATCATGAAAGGCCTTTTTACCATAATTATGCCAAATTGTAGGATCAATTATTTCATATTTTAATAGCCTTTTGAAATGCTCAATCATCAAGGAGTCCCTATATAAAGTCCCATCAATATCAAAAAATGCTCCTATATTTTTCACAATAAATTCCCCCTTGTCTTTTACTGTCAATATATTATACCATATAAAATAAGCCCCAAATTAGGGGCCCACCTGCGCTATTTCATTTTTCATGTCTAGTTGTCCCTTCCTATCCTCTAACTTTTCTTTACACTTCTTATGGGACTCTATTATTCTTAAAAGTGGTTCATATTCTTCATAAAAAACAATTATACAATCTCCTTCTTCTGCATTTTCTATAGCCTTCTTGAGGGCCTTTTCCTCACATAATTCTATTTCCATGCAATTGTCTTCCAAACCCCCAAGACTGCAACCATTTCTCAACAATGTAGCAACCTCTCCTGCCTTTCTGCCCCTTAAAAGCCTATCCTCTTTAATATAACTATAATCAAAATATTTACCTGCAATCTCCCCTACCTTTAAAATACTAATATCACTTCTATCCCCAGGCATCCCAATTACCCCCACCAACCTATTTTCCTTAATTTCCTTTAGACCTTCCAAGACCTTATTGTAACCTTCAATATTATGACCATAATCAAGAACCACCTTGAATTTGCCCATATCAAATATATTACACCTTCCGGGATTACTAATTGTATCTGTATAGAATTGACTTAGGGCTTTTCTGATTATCTCTATTTCAATGCCAAGCCCATGAGCTACCGCAAGGGCTGCCATACTATTTTCGATATTGTGCTCCAATATACCCCCCAGAGTAGCCGGCAGTTCCTTTGTTTTTATTACAGGTATATGGTCCCTGCCATTAAATATATGTAGGATGGCATCCCTAATATAAACAGCCTTGCCACCTTTTTGTATGTGCTCTATTAGGATGGGGTTTGAAAAATTCTGGCTAAAATAAATGACTTTGCATTTTACCCTCCTAGCCATCTTAGCAACATATTCATTATCTGCATTTAATATGGCATAGCCCTGTTTATCTACCGTCTCTACTATTAGAGACTTTATATAGGCCATTTCCTCCAAACTGTTTATACCGTCAATACCCAGGTGGTCATCACTAATGTTAGTAACCACTCCTATGTTTGCATATTCATAACCTAGGCCCTTGTTTACTATACCACCCCTTGCTGTTTCTAGTACAGCTACCTCAATTCTTTTATCCATTAAGACAGTTTGTGCACTCCTAGGTCCCGTTGTGTCCCCTTTAATAATTCTTTCATCCTGGATATATATTCCACCGGTGCTTGTCATTCCAACCACTAGACCCTGCTCCCTTAGAATCTTGCTAATCATCCTACAGGTGGTTGTTTTACCATTGGTTCCGGTAACTGAGATAATGGGAACAGAGTGGTCCTTGCCCTCAGGAAAAAGTGTTTCTACTATTTTGCCTGCCACATTCCGGGTCTTGCCCTTAAAGGGATAATGATGCATCCTAATACCCGGACAGGCATTCACCTCTATTATCCCTCCCCCTTCACTTTCTATTGGTTTTCCTATATCCTTAGTAGTTATATCAACTCCCGCTATATCTAAACCAATTGCCTCCACTGTATCTATGGCTAATTTAGCATTATGGGGATGTATTTCATCTGTATAATCTATTGCAATTCCCCCTGTGCTCAAATTATCATTTTCCCTCAAAAAGACCAGCTCTCCCTTATGGGGTATATCTGATAATTTTCTTCCCGTTTTGTCCAATAATAGCATCATGACATCGTCAATTTTGATCTTTGTGAGAGGTTTCTCGTGATCTATCCCACGTAAGGGGTTTTTGTTTTCCATCTCAATTAGTTCTTCAATGGTATTTTCGCCATTTCCTACTACATGGGCGGCTATCCTTTCTGCTACTGCTGCTACTAGCCCATTGATTACTGTGACACGATAATGTTTTCCCCTTAAATATTGCTCAATTAGGATACGGTGGCTAAATTTTTTTGCTATATCAAAGGCAATCTTAACTTCCTTCCACGATTGTAGGTTTAATGATACTCCTCTTCCTTGGTTTCCATTGTAGGGTTTAATAGCCACAGGAAATCCTATCTCCTCCACTATTTTTATAGCTTCATTGTAATTATCCGTGGCCCTACCCATGGGAACAGGAATCCCACGGGACCTTAGGATACTATTAGTTAGTTCCTTGTCACAGGCTATATCTACTGCTATACAACTGGTGGTATCTGCAATGGTGGCCTTTATTCTTCTTGAGGGTTTTCCATATCCCAATTGCAGCAGGCTCTTGTCACCAATCCTCATTACAGGTATTCCCCGTTTCCTTGCCTCTGTTACAATTGCTGAAGTGCTGGGCCCTAATTCCTTGTCATATATTTTCTCCCGTATATTTTCTAGCTTTTTATCCAAATTAATAGTTTTCCTATGGATAAGAGAGTTTACTATACTAAAAGCCAGCCTGCCTGCCTCTACCCCAGCTACTTCATGCTCGTAACCATATACTATGTAATATATTGTATCCTCTTGTAAATATCTTGCCTTACCAAAACTTATATCATATCCTAGCAGCTTTTGAATTTCTAATGCTATGTGTTCAATAATATGGGCAAAATAGGTACCTCTCTCTAATCTTTTAATAAATCCTTTTGTATGTCCACCACACCTGTGTTCTGCCAATCCTGGCAATATATCTAGTAAGTTTTCATTAAAGCTATCTATCTCACAAGAGGCCACATCTACATATTTTCCCAAATCTACATCTAGCCTAACTATCGGGAAATGGGCATAAATATTTTTTCCAGCCAATACTCTTATTGTTAACAGATTCATCTCTGTTCCTCCTCTGTATTTCCAATCTTCCCCTAGGCGATAATAGCCCTCCTACTTTTCAAATCAAATTTGTAACTAGTAGGTAAAATATGTATATTAACATTAGTTATGGCTAAAGGTTCATCCGGATATTGTTCAGAAATATTGGTAAATTCGATATTGCTCCCATCTACAACCGTGATTACACCCGAGCCTATGACCCTTACTAATCTATTATTTCCCACAACAACTCCGGTGTCCTCATCAATCCCAATCCCCAAGGAATAAGGATTTTGAGCTACCGCCCCCAATAGTCTCCCTATCCTGCCCCTTTGGTTAAAGTGCTGGTCAATAATGACACCCTCAACAAAGCCCATACCCGGTGCCATTTTCACAGTGCATTTTCTTGGGGCATCTACATCATCCCCCTCTACAACCATTACCTCACTCATCATAGATGCCCCAGCACTGGTACCTGCAACAATAATCCCATCACGGAGCCTGTTTTTAATATAATAATGAAAGTTTGTACCCCCCAATATACTGGAAATTCTTAATTGGTCTCCCCCTACAAAAAATATCCCATTAATAGTGGCTAGGTCCTCCAATATATGGCCTTCATTGGCCTCACTCCTACTAGAGATGTTAATGGTAGCCACCTTGCCAACCCCTAAATCCAAAAAAGCCCTTCTATATTCTTCCCCAGCCTCTAGGGGGCAATTGCTTGCAGTTGTAATTACAGCCATGCTAGCCTTAGCCCCACCTGCTAAAGTAACAACTTCCTTTAATATTTCCTTACCAGCCTGCTTGTCCTCCCCACCCCCGATGATAATTAGTTGCTCTTTTTGAACATTCTTCATATTTTGCTCCTTCCAACAATTTTAAGTCAATATAAAGAATATCATTCCAACATAAATCTTATTTCCTGTATGCCAAGCAAATAAACTGTATTTATTTTATCCCTTAAGAATTTTAATATGCAAATATGACTCCTTTAGATAAAAAAATAAAGCCCCTACTAGGAAGCCTTAGTTTATAAAATAGTATTATTTTAATTTCCTATACACCACGTATCTTGTCCATGACAGTCATGGCAATATTAGAAGCATGATCAGCTATTCTTTCCAAATTACTTATAACATCCAAAAACACCACTCCAGAAGCCGGTATACAAGTGCCATTACTTAGCCTTTCAATATGGTTGGCCCGCAAATTTCTTTCAAGTACATCTACCTGACCTTCAGTTTTAAGCACCTCCATTGCTAGGTCCTCATCCATTGTCTCTACTGTAGTCAAGGCATCATTGTATGCCTTTATAGCAAGTTCCCCTATTTCCTTTAACTCTCTAAGGGCAGTATCAGAAAATATTAACCTATTATCAATTTTGTACTGGGCCAATTCAGCTATATTATCTGCGTGGTCTCCCACTCTTTCTATATCATTTATCGCATTAAATAAACCATATACTGCTTCCCTATTATCCAATGAGAGACTTGTATTAGAAAGTTTTACTAAATAAGATGAAATCTCTCTTTCTATATCATTTATAATTCTTTCTAATTTAAAAGTTTCTCCTATTTGTTTCTCGTCACTTTCCATAAAGCCACCAATAGCATTTTTTAAGGACAACTTGGTTACATTGCCCATATGCAGGGTTTCCTTAATAACACTTACAGTAGCTATCGAAGGTGTCTCAAGCATACGGTCATCAATATATTGAATTCCCGGTTGTAATTCTTCTGTACCTGGAATTATTTTTTTTACCATTGAAACCAAGATATTAGTAAAAGGTAAAAGCACCAGTGTATTAACTACATTAAAAAATGTATGAGCATTGGCAATTTGCCTGGGTATATTATGAGGATTCAAATAAACTATTAGCTTATAGGTTATTCCTTGGAAAAATAACATAAAAAATACTGTTCCTATAAAATTAAAGAGAAAGTGAAAGACTGCCGCCCTCTTAGCAGTAATATTTGCACCTATACTAGAAAAAATAGTGGTTGTCGTGGTTCCCATGTTTATACCAAATAATATTGGCAAGCCTGATTCTATAGGAACCAGCCCCTCCATTGCTAATGCTAGTAAAATACCCATAGAGGCACTACTACTTTGAATTATTGCAGTAATGAAAAATCCAGCAACTATTCCTAAAAGTGGGAAGGAGCCAAAACTCACCAGGGCATCTCTAAAGGCCTTATGTTCTCCCAGAGGTTTTAAAGCCTCCGACATAAGCTGAAGCCCTAGGAACAAGATACCAAAACCTATCAAGGCCTCGGCAAGCTGCTTCGTCTTTCTTTCCTTACTAAATAACCACACACCCACAGATATACCTATTATTATTGGTGCATACCTTTCAATCCTAAAGGCGATAATTTGAGCTGTAATGGTTGTCCCAATATTTGCCCCCATGATGACACCCACCGCTTGGCTTAATTTCATCATACCTGCATTAACAAAACCGACCACCATTACCGTTGAGGCGCTACTACTTTGGATAATAGCAGTAACCACCGCCCCCACCGAAACAGCCATAAGCCTGTTAGTAGTCAGCAGGCCGATTATGGATTTTAATTTATCTCCAGCGGCTTTTTGCAAACCATTACTCATGACATTCATGCCATATAAAAATAAACCCAAGCCACCTAATAATCCTAGTAAAATTTCCATTAACATCCTCCCTATCCTTGTGTGTAAAAAACCTTGTAAAATGCTTCGTTTATTAGAAAGAAATCAATGTACTACTTGCCCAGTTCCCGCTTGTATTATACCAGATATGTATGACAAATACCACAGAAACAAGGGGCAAATTTTCTGTATAAAATCCAGCTGACTAGCTGATATATACAGAATTAAATAACAATATAAAGGGTGTTTTTATAAAGCTTCCGCCAACCTGACTGCCTCCTTGGCTAATATATCCATGGGATCTATTAGGGGTAGGCCTAAGATTTTCTTGGGCATAACAAGACTAATTTCTGTACAGCCTGAAATTATTCCCTGGGCTCCCCTTTCCTTTAATGTAGATACTACATTAGTAAGTCTATCCACCACAATGGATGATGTATTCCCTGCCTTTATACCATCTTTCCCATAAATTACATCCATAACCTCATTCCTTTGTAAAAGTGGACCTGGAACAAGGATTTTTCTATTGACAATATGCCTCTGAAAGAGGTTGGTTTTAACTGTTCCACTTGTGGCTAGCAGGCCTATATTCTCCATTTGAGGATAATGGCTATTAAGGTACTTTTTTGTCTCCAATAGGGCATTTATTATAGGGATGCCTATAGCCCCCTGTATATCCTCGATAAAATAGTGGGCTGTCATACATGGAATAATTATATAACTGGCACCGGCCCTTTGAAGATTTCTAGCTGTTGAAATTAATTCCTCTAGGGGACTAAGTCCTCCGTTTATTATTGCCTCTGTCCTATCTGGAATCTTAGGGTTATTATCTATTATAAGCCTAATATGGTCCTTATCTACATTGGCATTAGTATATTTAATAATCCTGCCAAATATCTCATGGGTTGCCTCTGGCCCCATTCCTCCTAAAATTCCTATAACTTTCCTATTCATTATAATATTTCCTCCCACCATATAAATCTGTAATAAAAGCAAGTTATTTTAGAATATGATATACACATTTAGTGAATCTTATGATATTCTATTCTATAAATAATAAACTAACAATAATTTTTATAACATCTTTATTTTATCCAAAATTCTAATAAGCTGCTAGTTAAATTTGATTTTAATTGAAATTTATCCTAGTAAATATTCCTTCACAATGGTTTATTATATAATTTAGCATTTGTAGTTATATAATATTTAAATTAAAGAAAAGATACTTTAAGGGAAAAAGAGATTTTAACAATATATTGCTAGTTAAAATAGCAATATATTTAAAATAAATAATAACTTTTAGGAGGTGACAATCTGAGTTGTAATCCTATATTACGGCTCAGGCCACTATGATATTCGAAAAGATTAAGGAACTCATTGTAGACCAGCTGTCCATTAGCAATCCCAGTATTATTACTCCATCTACATCCCTTGAGGATGATTTAGATGCGGATTCCTTGGATGCGGTTGAGCTCATTATGTCAATTGAAGATGAATTTGACCTGGAGATTCCCGATGAAACTGCAGAAAAATTCCAATATATTAGTGATATTATAGAGTATATTGAAAATTACAAATAGCCTTTATATGGCTATCAACCACTTGTGAAAACAGCAAGTGGTTTTTAATTTGGTCAAGTTTCCAAAATGCCAGGATTTCATATTATATAGGTAGGGAGTTTAATTAGAAATTTCATTTATTAGGAGGTTTTTTCATGGAAATAAATTGTATCAACCCAAATTGTGGACCATTTGATAATTGTATTCCAGGCTGTCCGCCCAATATACCGGGACATCTACCTGGCCCTGATATGCCGGGATGCACACCTATGCCCCACTTACCAGAGTATATGCCCAGCATACCAGGATGTGACCCCTCCATGCCTAGCATGCCGCCCCAAAACGACTATTATGGCTATTGCAAAAAAATGTACTACTTATACATGCATATGGCATATGCCAATAAGGCAGAAGCCTATAAGTATAAAATGATGTCCTATGACCAAGCCTATTAAGGCCGAAAAAACAGGCAAATTAGGAGAATTTGCCTGTTTACCTACATAATTATATCCTGTACAAAGACATTGACATCCGAAACTTTTATGTCTGTCATAGACTCAATAGATGTTTTTACCTTTTCCTGGACCTTTCGAATAACTTGCGGAATAATGACCCCATACTCTATTACCACCGCTAGATTAATTATTACATGGTCCTCCTCCTTCTCAAGTTTTACCCCTTTTTTTCTGCTAGTTTTTTTACTGAAAAGTTCCAAAATACCTCCGGGTAAGCCACCCCTAATGGATTTAATGCCCTCAACTTCCTTCGCTGTTTGCCGTGCTATAGTCATTATGATTTCATGGGCAATTTTAATTCTTCCCTGTTTCCCTGTAATCTCCATTGGATTATCCGACATATCTTCACCCCTTGCTTATTTCTTATGGTATCCCCACTCCCTATGGAAAAACGTATTTAGAGCTGGGGTAATTTGCCTATAAATTTATAGAAGTCCCTGTACATGCCATGATTGTCTACCATGCTCATATCATTTTCTCGCTGAATCTTAAAATCCTCAATTAAATAAGTAGATATTCCTATTTTTTTAGCTACCATATCCTCCTCCAAATCGTTTCCTACCATCATGCATTCCTCGCCCCTTCTATCAATTATAGATAATAGTTCCTCATAAAATTGGATATGTGGTTTGCAATAATGCATTTCTTCAAAGCAACTAATATAAATGAAGTCTTCCCTATCTAAACCTGCCCATTCAATCCTATCGAGGATAGCCTGCTTTGGAAATAAGGGATTAGTAGCCACCACCAATTCATAGCCCTTATCTCTTAATAAATTTACAGCTGCAACCATTGTTTGGCTCTTAGAGGTCATATCCCCGATTTTATAAAAATCATTATTGTAAAAATCATTAAATAGGATATCTATATCTTCTGAATCATAGGGAATTTTAGAATAAAAATTTTCAAAAAATGCATGGGCATTTGTCTTATTCCCGTCAGTATTGTTAATCATATACTCCGTAGATTCCCATATAAGCTTAGTCAATTCCTCAGCCTTGAAAAAATCTCTAAATTTAATACTTAATTCCTTAAAATATCTTTTTAAAAATTTATCCATATTCAATGGTAGTAGTGTTCCATCCAAATCAAATAATATAGTCTTTATCATGTCTAACTCCCCTATTTTAATAAAATATAATACTATTATATAGAATCCCTTTGCCTAATGCAATTTGTTATCATCCTTATCTTTTATTATTTCGGGTGGATAATAGTTAATATTTATAATAGGGTAATCAAATGGAGGATGGCCATACAGGCCCCTAAAAAAACAATATTTTCAAATTTACCCCCGGTTCTAATGGTGATGGGAAATCTTATTCTTTTTTGGCTTAGGGGGAAAAATAATGCAACTCCAGCCCTTGTAAACATATCTCCTACAATATGAGAGGCAACAGTTATGGCAAATAAAAGGCTATAGTCCCTATAGGAATAAAATCTACAGAATTCCTTGACAACGAAATATACTATGGCCACAAATAACAGGGAATGTGACAGGCCTCTATGCCTGCTAAATAATAGAAGGAGTAAAACTCCCCCTATCCCAAATAGGGGGTATTGTTTATAATAAAAGCCTATGGCTATAAAGCCAACTCCTACCATACCCTGTACAAACCTTCTTAAGACATGGTAGCCTTTTCTTGCAAAGTCTTTAGAATAAACCATACCTAAAACTATAATAAAGAGACTTGCATAGAAGATTGCAGTGTTTCTTAAATATTTGAATATTAATACTGTTAGAATTCCTAAGATCATAAACCAAATTTTTTGTATATGCCTAGCTTTTAGGATTCCAAACTTTCCTGCCAAGAAGGAGTTACCCATATCTAAATCTGGCAACAGAGAAGCAAATACAATGACTAAGACTGTTACCAAATCGAAACCATCTTTTATATGGGATATTGTAAAAAAACTAGCAACAAGTAAGGATGTGATTAATCCCAAGGCTATATGGGTTCTCGCTAACATATGCATTCCCTCCCATTCCTATATTTCATTATAGCGGGAACATATGTTTTGTGCAAATGATAAAAAAAGTCTAAACTCTCCCAAGTCTAGACTTTATAAGCCTACCTCTTTAGGCTTTAAATTTCTATCATATAGCTTCTAGCAATTGTTAGCAAATCATCATAAGCCTCTAGAAAGTTTACTAGGGATTTTTTAACTGGAATAAAGGAGTCGAAATCCTCTATCTTCATACCCTCAGCATGATAAGAACTGTTGAAGTCCTCTATCTTATTGGTGAGGTCTTTGATTATTTTAGGGTCTACAGGCTTATCGATACGATTTTCTACTGTAACGTCAGAATTATTAAAACGTCTTATCCATTTATGGGGAATAGTTAGAGACATGTCTGCTCCCATAAACTCAGCCCATTGGTGGTAATTTCTATAGGCAGCAGCTAATAGTTGAGTCCTATATCCCTTATCTTGATAGAGTTGGTAGGCATGTTTCATTATGGCAATTCCAGCCCAGTCAAGACACTGGGGATCTATAACAATCCCATCCCTTTCAACAACAGACTTTAACCAGTCATCAAATCTGCCTATCATTATTGTGCATACCGGATGCATGTTGCTAATATCCTTGCCTTCCCCTTCTCTCCTTTTTAACCCTCTCTCCACCGCCTCTGCCACCGCCAATGCCTGGGGCACATTAAAGCTCACCGTCCCATTTATGCTAACCCCTTGGTAGGTTGCCTCTTCTATGGCTTCAATCCCAGCCCTTGTAACAGGTATTTTTACCTGAATATTAGGAGCTAGTGAATGAAAGTGTAGGGCCTGGTCTAACAAAAGCTCCGGATCCTTGTAATATTTTGTATTGGTTTGTATGGATATTCTGCCTTTTTGCCCCTTGGATTCTTGGAAAATTGCTAATAGAAGTTTGCCTCCTTCTACCGCCATTTCACCACTCAACCTCCATACAATATCATCCTCCGTAGCCTTGGGCATCTCCTTAATCATTTCTTTTATCCTATTTTCATATAGGTGCATTTCAGCCCTTAGGACATTGCCTACAATAGCAGGATTTGTTGTAGCACCAACGGCCCCATATTCTATAGCATATTCCAATTCCTTGATGGAGCAGGAATCATTCCAAAAATCGGTCTTCATCCTACAAGCCATTTCATGTAACGGGCCCTTGTATTCAGTTTTACTCATTTAATAACCTCCCAATACCTTATTAAAAGAAATATATTTTATTTATATACCTATTATAATATACAATTCTATTGTTGATTATTATATTCCTTCTATTTTAAAATATAATATAAATTTAGGACTATTAAAATAGTCCTAAATCTATATTAAACCTATTAATTTCCACCAAGGTATATAAACAAATCCTATGATGAGTAGGGTTAAAATTGTCATGAGTAAACCGAATTTCATAACCAACTTGTCTTTATATAATTTATTTGCAGACCCTATCATAATTGTAACATGCTGAAAGGGCACTATATAATGAATATTCACTGAAATATAGGAAAGCAGGACAACTATTAAGGGATTTACCATACCCTCTGTCATTAAAACCAAGCTGGGCACAGCTACTGATAAGGTAGTGATTGAACTCCCTATTACCATATGTAATGCCATTACTATTAAAACCATTGATAGTAAATAAAAACTTGACTCTTGTCCAGGCATTATCCGAGATATCTGGGTAAATATAATATTTGAAACTCCACTTTCCTTCATAACTGTCCCTATGGCAAAGGCCGTTATTAGAAACAAAAGTAGGCCAAAATTAATTGACTTTAAATCCTTGCTGGTCAATATTCTACTTGCAAACATCAATACCACCCCTATTAATGCCACATAGGTTGCATTTATACCATGAAGTCCCTCAGTCAACCATAGGGCAACTACAAGCAGCATGATAATTGCAGCCTTGACCTCCTGGCCAGCTACTTTTTTTCCTGATTTTTCCCTTTCCTCCTGGTCAATATTAGGGCTGGACTTATCTCCAAAACTAACTCCCCAGATTTCCTTTTTAAACAATAATATAAATACTGCAAAGATAATAATATTTGTTATGATACTGGGAAGAAGCATAGCGTGTATCCACTCTTGAGCATTTATATTTACTCCTCCAAATTCAAGGGCAGAAAAGTTCAGTATTATATCTCCATTTATAAATAGCATAGATGTTGTTGTTGAGGCTAGAAATATACTAAATATTAAAATTTCTTTTAGTTTTTCATTTTCAACCCTTCCATCTAGAAATACTCCATAAATAGAAGCTAAGAGTATAACCCTTGAGAAGGGCTGTGGAATAATAAATATCAATGCAATCCCAAAAAGAAAGGATAAAATCACTAGTTTTATGGGTGATTTTCCATACCTCTCCAGAATTAGGGAAGCTAATCTATCAGCAGCCTTAGAATTACTAATTCCCTCTGATAGTAAAAAGGAAAAAACAATTAAGTAAAAACTTGGGGAAAAGGCAAACTTTATAACTTCATAAGGTGCCGTATTTCCAAATAGGATAAACATAAGCAACAAGAAAACACAAGCTATGTTCTTGCTAAGATACCCTGTTGTCCACCAGCTTATAACCACAAGCAATGAGCTTAATACTATTCGCTGGTTCAAGTCCATTTTAAAGGGGTTTAAAAGGGCCAATAAAATGCCCAACAATACAATAACTGTATTTTTTATTAATTTATTTTTGTTAAAATGTTTTAAGTTTATAGTTCCTTCCATGTCATTCTCCTTATATTAGAACCGCATTGATCTAATAATATTATTAAACCAATGCGGTATAATCTTGTTTTATTCTGAAATATATAGGGCCATCGCTATAGATAGTATCTTGTTCTCTACTGTGTCTGTCCTTGAGGTCATAACGATTGGCTTTGCTGTTCCCATAATAGCTGCCGCCACGTTTCTATTAGCAAAGTAGACCAAGGCCTTTGTTAAGGCATTACCTACCTGAAGGTTTGGTGCCACTAAAATGTCCGCCTGCCCTGCCACTTCTCCTTTTATATTCTTTTGTTTAGCAGCCTCTAAGGATACTGCATTGTCCAAGGCAAAGGGACCATCAACCACTGCATTTTTGATTTGACCCCTATCAGCCATTTTGGATAAGGTAGCTGCATCTACCGTATCCTGTATTCTTGGATTTACAAGTTCAAGGGCCGATAGTAGTGCCACTTTGGGTTTTTCTACTCCAAGTTTCCTAGCCAATTCAACAGAATTTTCAATGATTGATTTTTTATCCTCTAAACTGGGCTCAATTGCCATTGCACAATCAGTTAGTAATTGTAAACCTTGGCCATAAAACTTGTCATAAACTGATACCTGGGAAATCAAACTGCCCGTCCTAAATCCTACTTCCTTATCCAATACCGCCCTCAAAAAGGTAGCAGTTTGTAAGTTCCCCTTCATAACAACGTCACATTTGCCTTCCATTGCTAGACCAACTGTAGCTCTAGCCGCTTCCCGATCATTGTTTGCATGTAAAACTTCAACATCTTTCTTATCCACATCATTTTCTTTAAGTAATTTCTCTATCTCTTCCTTTTGACCAACTAGTATAAATTTGGCCATTTCTTCCCTGGTAACTTCCTTTACTACCTTGATAACATCTATATCTTCCGCTGCTGCTACTGCAATAGTTTTAACCTGTGATGATTTTACCGCCTCTAATAAACCGTCCAAATTTTTTACCATATTATCACCCTCTTTGTCAACTTAGTAGCTTCGTGGCTCCTCAGCCTTAGTTAAAAACCTTAATGCACCACTGGCTAAGGCCTCCATCTCATTTTCCCCTGGAATTTCATATATAGGGGCAATAAACTCTACCCTTTCTTTTATATAGGTCATGAGCTTCTCTGAATAAGCCAAGCTACCGGTAAATGCTATTGCATCTACTTTACCAGCAAGTGCAGCTGCCATTGAACCAATTTCCTTTACAATCTGATAGGCCATGCCCATATAAATATTTTCAGCCTGCCTATCACCTTTTTTAATCTTTTCCTCTATTTCTAATGCATCGGTAGTGCCTAGATATGCAACCAAGCCGCCTTTTCCTGTCATTAATCTTAACATGTCATCCTGGCTGTATTTACCAGAAAAACACATATTTATTAAGGCCGCATTGGGTAGTGTCCCAGCCCTTTCTGGGGAATAGGGTCCATCACCATTTAAGGCATTATTACAATCAATAACCCTTCCCTGTTTATGGGCTCCTACTGATATGCCCCCACCCATATGAACAACAACAAAATTCAATTCTTCATATGTGCTATTTAGTTTCTCAGCTACTCTACGAGCAGTAGCTTTTTGATTTAGGGCATGAAAGCTACTTTGTCTAGATATTTGGGGGATACCAGATAATCTAGCATAGTCACAGAATTCATCTGTAACTGGGGGATCAAGAGTTATAACTGGAATTGCAAGCTTCTGCCCTAAATCATAAGCTATCAAATTACCAACATTTGTTGCATGCACACCGTATTTACCACTTTTCATATCCTCTAACATCTGGGAATTCAATTCATAAATTCCCCCCTCAATGGGTCTCACATTACCACCCCTACAGGCGATAATATCAATTTTATCTATGTCTAAATTGTTATCCTTTAACACCTTTAAAATAGCATCTTTTCTGTATTCATACTGGTCCCATATAGACTCAAACTTCCTTATTTCATCCGCTGGGTGCCCTATAGATACAGCAACAAGATTTTCTTCATTTTCAAAAACTGAAACCTTTGTTGATGTTGAACCTGGATTTAGTATTAACATCTTATATTTTTTAGCCATATTTAAACACCTCTATTCTAAATTACAGAAGTTCTTCATATCTTTCTCGAATTAATTCCTCTGCATTTTTAATTTCCTCTTCCGGTACATTTTTAAATCTGCCCTGTAATTTGAAATATTCTTCAAGAGGTTTTAATTCCTTAAACTTAGAGTTTAGTGTTATTTCCCCATTTTCGAATTCATACAATAACCATGCTCCCGTACTTACTGCCGCCTTGCTAATCTCGATTGACTTTGAAGGATGGAAAAACCAACCTGTTGGGCATGGGGTATGGATATGCAATAGGGATGGCCCATCCGTCTCCTTAGCCTTTTTTACCTTTCTTCTTAAATCATTTAAGTTGGCCAAGGATGCTGTGGCAGCATAAGGTATATTATGTGCCATAACTATCTTCATTAAATCCTTCCTAGGTGTCAACTTTCCAGCAGGTGTTGTGGTTGTAGAGGCTGCATAGGGAGTAGAACTACTACCCTGAATTCCCGTATTCATATAGGCCTCATTATCATAGCAAATATAAAGGACCTTGTCCCCTCTCTCTATCATTCCAGATAGGGCCTGGAGGCCTATATCTACTGTCCCACCATCTCCTGCAAAACCTAACACCGTAGTTTCTGTATTTCCTTGTACTTCAAAGCCTGCCTTGATACCTGCCGCGTAGGCTGCTGTGTTTTCCAAGTTGCCCTGGAAACCGGCTATTTTGAGTCCAGTTTCATCACCAAAGCCCATAAATAAGGCAGAACATCCAGGTGGTATAACAATAACTGTATCCTCACCTAAGACAGATAAGACATTTCTTATAATTAATTCTAATCCACAACCGGCACAAGCACTAACACCGTGGGATACTAACTCCTTACTTTCAACTTTGATATTATACACGTTTCAACACCTGCCTTATATTCATCGCATTTTCTTTCACGTCTATCCAAATAGAGCCTTTAAACTCATCCTCACCATTCATTAGATCATCAAATACATTCCTAATGGTTTCAATACTTATATCTCTTCCTCCAAGACCTCCTATATAGCTTTTGATTAGTTGGTCTTTACAATCTAAGAGAGCAGTAGTAACCTCTTGCCATACTGGTGCCCCGTGAGCTCCCAAACCGGCACTCCTATCTAGGACTGCAATTTTCTTTACATCCTTTAAGAAGTCTTTAACCATTTCAGCCCTAAAGGGTCTAAAGGAAACTATTTTTAATACTCCAGCCTTAATTCCTTCTTCTCTTAACAAATTAACTACATGTTTTGCTGTTCCTGACATGGAGCCCATAGTAACAATTGCATATTCAGCATCCTCTAACATATAGCCCTCAACTGCCCTATGTTTTCTACCAAATTTCTCCTCGAATTCCACAAATGCCTGGTCCATTATCTCTGCTGCTTTATCAAACCCAACTTTTTGTTGATATTTCATTTCTCCGAATTCATCCGAAGGTGTTAAATTATTTATAATCATTGGATCCCTCGGATCTAAGTAAGTATTAGGCGTCTTATAGTCTCCTATAAATTCATCAATTGCATCTTGATTTTCTACTTGAATTTTTTGCATGGAATGGGATAGGAAAAATCCATCCAAACATACCATTGCAGGTGTTAAAACTTCTTCGTGTTCAGCTATTTTATAAGCTAGCAATAGGAGATCATATATATCTTGACAGTTTTCCGCATATAGCTGCAACCAACCGCTTTCTTTTACGGCCATGGTATCCTGATGATCACACCATAGACTCCATGGAGATGCCAATGCCCTGTTCACTACTGGCATTACTATAGGTACCCGGCACCCGGAGGCCACATTTAAAATCTCATGCATTAGGGCTAAACCCACCGAAGATGTAGCAGTAGCTGCTCTAACCCCAGTTAATTGTGCCCCAATAGCGGCCGACATTGCTGTATGCTCAGACTCTACCCTCAAGTATTTTGCATCCAGGGACCCATCAGCTACTGCATCAGATAAAAGTTCGGCAATAGAGCTCTGAGGGGTGATAGGATAGGCTGATATAACTTTTACATTGGCTGATTTAATAGCTTCGACAGAAGCTGCGTTTCCATCTAGCATTTTATATTTTGCCATTATTCCTCATCCCTTTCGTTAACCATATTTATACATTTGACAGGACACACATTGGCACAAATGCCGCAGCCTTTACAGTAGTCCCATTCTATCTCAACACACTCTTCCTTATCCTTATGAATAGTTATAACATTGGTAGGACAATATCTTTCACAAGTCCCACACTTAATACATGCTTCAAAATCTACATCGGGTCTTTCTATTCTCCAGCTTCCTGTTTTCGCAGAATCAAATACACATGCAACAGGACCTAAGACACTAAATGCTTTTTGTTGCTTTGTATGCTTCTCTTGCTGCTTTTGCATTTTTGTCACCTGCCTTTGCTCCAAAAGTTTCCTGAAGGGCTGCCTCAATAGAATCTATTTTTACAACCTCAGTATTAGCCAAGGAACCTAACATAGCTCCATTGGGTATATTAAGTCCAATGTTCTCTAGAGCACATTGGGTTGCATCTACATAGAACACAGTCTTAAATCCATAGTCTTCCTTATACTTCAGGGCTGTTTCTTCCTTCCCTGTGTTAATTACAAGTACCGTATCCTCATGGATTCCGTTACCAACATTGATATTTTTTTCATTGATGGTGTCATCCATTACCAGTACAATGTCTGGCTCATAAACAAAGCAATTTGCAAGTACGGGTTCTTGGTCTATCCTGATATCAGTATAAACTGGTGCCCCTCTTCTCTCATGTCCATAGGCTGGAATAGTAACTGCATAATTATCTTCATGTATAGATGTTGCAACTGATAAGATTTTGGCAGCAGTAACTACCCCTTGACCTCCCAAACCATAAAATTTAATGTTTACCATAGCTTTCCTCCCCTTACTTAAAGTTTATTTAACCAAGAACATTACACTTTGTGGTATATAAGTGATAATCATAAGTGCAATGATCATTGCAATCAAAAATGGTGCTATCTTTCTACTTAGAACCTCTACCGGCACCTTACCCACACTGGAGGAGGTAAACAAGCATACCCCAAAGGGTGGTGTCAATAGTCCAAGGGCTGTATTAACTGTAATTACAATCCCAAAATGAGTTAAGTCCATACCTATCTGTGCTAGCATTGGCATCAGAAGTGGTACCATAATAATTAAAATGGCACTTGTCTCCATAAAAGTTCCCGCTACTAGTAGAATAATGTTTATTATTAGAAGGATTAAAAACTTATTAGTTGTAATAGTTAATAATCCAGCTACAATCATTTGCGGAATTTTTTCATAAGTAAGTACATAGGCAAAGAGTGATGCATTGGCTATTATAAACATAATCCTTGCCGCTGTTTTGGATGATTGTAAAAATATGCCCGCAACTTGCTGTATTTTCATATCCCTATATACAAACAGACCCACAATTAAAGCATAAACCACAGCTACAACTGCCGATTCTGTAGGAGTAAAGATACCACCGAAGACCCCACCTATTAAAATTATGGGTGTCCCTAGAGCCCAAATAGAATCTTTTAAAGCTGCAATTTTCTCACTCTTGCCATCTTCTATTTCCATGCCCTCGACTTCGGCTAAACTCTCTCTTTTGGCACCACGATAACCATGTTTTTTACTTATAACATAGTTAACCAGCATTAAAGATACTCCAACAATAATTCCCGCTGGAATTCCTGCCAGGTACAAGTCTGCCACTGAACTACCTGTAAGTACACCGTATACAACAAAGGATATACTTGGGGGAATGATTACGCCTATGGGACTAGCTGACGCAACAATTGATGTTGCATAGGCCTTATCATATCCCGCATTTACCATTGCAGGTATCATTATGGCTCCTAGAGCCGCTGCTGTAGCTACACCACTTCCAGAAATAGCTGCAAAGAACATACAACCTAAAATCGTTACGAGACCTAAACTCCCTGTCATATCACCTATAAAGGCGTTTGCCAACCTGACAAGCCGTTTAGCTATACCTCCCGTATTCATTAAATCTCCCGCTAGTACAAAGAAGGGAATCGCCAACAATGCAACCGAGTTAATTCCGGCAAATAGTTTCTGTACAGCAATGAGGTCCTGCATACCACTCATTAGTATATAAAGTAATGATGATGCACCTATGGTCATTCCAATTGGAACACCAAATAACAAGAAGATAGCTGTAGATATAAAAAATATTAATACTAATGCTTCCATTAATTTTGCCCCTCCATTTCATTGTTATTTGTAATCATTCTAATTAGTTTAAACACCAGATGCACCGCCATTAATATGCAACTTATGGGTATTATCATATAAATCTTGTCCATATCAATTCTCATATTGGGTGATTTTTGTTTGCTTACTATATTTAAGGTACCAAAGCCAATTTTAGTAACAAGAATTGAATAGGCCAATCCAACTAAGTTTTGGAATATTTTCAAGACTTTAAGGGATGTCCCCGAAAGAACTTCATCTAAAACAGTAATGCTTATTTGAGAATCTTCATGGACTAGGACTACTGTCCCAAGGAAAATCATATATATAAGTAAGAATCTTGCTAACTCCTCTGTCCAAGGAAAACCAGTCCCAAATACATACCGTAAAACAACTTGAGCAAACATAGCTATGACCATAGCCCCAAGAGCTAAAACCATAATCCATTCTATGCCCTTACTAAGCTTTGATAAAACTAAATCAATTTTTTTCAAGGCTACAACCTCCATACATTTATTTGGCCAATGAAAGTTTCTGAAATTGAGGGGGGGATAAATCCCCCACCTCATGGTTAAAGTCTAATCTACTTTGTAGCTTCTATAGCCTTTAGGTACTTGTCCCCATATTGATCAGTAAACCACTCTCTAACTGGTCCCATTAGTTCTCCTAATTCTGCCCTGTCTATTTCATTGAACTCCATACCCTCATCTTGGAGCTTTTCTACATATTCTTCTATAATTGGTATCTGTAGCTTACTTACTTCAACACTTGCTTCTACAGCACTTTCCTTTAGTACTTGTTGAACATCAGCTGGTAGACCATCAAATATGTCCTTACTTGCCATTAAGGCGGCAAAGGCAAATATGTGTTCTGTAGCTGTTAAGTAATCTTGAACCTCATAAACTCTTTCATCATATAGTGTTCTATAGTCCAGTTCTACAGCTTCAATAGTACCCTGTTGTAATGCTGTAAATACCTCACCCCAGGACATTGCCGTAGTATTAGCTCCTAGGGCCTCAAAGGCTTGAATGTAAATAGGACTCTCAATAACTCTCATTTTTAAGCCTTGGAAATCTGCAGCTGACTTTAAAGGTTGCTTGGAGTTAGTTGTACTTCTAAATCCTCTTGCTAACATACCCAAGCCAATCAAGTTAACATCTGCACCTTCATTCATTAGTTCAAAACATTCTTCTGACTCAATAAAGTTCATTACATGATCCCAATCATCAAATATGAAGGGGAAATCTAAAGCCATGAACTCCTCAACAAAGTTCGCTATAGGAGAAGTAGTGCTTATTGTCAAATCAAGGTTGTTAAACTGCAAGCTCTCCAATAACTCCCTATCAAACCCTAATTGTCCTGCCGGATAGATGTCAATTTCAACTTGCCCATCAGTTTTCTCCTCAACCAGTTCCTTAAATGCTACAGCAAATTGATGGTAATTTCCTGTCTCTGGATTGATATGTCCAAGTTTTAAAACTATTTTTTCCCCATCTGCTCCCCCAGGTGTCTCAGTTTCTGCTCCATTACTTGCTGGTCCATCGGTATCTCCGCCGCCACATCCAACTAGCACCAAGGCTAACATGGATATTAATAGTAGGACAGAAACCATTAGCTTACCCTTTTTTCTAAACACTTACAATTCCTCCCTTTGTTTTCTTTATTTTATTGTTTCTCCATGCGGAAAACGTTTCCGCACAGCGAACTTAATAACAGTATAGCAAAAGAATAAAAATAATTCAACCCAAATTATAAAAATTTTTATTATTTTTTATTTACCCCAAATATATTTGATTATTTATTAACTTGTTATATAATAGAAAAAAACCATTTTAAAATTTTACAAGGAGGAGGTGATAGTGTGGCCGTAGATACAAGAAAGGCCCAATATCTTTTACAGTCAGTAGGTACTGCCTTAGACGTCTTGGACCTTTTATGTAATTATGAGGATTTGGGTGTGTCTGAGGTAGCTCAATACCTGGAAATTGGTAAAAGTACCGCCTATCGCCTACTCTATACATTGCAAAGTAAGGGATATGTTAAAAAAGACGAAAATAGTCGATATAGGTTAAGTATCAAATTTGCCTACTTTGGGTCCATTGTTCTGGATAGGATGGAAATAGTAAAACTTGCAAGACCCTATCTAGAAGATTTGACCCTATTAACCAATGAGACCTCCCACCTAGTGGTATGGGCCGAAAATAACGAAGTGCGGTTTGTAGATAAGGTAAGCTCCAGCTCTACTATCCGAATGGAATCCTTTGTTGGTTTGAAAAAACCTGCCTATTGCACAGCAACGGGTAAGGTCTTGCTTTCTTTCAAAGATGATGCCTTCCTAGACAAGTACCTAGAAAACGTAGAATTTACTGAATTTACATCCTATACAATTGACAATCCCCTTTCCCTTAAAGAAACTATCTTCAAAATAAGAAAACAAGGATATAGTACAGATGTGGATGAAAGTGAGGAAGGTTTAACTTGCTTTGCTGCTCCAATCTTGGACCCTATGGGGCAAGCCCTAGCTGCTATTAGTGTTTCTGGTCCTACTAGTAGAATGTTGGCTAGAAGAGCCTTTTTAATCGAGCACCTAATAAATATATCAAGTAAAATATCCCGAACTCTAAAATAAAAAATAAAACCCCGTTATATGAAATAACGAGGTTTTTATATTTTAAGCTAATGTATTAAATTCAATCTGATTTAGTTAATTTTAAAACCATGGTGGGACATTGACCCATATACATCTACATACCTTGTCGGCAAGATTTCTTATTGAGTGGGGTTCCGTAGAATTAAAGGTTATGCTATCGCCCTTTTTCAGAAGGTAGGTCTTGTCTCTAATTTGTACTTGGAGTTGCCCTTCTAATATTAAGCCACACTCACTGCCCGGGTGGGAGTAAAGCTTCTCTCCCGCACCACTCCCTGGCTGATACACATTATAGATAAATTCAATGGGCCCATTTAAATTAGGGTTTAATAAGTAATAGTTAATTCCTTTACTGGGTGATAAAATTTTACGTTCATTCTCACGGACCACGGGATTTTGATTAGGATAAACAATGTTTTTACAATCCCTAAGCCCTTCCTCACCCCTCCTGGCCTGCTGGTCATTGGCCTCTTGGAAAAACACCTTAACAGGTACATCTAACGCCTCTCCAACCTTCCTTAGGGTTTCTATTGATGGGGAAATAATTGCCCTTTCTACCTGGCTTATCATGCTAACAGTAAGCCCCGTTGCCTTTGCCACATCAACAATCTTCAACTTTTTATCTAGTCGAATCTGGCGTATGCGTTTGCCTAATAAAACGGATAAGTCATCCCCGTTTCTATTAGTCTTCTTCAAAACAACCACCTCTTATAATAAATATTCAATTCAGTATGCATACCTACAATAAGATTTTATATGACTATTTAAAATTCATTCCCAGTTAAATATTGTCCAGTGAATTATATTAAATCATGAAATTCTAAGATTGTCAACGTGCAATTTCAGTACAACTTAAAGCTCCCGCCTGTTGCCTAGTTGCAAATAAAATATTATTTAACAGAAGCATCTTCTTAATGACAAGCTAGGTTAGAAGCCAATTAACTTTATACAGTTTCCTCAATTTTATATCCTTCATCTATTAGAATCCTCCTAAAGCAACATAAGGCCTGGTTAACCCCATAATTTCTTATTCTTTGTCTACTACCCTTAAAAAATAGTTTTTTTACATGAATCCTGCCTTTTATATATATTCCCAAATACATTAAACCCACCGGTTTTTCCTTACTGGCCCCCCCTGGCCCGGCAATCCCTGTTATAGATATAGCGGTATCTACCTTAGCTAGCTTTGCCACTCCCCTTACCATCTCTCTTGCTGTTTCCTCACTTACTGCCCCATACTTTATGAGAGTTTTTTCCTTCACCCCTAGCAGCCTTTGTTTTGACTCATTGTTATATGCCACAATACCCTCCTTAAAAGCCATAGAGATTCCTGGATAATTTATCAGCCGGCCAGCCAACAGTCCTCCGGTGCATGATTCAGCCGTGGCTATTGTAAGATTGTTACTTATAAGAAATTTACCCACCACTTCCTCTAAGGAGCTAGCTCCCTCTCCATAGACATGGCTATCTAATCTTTTATTTATTTCTAATTCTAGGGGGGCAATCAGGGCTTCTGCCTCCTGTTGGTTTTCCGCCTTGGCTGTTAATCTTATGGTTACCTCCCCCTCCTTGGCATAGGGGGCAATTGTTGGATTGCTTTGTTCTTCTATAATATCCTTAATTTTTTCCTCCATATCACTTTCGCCAATCCCACAAACTCTTAATACCTTGGAATAAAGGATACCATCTTGGAATTGACTTAGATAGGGAACTACACTGCTCTCAAACATAGGTATCATTTCCCTAGGTGGGCCAGGTAAAAGAATCAAAATTTTCTTATCTGCCTCTACAATACAGCCAGGCGCCGTCCCATTTGGGTTTTCCAATAAGTGTGCCCCTTGGGGGAAATAGGCCTGTTTTATATTTCCCTTTGCCATTTTTCTTTTTCTATGAATAAAATATTCTTCAATCTGTTCAAGGGCCGACTTATCCAGGACTAATTCCTTTTTAAAATATGCTGCTGCAATTTCCTTGGTTAAATCATCCTTAGTAGGACCTAAACCTCCAGTAGTAATAACCAAGTTAACCCTATCAAAAGCGGCTTGATAGGCCTTTTCTAATCTTTGGGGGTTGTCCCCCACTACTGTCTGATGATATACAAAAATCCCCATATCCGCCAATTGTTTTGCAAGGTATTGGGCATTTGTATTGACTATATCACCTAGGAGGATTTCTGTCCCTACTGCTATAATTTCAGCCTTCATTTTTTCACCTTCTTAATATTTGCTTAATTATATTTTTATCAAAAACTCCTTTTAAGAATTCCCCAGCATAAAATTAGTCTTGTAAATCTAATGATTATATTGGTTAGTTATCTGGAAAACAAAACAAGCTATGGTATCCCTATACAAGTCCAAGTAGGGCTAGGGCATCAGTTTTTAAAATCTGGCCACAATACTTAAAAACCATAAATAGAATAATATCTAGATTAACAATTAAAATATATAACAGGAGTTTATAAGTTTCTAAAAACTGTACAAGCAGTCCTCTCATTGGCCTATATCTTTTTCGTCTAGCAAATTTAATCTTTAATATTTTTTATACTATTTATTTATACCCTATTTCTCTTTATATACTATATAGTATTTTGGATTTACAAAGCAGATATTTTAATTTCCATGAAAATTGTAAAATTCCCTTGCATTTCCTTAATAATTTTTCTGTTTTTGTAAAAAATATAAATAATATATTTTTTAATAAAAATAATGTTAAAAGGAGGAACTTCTATGACAAGAAATATAATAACCATGCTTATCCTTTGCCTTAGCATGACTTTGTTTTTAAATGATTACCATGATGAATATATGATAAACAATGAAGTTATAGACTCCTTTAATTCCCAAACAATGATTAGACATATATGCTAGGGTCTTGTATTTTTATTCAGTAAAAAAAACAACAATATTCCAATGACTTTGTTGTTTTTTTACTGGGCAAGCACAAAATTATAACATATATTAATATTTTAGTCTGGATTTTCAACAGCCTGTAAAAATTGTACGGGCTTTTCCTTTTTTACTGCAGGTATTAATATTTCCTCAGGATAATCAACCTCTGTGCTAATACCATCCTCCTCCATTAATTCAAAAATAAGGGTCTTATAAGTTGCATATCGTTTAAATGCACTGGGATTTCCTATAGCTTTTATAACATATGGAGGTGCTATAGCTGTGGCATTAACATTGATATGATTACCAGCCAAGGTTACCTCAGACCTAGAGGTTATCCTATAATTATTTATAGATAAGCCTTCAGCCCCTGTCATCCTTAATTCATTAATTAAATTAACTAAATATCTTTTTTGTTCCATAATATCTGCTATATTTTCTTCGGCAATACTTGTTAGTGTAATTGATATCCCAGGCCCCACCAATTCATGGTGGCCTGCCAAAATTCTAAAATCACTTACTTTCAATTTTAAGTCCTTCAAGGCAATATTTTCAGTGGCCCTTTCTATCTCATAGCTTTCAACTTGCTCCTTCAAATCGTTGATTTTTGCCCTCATATCTTCATTAGCCTTTTTTAAATCTGCAACTTCCTGCAATTCATCACCCGTATCTATAGAAAATTCCAAGCTGTCGCTTATCCCCTCCAGGGCTTCAATATGTATTCCAATTAAAATCCCGAAGGTCAAAAAAAGTAAGAATAATATAATAGAAAGGCTATTTTTTTTCAACATTTCACTTCCTTTAACTTGAAAATACTCCCTCCATATTAAATGGTCAATTAAAAATCATGGCAAACAAGAGGGCCTTTATACACATATACATTATACTAAGCCGATCTTTTTCCTGACATCCTTCATTGTTTTTTCAGCTAATTCGGTAGCCCTTCTTGCCCCTCTCTGGTACACTTCCTCAATAAAATCTGGATTTTTCATATACTCATCATACTTGTCCTTAAAGGGTCGTAGCTTTTCAACAATTAGTTCTCCAAGCTCATTTTTAAAAATCCCATAACCCTTGTCTCCGTATCTTTCTTCAATTTCCTCTATACTAGACCCCGATAATTGGGCATAGATTGTTATTAAGTTTTTTATTCCCGGCTGCTCATCCCTATGTAATACCTTTCCTATATTATCCGTAACCGCCCGCCTTACCTTTTTTATAATTAAGTCATTACTATCTAATAGGAGAATAGTCCCAAATTCATCTTCATCTGATTTTGACATTTTATTGTTGGGTTCCTGCAGGCTCATAATTCTTGCCCCAACTTTTCCTATGTATACCTCTGGAATTTCAAAGGTTTTACCATAGAGATTATTGAAGCGCTGGCCTATATCCCGCGTAAGTTCTAAATGTTGCTTTTGATCCTCTCCCACAGGCACAAGATTAGTCTGGTAAAGCAATATATCTGCAGCCATTAAAACTGGATATGTAAAAAGGCCAGCATTAATGTTTTCCTTGTGTCTTTCTGACTTATCCTTAAATTGAGTCATTCTATTAAGTTCTCCCATATAAGTACTGCAACCCAAAATCCAGGTTAGCTCAGTGTGCTGTTTGACATGAGATTGGAAAAATATTATATTTTTTTCCGGATTTAAACCACAGGCCAAATATTGGGCTAAAAAGGATAAATTGGCCTCCCTAAAAGCCTGAGGGTCATGGCGTATGGTCAAGGAATGCAGGTCTACAATTGAATAAAGACATTGGTAGTCGTCCTCCAAGGCCTTCCAATTCTGTATAGCCCCAATATAATTACCTAAGGTTAAACTACCTGTAGGTTGAGCTCCGCTAAAAATAATTTTTTGCCGATTTTCACCCATTTTACCACCATCCTTATACTAGTAAAAGCTAATGGAATATTTATTCCCATCTGTCTTCAAGAATTTCGATTCTTCTTTCTAGTTCCCTTATTCTATCAGTCAAAAGCTCCTGCTCATACTCATCTAGGCTATCCCCCCTACTACTCAAATGTCGTAATACCAAGACAGTTATTATTATAGGAACAGCAAGTACTGCCAAAACTATAATAAGATTAAATAATTGAAAGATAAAACTCCCCATCCAAGCCACCGCCCTATATATCTATACAGATATTATATCACAATTTCCCAATAATAATAATACATGGAATAAAGCTAAAGCAGGCGGAATATTATCCGGCCTGCTCCTATCCAGTCTATATTTTATTTATTATTAATCCAGCAGTTCTTCCATCTTGTCCCTGTCAAAACCAACTATGGTTTCTCCGTCAATCTCAACAACGGGAACAGCCATAATCCCTTTTTGCATCAATTCCTTACGTGCAGATGTATCTGTTTGTACGTTTTTTTCTACAAATTCTACTCCTTTTTCTGAAAGATACTCTTTCACAGTAATACAATGGGGTCATGTATTGCTTGTAAACACAACTACTTCCTTTGCCATAATTTACTCCTCCTCTAAAGAATATTTCTCTTTGCATTGATAGTACCCATAATGTTATTGTACTAATCAATTTAAGTTTAGGTCAAGGTTTATATATCCATATTATCATGCCAGAAGGTCTTAATTCCTTCTCTCAATTCCTTTCTTGTAAATAAGGGGTCACCGAATTCCTTCATATTGTCATATTGTATTAGTTCTATCAGGGCATTTATATTATATTTATTGACCAGGTCAACACCTTCAAAAAAATTCTTCTCCCTATCCAAGTCTCTTATAAAATCTAGTGCTTCATTTTTTCTCTCCATTATATCACTCCTACTAGGTAGGTTGACAATTTTTATTGAAAATTATGTATTTTATTTAAGGAACTTTATTACAATATCTAATATTCTATCTACCTCCCTTGCTGTTAATTTATCCTTAAGCAGGCAATCCCTTGCATATTCTTGAAAAATTAGGAGACCTACCCTCTCTAGGGAAGACTTTACTGCTACAATTTGCAATAGGACCTCCTCGCAACTTTTATCACCCTCAATCATTTTTTCGATACCATTAATGTGGCCTTTAACGGTCTTTAATCTAGTTAAAATATCCCCTTTACCTTGCATATCCATCATATTGCTTATCCTCCCCCCTTATTTTATTTACTATCTTATCCAACCCTTTAATTTTTCCATATCCTTAATTACTATTTTTTTACCATCAATCTCTATGGAATTTTCCCTGCTAAATTGACTAAGAACCCTACTAACTGTTTCCCTAGCGATTCCCAACATATTGGCCATCTCTTGCCTAGAAATACTAAGCTCCACCTCCAGGTATCCATCGACTTCTCTACCATGATCCTGGGCAAAAATTATGAGGTTTTTGGCAATTCGCATATAGGCATCGCCCAAGGCCAGTTCCTTGACCTTCTGTTGGAAGGAGTGGAGTTTTTTACTAAAAACCCTAATTATCCCTAGGGCAATATCATTATTTCTGCGAATTAGATTTTCCAAGTCTGCATTTCTTATCATACAAATCCTCCCATCCTCTATTACTTCTGCTGTGGCAGGATAATTTGTATCATTAAATAAGGTAACTTCAGCAAAGATATCACCCTTAGTTAAAAATGCAAAGATATGCTCCCTTCCATCGGGTGTTACTTTGTAAATTTTAACCCTTCCAGACTTTACGAAATAAAGGGCATCCCCAGGGTCCCCCTCCATGAAAATAATATGACCCTTGGCAAGATATTTTTCTATAACTAGCTTATTTATCTCTTCTATATCCTTATCGTCTAAATGGGCAAAACTTGATATACTTCTAATAATTTTATTATTGGATATTTGCAATTTTTTTCCCCCTTGTAAACAAAAGCTACATCTCCTACATTATAACCCATTACAATATGAATTACATTCTTAGCCCCATTTTGTAAAGTGAATATTGCAATGAAATAATGAATTTTCCATAACTCCTTAATATCAATTTGCTTGGTAAAAGCCATTAGAAAAGTAAATAACTAATATGCCTTAGAAATATTTTTAATTAATATTGTGATAAATAGAATCCCCACTCCTGATATTACAATAGTTCCTCCTGGTGCCAAGTCTCCATAAAAGGCTAAAAACAATCCAATAATTACTGATATTAGGGCAAAAATCACCGAATAGAACCAGGCAGTTTTAAAGCTCTTGGCCAATTGTAAACCGGTAGCAACTGGTACCATCATAAGGGAAGACACTAGGAGAATTCCCACAATTTGCATTGCTATTGCAATAGCCACAGACACTAAAACCATAAAATATAAGTTTATTTCCTTTACCGCCACCCCAGATACCCTAGCCATTTCCTCATCAAAGGCAATGTAAAATAGGGCCCTATACAAAAATATTATAGAAATTATTATAATAGCCCCCAAAACTAATGTTAGTATAATGTCTCTGTCCGTGGCCAAAGCTATACTTCCAAACAAGTAACTCAAAATAGATATATTTCCACTGCCTAAGCTAATAAATATTGTTGCAATTCCAACACCCATAGAAAGAATAATTCCTATAGCTAACTCAGCATAATCCCTATAATTCTTTCTTAAGACTTCTATTCCTAAGGAAGCTAAAATCGAAAAGATTAGGGCAGAATATATGGGGTAGACCCCCCCTACCATACCCACAGCCACCCCGGCCAAGGCAACATGAGATAGGGTATCCCCAATCATAGATAACCTCCTTAGGACTATAAAAATGCCAACGGTAGGGCAGATTAGGGCCACCATAAAACCCACCGTAAATGCTCGTCTCATAAAGTCATAGTTTAATATTTCTAACATAATCTTCTCCCATTGTAAATTATTTAACGAAAATCTCTTATTTTATCAACGTAAATAGTTTTATTAAAAGAATTTTTATTGTAAACTTTCACCCCTTGCTTACCAAGGCAGGCTATCCGGCTAGTGTGTTGGATAATTCCATCCAAGTCATGGGACACCATTACTATAGTAATATTCCCCTCCTCCTTAAGGTCAAGCATAAGCTTATAAAACATCTCCCTAGACAACTGGTCTATCCCTACTAGAGGCTCATCCATAAAAATTATCTCCGGTTTGTTTACTAGGGTTCTAGCTATAAATACTTTTTGTTGTTGGCCACCAGACAAGGAACCAATTAGTTTCTTTTGACTCCCTTCCATATCTACTATGCGTAGGACCTGGCTTATTTTTTTTCTATCTTCACTACTAAGAAATTTTAAAAGACCCATCTTATGATATAGGTTTGCCCCTATTATTTCTTCAACAGTGGCAGGAAAACTCCTATTAAAATTCCTTACCCTTTGGGGTATATAGCCAACTTTATCCCATTGATTAAACTTTTCTATACTTCTGCCCATTAGAAATATTTGTCCATCCTGGATTTTTAACAAGCCCAGCAATAATTTAATTAATGTGCTTTTGGCAGAGCCATTTGGACCAACAATACCAAAAAAATCCCCCCTATGTATTTTGAAATTAACGTTTTTAAGAACTGTTATTTCCTTATAGGAGAAGGATAAGTTTTTAACCTCTACCATAAAATCCATCTAGTCCACCAAGACCTTATTAATATTCAGCAAATTTTTTCTCATTAGGGAGATGTAGTCCTCCCCCCTGGCCTCCTGTTCCCTTGTTAATCCCTCGATATTGTACAGGATTGAAGTCTTCAAACCAGCCTCCCTTGCCAAGGTTTCTGCTATTTTAGGATTGGATAGGGTTTCATAAAAGATATACTTTATATTATTATTTTCTACAACTTTAATTAAATCTGCCAGCCTCCTAGGGCTTGGTTCCTCGTGGGGAGAAATTCCTGATACAGCTATCTCCTCAATTCCATATCTTTTGGCTAAATAAGCAAAGGCCGAATGGGATACAAGAATCTTTTTATTAGCTATATTGTCTAGGGCCCTTATAAAATCCTCATCTAATTGATTTAACTCTTCCTCAAAGAGGCTGTAATTTTCTTTATAATCCTTGGCCCTATCTTCATCCTTTTCTATCAACGCCTCCTTGATCCTTCTAGCAATCAGTTGAGCATTCATGGGGTCCATCCATATGTGGGGGTCTAAATCCCCCTGCTCAGGATTTTCAGCCTTTTGACCAGGCTTATAACGTATTAGATCCAAGCCCTCACTTGCCCTTATAATCAAAATATCCTTCTTCTTTAATAAATCCAAGGCTCCCTTGATCCAAGGTTCCATTCCTAAACCATTATATATAAATATATCTGCCTCCTGCAATTCAGCCAATAATTTTGGAGAAGGTTCAAAACTATGGGGGTCCGCTCCAAGAGGTACAATGGTCTTAACCTCTATTAAGTCACCCCCGACCCTGTTAGCAAAATCATACAAGGGATAGATGCTAGCCAAAACTTTAATTTTTCCCTGCTTATCCTGTACCAATGAACTACCAAGATCATCTCCCCCTAGGTAGACCCTTAAATTACAAGCCATAAATAAATATACTGCCAGCAATAATAAGCTAAGCCACCAGGCCCTTTTTTTCATAATTAACCTCCTTTACTTAGGCCAACCTCCCTGTGGATTTTTTTAAAATATTGTTCCATTTACCGCATTTATCCCCCCATCTTGCTATGATCTTTCCATCTCGTATAATCTCTAATATCTCACACATATTTGAACAGTCATGACACTCTATCCCCTTAACGTCATATCCTGAGTTTGCAATTTCAAAACCCTTAAAATTGCTTTGCTGGTTTTTTACTGCATTCTCCTGGGCCAGTAGACAGGATCCTATGGCCCCCATAACCCCATAGTCTTCCGGTACAAATACCTCTAAACCCAAGGCCTCTTCAAAGGATTTTTTAATACCCACATTGGCGGCCACTCCACCTTGGAAAACAACAGGACCCATAATCTCCTTTCCCTTACCCAAATTATTTAAAAAGTTTCTTACTAGGGCATCACATAAGCCCTTTATGATATCCTCTGGATTATGGCCTAATTGTTGTTTGTGAATCATATCAGTCTCAGCAAAAACTGCACATCTTCCAGCTATCCGCACCGGATTCCTGGATTCCAGGGCGAGTTTTCCAAAATCCTGTATCCCTATACCCATTCTTGCGGCCTGTCTATCCAAAAATGAACCAGTTCCGGCTGCACAAACAGTATTCATAGCGAAATCACTTATTATATTATCTCTTAATATAATTATCTTAGAATCCTGCCCTCCTATCTCTATAATAGTTTTGACCCCATCTACAAAATTTAGAGCTGCTATTCCATGGGCAGTAATTTCATTTTTTACTATATCCCCCCCTACAATCATGGATGCTAGATACCTTCCACTACCAGTTGTCCCAACCCCCCTAACCATGATATTATCCCCTATCTCTCCTTTGATTTTACTTAAACCTTTCTGTATGGCATCTATTGGTTTTCCCCTGGTTTTAATATAAGTTTTGTTTAATATTCTATTGCCTTCATCCATTAATACAATATTTGTACTTACAGATCCTACATCAACACCTAGATAACAATTTTTCAACTTCCTGCCTCTCCCTTCTCCGTGTAATTAAATCTATAAAGGCCTCCAATCTAGTTGTAAAACCACTTTCCCCAGTCATTTCATCCACTATAAGGCAAAGATATGGTAGACTGTAATCCCTGCTTACACTTGGCAATATAGCCTGGGCAACAATTTCAGGCATACAGGTTAACGGATAAATCTGGATTATACCATCAAAACCCCTTTTGGCATATTTAACAGAATATCCTATGGTTTCCCTAGCATGTCCACCTATCAAAGTTCTTAAATATGGTTTTGCGGCCTTATATGTATCCCTTTCTCCTGATAATCCCAAGGGATTTAAAAATAAGTGCTCTGTCAACCACCTACTAGTCTCCAAGGATTTCTCTATTTCTACCCCCATATCACCCAATTTTCTTTCCAAATATAAATTCACAAAGGGTTCAATAATGGTGTATATTTCCCCAACAATTCCAATTCTTAATACCTTCCTGCCAGGGTCCTCTTCTATAGACAAAAACTTTTCTTTAGTTTGATTAATTAAATCTGCCGTCTCCCTATAGCCCCAAGTTTTCCTAACCCTCCTATGGAAATCGTCATAATATAAGTCCAACTCTCCCCTATTTTTTTGTCTTGGTCTTTTATAATGAGCAATCCTATCCAACCTATCAATCTGGTGCAAAATTTGTACTCCCCTTTGCAGAGCCCTGCCAATTTTGTATAGGTTTTTAGTTTGGGTCAAACTAAATATCCTCTTTACCAAGGTACTGTAGTCTCCCTTGGGCGGATCAAGTAAAACAAAGTCCATATCTACCCCTATCTCCTTTACTATTTCCCTTTGCAGTATAGTATAATAGCCAAAGCGGCAAGGTCCACAGCTTCCTGTAAAGACTACAGTATTAGCCCCCTTTTTAGCACTTTCTACAATATTGCCTATATTAAGTTTTAATGGTAAACACATGGATTCTGGAGAATATCTCGTCCCTACATCCAAAGTTTTTTGACTATTTGCCGGGGGGATAACTATATCCAAATTTAATTCCTGCAATAGTACCTTTGTAGCAATATATTGGTTACCCATATGTGGAAAGGTTATTTTCACTTTTTTTCCTCCATTCAATCATATCTATAAAGGCTTCTAGTCGTGTATTTATCCCTGCCTCCCCTGTGTGTTCATCTACAGTAATTAATAAAAAGGGCATCCTGTTTCCCCTCCTTGCCTCCCTTTGGGCAAGTTCCTGAATAATAGAATCAATACCACAGCCAAAGGAGGACAGATAAATTATGCCATCGATATCCTCTGACCTGGACAAATAGATAGCCGAGCCCAATAATTTCCTCCCATAAGTCCAAAACATTTGCTTATCTAGGCTTCCAGCAGCCCTGTTAATTTTCTTATAAGCCAACATTTCCGGGGTTATTATTCCTATCCCCTGGTCCAAGAGCTTTTCAATAAGACCCATAGAACCATAATTATCATATATATTGTAGGAATGTCCTAGTAGCGCTATAGTAATTTCTGAGGTCCTTTCATCACCACCTACAAATCCTCTTTTTATTGGAAAATATCCTTTTCTAAGTTTGTCCTTGTAGTCATAGTAATTTTCTAATCCTTTTTTATAGGCCCTTCTAATCCTAATAGGATCTTTTGTAAGATAGTTGGCAAATTTACAAATAGTTTTATTTAAGTCCTTCCTGGACTTATTAAAATTAATTGTAGTATCAATAATAGGGGGCAAGCCCTTGATTGAATGACTGACCATTTCAGGCAAACCACAAAACTTAGGGCAGGTATATTCACCCCTATAAACACTCATTATTTTCGGCAAAAAAATATAATCTACCCTATCCTTCAAATTTAAAATGTGTCCATGAAATATCTTCACAGGCAGACAGGCCTCTTCTACTGTGTTTTTAACACCAGCATTTAAAATTGTCCTATTAGTATAATCCGATACTATGATTTCAGCCCCCAATTCCCTGTAAAAGCCTTCCCATAAGGGGAAATAATCATAAAACCAAAGCCCCCTTGGAAACCCAATACGAATCCTCATATAACCATCTCCTCCTAACACCTGTATATTATTGACAAAAGCCTTACCAGCTATACTGCTATAAATATTAATGCACTTTAAATCTATAAATTTAGACCCTCTTAAATATCTAAAAACTTGTAATCCTTCAAAAAAAGTGTATAATTGTATATAGGAATTATATTCTAGTAATATATAAGCTAGTAACCATAGTTATTCCACCTATTAAACATTTAATATGCCAAATATTAAGAATTTTAAAAAAACAAGGAGGGTTTTATATGAAAATTTTTGATTATTTGCAAGAGGATAATTATGAGCAGCTGATTTTTTTCCAGGATAAGGACACTGGCCTAAAGGCAGTCATATGTATACATAACACAACCCTGGGACCAGCCCTAGGAGGTACAAGGTTTTGGAATTATGGTAGCGAAGATGAAGCAATAGTAGATGCCATCAGGTTGGCTAGGGGCATGACCTATAAAAATGCGGCAGCTGGTTTAAATGCTGGTGGTGGCAAGGCAGTTATTATAGGTGACCCGCAAAAAATTAAATCTGAAGAACTATTTAGAACCTATGCTAGATTTGTAGAGGGGTTAAATGGCAGATTTATAACAGGTCAGGATATGAATATAACCCTCCAAGACTTGGCCTATATGGGTTCAGAAACTCAATATGTTGCTGGTGTGGCGGGTAAGGGCGGAGCCCCATCTCCAATAACAGCCTTTGGTGTATTTAGGGGATTATTAGCTGCAGTTAAGGAAAAATACGGTAACGAAGACCTAACAGGAAAAAAAGTTGCTGTTCAAGGATTGGGAGCTGTAGGATACGAAGTATGTAATTACTTACAAGAAGCAGGTGCCCAATTATATGTAACGGATATAGTCCAAGAGAACATAGATAGGGCAGTTAATGAACTAGGTGCCACTGCTGTAGACAAGGACGAAATTTATGGTGTGGATTGCCAAATATTTGTCCCATGTGCAATGGGGGCAATAGTAAATGATGACACAATTGACCAATTTAAATGTGATATAATTGCTGGTTCTGCAAACAACCAACTTGCAGAAGAGAGGCATGGTGATATGTTAGAAGAAAAGGGTATACTATATGTGCCAGACTATGTAATAAATAGTGGTGGAGTCATTAACGTTTATGAAGAACTCCAAGGGTATGATAGAGACAGGGCAATGGCTAGGGCCTCTGCTATCTACAATAATGTAGCCATAATATTTGACATAGCCAAAAGAGATAATATACCTACCTATAAGGCAGCAGATAGAATGGCTGAAGAAAGAATTGAAAAAATGTCAAGAATCAATAGCATCTACCTATAAAAATCAAGTAACCCCCATCCTTAACAGGTTGGGGGTTGTTTAAAATCTAATAATAAAATTATATTTGTAAAGCTATTTAGCACACTCACAAAATCTTTCCAATCCTAATACTTCAGCAGCAGCGGCAATAGTAGTCCCATAAAAAATCACGGGCTTATCTAGGTCCAAATAATTGACTATTGAACCATTGGCCAGGGTACTTCCCGTTGCAACAACAATATCACACCACTCAATAACCTCTAGCATCTTATCCTCCCCATCCTCCAACAGAACACCAAACTTTTCTGTGCCTATTTGATCATCATCTAAATCCAAGACCCTAATATTATATTGTGATGCTAGGCTTTCTAAGAAGGATGGTTGATATCCTACTAGGGCAATCCTTGGATTCCCATAGTTTTTCCTTATATATTCCCCTAATTTTGTGGCACAATCTTCAGGTTCATTATCTTTACAGTGTATAGTAGCTTTAGCCTTACCCAAATAGCTCATTAGGGCATTAAAAGTTGCTATAAAAACAGCCCTATCAAAATTGCTCTCAATCGGTCCCTCTATAATGTCCTTTAATGTGCCCTCAAAATTTCCGGGCATATCTGTAAATACTTGCCCCAAGGCTCCGCGAAATTCAGCCTGCATGAGCTTTTCCCTCCCCTTTATTAGGGGGAAATCTTGTCTGTCAGGATTACCAATAGCTTCTTCTGCCGTTAAGGTCCTGCCCGTAACTACTATTCTTTCTCCCAGTAAATTTTTTCCTTCTACATGGTGAAATAATGCATCCTTTAGTTTCTTATATATCTTGTCCCCTGTCAATCTTGCTTCCTCCTTTAATTTACCTTTATTTATTAGAATATTATTATAATAATATAAATACTGGTTAGGATGAATCTATTTTTTTATACTTCTTATAGCTTGAAGTACCTCTTTACCTATATTGTAGGCTGGTGCTATTTCTACTGCACGCTGGGCATATCTTTCAGCCTTTACTAGGTCATCTAGGTGTAAATAGGTTATGGCTAAATTACATAAAATGGTTGGATTACTTAAATCGTAGGCTAGGGCCCTCTTAAAAATTTTTAATGCATGGGAGAACCTTTCTTGGCCCAAGGCCTTGACTCCTAAACCCTCATAGGCTTCGATTATACCATGCTTTATTTTTTCATTTTGCTTTTCACTAGGATATTCGGCTAATAAACTTTCAAAGCATCTTACTGAATTTGCAAAATCTTTTTCCTTATTATATTTGATTCCCTGCCATAATAATACATTAATTTCATCTGCCGATTTGGAATGTCCTGCTAGAGTATTTTCCCTACGATAAGGGTTGTTTTTCTGGTTTTTTAAAGATAATTCTAATAAACGAAGGCTTAAAACCAACATTTCTTCAAGATTATTTAATTTGTTGACATAAGCCTTAGGTATATTGCTATAGCCCAAATATGCCCCTCCCAAGGATAGGGCTAAGTTGGCTATGGGTCCAGTATTTTTAGTTGATAGGCAATTTTTAAGAATACTTTCAAAATCATTAGGACTCTTTAAAAATATATAGATAGCTAGGGGGATAAACTCAAGCACAGGGTTTTGATGCTTCCATTTTTCCTGGGCCCTTGCAATATCTATGTCTTTTTCCAGTGCCTGTAGGACCTCTATGCCCATTCTAGTATATAGGCTTGTGGTCTTTGGAAAATTAACATAAGCCCCTAGTTTGTTTTCCATACCCTTTATACTTTTCCCACAAATATCTATAAAGTTTTCCACCGACTCCCTATCCCTTAAACTAAAGGGGTCAAGGTTAGCAAGATATGCTATTGCCGTGGCCTGATATATGCTGGAAGCTATAGTTGTCACTTCCCTATGAGTAATTGAAGCCTGTATACCTGCCATTAATTTTAAGGATAAAAAATCTCCATAATTAATCAAGGCAATGGGACTAGTGCGCAAGGCAGCAACACTACTAGCCACTTCACTTGCACTCCTATACCACTCCAATTTCCTATCCCGATAATTTATTGTAAACTCACCTAAGAAATCATCCTTTTCCCTAAAATTTTGCCGGATAAATCTGTCAGCCATATCTCCGGGGCAGAATTTCTGCTGGATAATCAAGGACTCCGCCATAATAATTACCATATCTGTTATCCTAGTAACATTAAGATTGACCAAATGGCGGCTACTCTTTAAAAAACTATTAATAAATTCTACTTCCCCCCAAAACTGGCTACCCAAATAACTCCCAAAGGCATCTCCTAGGGCCAGCCCAACAATGCTACCCTCTATCTTATCTCCATAGTTTATATTAGATGATGGAAGCAGGTCAATGTCCACCTTGGACTTCATAAAGTCTAGATGGTCTGCCTCTTTAAGCAAGAAATTATATAGTTGTCCTAAAGTTAATTCATGCATCACAAAACTCCTTTAACCTGAAAATCTATCCCTACATGACTATTCTATAAATCCGGGCTTTTTCCTCCCCTATCTGCCTAATAAATATTGACATTCCCTTTGACCAATGATATATTAAGGTAAATACATACCTTTAATTCGGTCCAGCGAGACTGAGAAGGATAAATTAAATCTACTGCATTATAACTGACTATCATACCCTTTCGTCTCCTGACAGAGGGTATTATTTATTGTATAACCTTTAATTTAGTCCTGTGAGACTAAAAAGGGAGTGAGAAGCTCCCAAATACTAATTAGGGAGGCTATATAAATGGATTTACAGGGAAGACATATTATTGATTCTACTGACCTAACCCTAGAAGAAGTTAATTGTATTACTAGTCTAGGGCTAGAAATCTTCAAAAATCCAAGGAAATATGCAGACATATGTAGGGGTAAAGTCTTGGGCAACCTATTTTATGAGGCTAGTACCCGTACTAGGTTAAGTTTTGAGTCCGCCATGCTTAGGATGGGGGGCAAATATTTGGGCTTTTCTGATGCTACCACCAGCTCTGTAACAAAGGGGGAGAGTGTAGCGGATACTGTAAGAATAGTCGATGATTATGTTGATATCATTGTTATGAGACATCCGCGGGAAGGGGCCCCAAAATTAGCTTCACAATATTCTACTGTACCTATTATTAACGGTGGTGATGGAGGTCACCAACATCCTACCCAAACCCTAGCTGATCTTACAACTATCCAATATTATAAGGGTGAAATAAAAAATCTTACTATAGCATTCTGTGGAGATCTACTTTTCGGACGTACTGTCCATTCCTTAATAAAAACTTTAAGCCAATATCCTAATATGAATTTTGTTTTAATATCACCAACAGAGTTAAAAATACCCTTCCATCTAAGGGATGAGATCCTATTAAATAGTGGTGTGCAAATTATTGAAACTACATCCCTGGAGGCTTACATACCCCAGGTGGATATCCTATATATGACCAGGATACAAAAGGAACGGTTTTTTAACGAAGAGGATTATGTGAAATTAAAGGATAGCTATATTTTAGACAAAATAAAATTGCAAAAAGCAAGGGAAGATATGTTGGTTCTTCACCCCCTACCCCGGGTCAATGAAATTTCTTATGATGTAGATAAAGACCCTAGAAGTAAATATTTCCAACAGGCTAAATTAGGAATGTATGTAAGAATGGCCCTCATAGCCAAACTATTGGGGGTGATTTAATTATGTTAGAAGTTACTAGTATTGAAAACGGCATAGTAATCGACCATATAACATCAGGAAAGGGTTTGAAAATATTTCAAAAGCTCAATTTAGATAAATTAGATACCCCTGTAGTCCTCCTTATGAAAGTTCAAAGCAAAAAACTGGGCAAAAAAGATATTATTAAAATCCAAGACCATACAGATATTGATTTAACTATTTTAGGTTTAATTGACCCTAACATTACTATTAACATTATTAAAAATAATAGGATTGTGGAAAAAAAAGATATAGAAATACCACTTAGGGTAGTGGGCATGATAAAATGTAAAAACCCCCGATGTATAACCACCATTGATGACTATGTGGAACCAGAATTTACCCTGGTACCCCATACTAAGCTCCAATATCGTTGTAGTTATTGTGAGGAATTGACAGAATATAAATTATAAATTACACATTAACCCCCATTAGTTAGGTTTAGTCCCTTCTAATGGGGGCTTATTAATAGTTTGTATACCCTATTTAGACATATTTTTAGCCTTTTCCGTACAGGCTATCATGGCATCTATAATAGAGCCCCTAAAACTATTTTTCTCTAGGGAATGAACCGCCTTGATTGTCGTTCCCCCCGGCGAACAAACTTGATCCTTTAATTCTCCCGGGTGTTTCCCTGTTTCTAAAACCATCTTGGCCCCTCCCAATACTGCCTGGGCAGCATATTTATAGGCCTTATCCCTTGGCATTCCTTGTAGGACTCCTCCATCCGCTAAAGCCTCAATAAACATATAAACATAAGCCGGGCTACTTCCACTTATAGATGGAATCATATCCATTAGTTCCTCACCTATTAGATCAGTCCTGCCTATACTATTAAATATTTTTAATATCCCATCTAATTCTTTTTGTGTAAGCTGGTTGTTAGCAGACACCGCTGTCATACCTTCCCCTACAAGAGCTGGGGTATTTGGCATTGTCCTAACTATTTTTACAGGAGTCTTAAAAAAGCTCTGAATATATTCAATGGAAATACCGGCAGCTATTGATACAAGGATATGGTCCTCCCCTATATAATCCCGTATTTCCTCTAAAACATATTGATATATATTGGGTTTAACAGCCAAAAGAATAATATTTGCCCTTTCCGTAACTTGAACATTATTCTTACATAAATTAATCCTAGATGATCGGGCCAGTTTTTTTGCCCTTTCCTTATCCTTATCACTGACAAATACCTTTCTTTCTATACCTTCAAAGGCATCGGTTATACCCTCTACTATAGCCTGGGCCATATTTCCTGCACCAATAAAACCTATTTTATCCATGAAAATATCTCCTCCCCTAGTCAGCTAAAAAAACCGTAGCCCTTTCTTTTCCTTCAAAGAGTTTTATTAATATATCATTCTTTTTACCATTGGCTAACACCATGGGAGTCCCATAATTATTTACTGTCCTGGCTGCAGTAATTTTCGTTGATATACCACCAGTACCAAAACTATTAACTTCCCCAATTTCTATAGTTTCTAATATTTTATCAATATCCCTTACTTCCTCTAGCAGCTTGGCATTCTTGTGGGTTTTGGGGTTTTTATCATATAAACCATCTATATCACTAAATAATATTAACAGGTCTGCATTCCAAAGGTTTGCTGTTAAAGCTGCCAGGGTATCATTATCTCCTATCTTTATTTCTTCAACACTCACCGTATCATTTTCATTTATAATAGGTATAACACCCTCATCAACTAATGTAAATAAGGTATTACGTATGTTTAGGGTCCTATGTTCATCTGCAAAATCATCCCTAGTTAAAAGCATCTGCCCTATGTGAATCCCCCATTCTCCTAGAATTCTCCTATAGGCATCCATTAATTCCACCTGGCCTATGGCACATAGGGCCTGTTTATAATGTATATCCTCCTTACGCATCCATTTGCCAAGGGTACCAACACCAGCTATCCTAGCTCCAGATGAAACAATAACTATTTGCTTATTATGGTCCCGTAGTATATTGATCTGTTTGGCAAGGTTCTCTAAATAATCCTTACATATGCTTCCATCTTCGTTGGCTATGGTATTACTTCCTATTTTAATAACAATTTTCTTACTATCCCCTAATATTTTCGCTATCATATTATCACTACCCTCTAATCTGACCATTGCCTACAATGGTATATTTTACAGTAACCAATTCATTTATCCCCATAGGACCCCTTGCGTGAATTTTTTGGGTGCTTATCCCCATCTCCCCTCCAAAACCAAATTCACCACCATCAGTAAATCTTGTCGAAGCATTAACATAAACTGTTGCAGCATCAACTTCCCTTAAAAATATATTAGCATTATCTAAATTCTGGGTTAAAATTGCCTCCGAATGTTTGGATCCGTATTTATTAATATGTTCAATGGCTTCCTTTGTATCACTTACAATTTTAATTGATAGAATATAATCTAGATATTCCTGGTACCAGTCTTCCTCTTGGGCATCCTTTACCTTAATAATCTCCTGGGTCTTTTTACAGCCCCTCAATTCCACTAGGCTTCCAATCCTATCATACACCATAGGCAATAATTCATGCGCAACTTTATTATGCACTAATAGGGTCTCTATGGAGTTGCAAACCCCTGGCCTCTGTACCTTTGCATTTTCTATAATATCTACTGCCTCAGCCAAGTTCATGTCTTTATCAACATATATATGACAGTTTCCCACCCCTGTCTCTATGGTGGCTACCGTGGCATTTTGGATAACCATATCTATTAGCTCTTTCCCACCCCTGGGTATGATTAAATCAATATATTCATTTAAAGTCAGCATTTCCCTTACTACCGCCCTATCTGAATCATCCACCAGGGCAACAACATCTTCTGAAATAGGGCTATTTCTTAGACCTTCTTTGATAGCAAGGACCAGGGCCCTGTTAGAATTAAGTGAGGAGGAACTACCCCTCAATAGGACACAATTACCACTCTTTAGGGTTATGGCAAAAGCATCTACTGTAACATTTGGTCTTGATTCATAAATGATGCCAATTACCCCGATGGGTACCGTCATTTTACTTACAGTTAACCCATTCTCCAAGGTCCATACATCATTACTCTTCCATATTGGATCCTTTAGATCCATAATTGTATATATACCGTCAATCATGGCATCTATCCGTTCATCAGTTAGTTTTAATCTGTCTATAAGGCTATCTGTCATCTTGTTTGCAATAGCCTTTTCCACATCTTTCTTGTTAGCAACTAAAATATTTTCCTTGTTTTCCTTTAAACTTAAAGCCACCTGTTTTAATGCTTGATTTTTTTCCCTGGTATTTGCCCTTCCCAGAATTTGACCAGCATTTTTAAGTTTTTTACACTGTACACGTAGAGCAGACATATATTCAACCCCTTTATAGTTTTTTGGCAATTAAAAAAACCCCCGTTCCCATCAAGGGACGAGGGTTACTCGCGGTACCACCCTAGTTAGTCATATAGACTCACTCTTGTAATTATAACGGAATTACCACCGTAATGATTTATCATCATAAGCTCCGAAGCAGGTTCAAAAAGATAGTTTGCAGGGTTTCCACCTAGTCCCTACTCTCTATAAAACATCCCTTTTTTACTATTCTTCCTCAAGGCATCATCACTATATAATTGTAGCCATTATATACAAAAAACAAAATACTGTCAAGGAAGTTTTTGATCAGTATCTAATTCTATTCACTTGTAAATTATTATAAAACTTTCGCTATTAGCTAAAATAACTAAATAATTTTGTTTATGGTTAGTCCTAAGGGGTATAATTGAATTGTAACGCAAAAATATATATAGAAAAAATATGATATGGAAAGGGGATACAGTTCATGGAAAAGTATGTATGTGTACCTTGTGGTTATGTCTATAACCCAGCAGTAGGAGATGCAGATGCAGGTGTTCCTCCAAATACGGCCTTTGAGGACCTACCCTATGATTGGGTTTGTCCAGTATGTGGTGTTGGAAAGGATATGTTTGAACCAGAAGCTTAAAAAGTCACTTCGGTGGCTTTTTTTATTTTTTATGTGTATTTTGTTTTTTCCTCCAAATGATATAAAATATAGATACTATTTTATATTTACGGGGGATTAATTAAAATGACAAAACAATTGAAGGCTGATCTAGCTCTATTAGGAGTTACTTTTATATGGGGGTCCACTTATGTTCTCACAAAGAATTCTTTAAATCATCTAGAAACCTTTAATTTTCTCGCAATACGATTCCTTATTTCTGCCCTCCTATCGGGAATTATATTTTATAAAAATATACTTAATATTAAAAAAGACACCCTTAAATATGGTGTGCTAATCGGTATTGTTTTGTTTATGGGATATACCCTTCAAACACTGGGGCTCCACTATACAACACCCTCCAAATCCGGTTTTATAACTGGATTTTCCGTAGTTTTGGTTCCCATTCTTTCGGCATATTTTTTAAAAGAGCAACCTCAAAAAGCGGCAGCTGTTGGTGCTATATTAGCATTAATCGGTCTAGCATTTTTAACTTTGGATTCTAATTTAACCTTAAATAAAGGGGATTTTTTCACCTTTCTTGGTTCCTTTATGTTTGCCCTCCATATAATCACTGTGGGTAAATATACTGTAGAAGTGGATTCTATTGGCCTGGGTATAGTGCAAATAGCGGTAGTAGGTTTACTTAGCTTAGTTTTAACCTTTGGAATTGAAAATCCAACTATACCAACTAGCATGGATGTTTGGTTGCCTATAGCCTTTTTAACAGTCTTATGTACTTCCGCTGCCTTCACCATTCAAAATATAGCCCAAAGGTATACAAGTCCAACTCATACAGCCTTAATTTATACTGGAGAGCCAGTATTCTCAGCGATTTTTTCCTATTTTGTAGAGGGAGAAATATTAACCAGGGCTGGTTTATTTGGCAGTTTCTTAATCCTGCTGGGGATGGTAATGGCTGAATTAAATTTAGATACTATGCTGGCAAAAAAAGAGAAACTTCAAAGTGATGAACTACCTTGAAGCTTCTCCAATAGTTATGGGTAAATCCTTCTCTATAAACATGTCCCTTATACACTTCCATAGGTCTTCAATTCCCTCTTTTTTCAGGGATGATATTGCTACAAGTTTGTCCTCCTTGGACATCTGTAACTTTTCACGGATAAATTTCAGCTGCCGGGCCCTTTGGCCCCGGCTTATTTTGTCAGATTTCGTTGCTATAACAATACTTCCAAAATCAAAGTATTTAATCCAATCATACATCATTTTATCATCCTGTGTGGGGCCATGTCTTATATCCACCAACAATATAACTTCACTTAAACTTTTCCTCTCATTTAAATAGTCCTCTATAATTTTTCCCCAAGAATCCTTTTCTGCCTTTGAAATTCTAGCATAGCCATAGCCTGGTAAATCTACTAAATAGAATTCCTTATTAATTATAAAAAAGTTAATTGTCCTAGTTTTGCCAGGAGTCGAACTTATCTTTGCTAGTTTCCTCCTATTAAGTATAGTATTAATAGTTGAGGATTTGCCCACATTTGAGCGGCCTACAAAGGCTATTTCTGGCAACAAATCCTGTGGATATTGCTTAGGACTTACAGCACTAGTAACAAATTCTGAACTCTTAATTATCATTTTCTTCTCCTCTTTGTAAGGCATGCTCCAGAACTTGGTCCATATGTTCAACAAGAACAAAGTCCATATTCCTTTTTACATTGTTTGGAATTTCCTCTAAATCTTTTTCATTTTCCAAGGGTAGAAGCACCTTTTTAATCCCGGCTCTTCTAGCAGCCAATACTTTTTCCTTTATACCACCAACCCTTAGCACCCTACCCCTAAGGGTAATTTCCCCTGTCATGGCAACATCCTTTACTACCGGTACTTTAGTTAAGGCAGAAATTACTGCTGTGGCCATTGTAATTCCGGCAGAAGGTCCATCCTTGGGAGTGGCTCCCTCAGGAATATGTATATGTATATCTAGCTTTTCGTGGAAGCCGGCTTCAAGTTTTAACTCTTCGTGTTTAGATCGAATATAGCTCATTCCTGCCCTGGCTGACTCCTTCATCACATCACCAAGCTGCCCTGTTAAGACTAGTTTTCCGTCACCTGCCATAGGAGTTACTTCAATTGATAGGGTGTCTCCCCCTACCATAGTCCAGGCTAATCCCCTAGCTATACCTATTTCATTCTTGACATTGGCCATTTCATAGTGGAATTTGGGGTTGCCTAAATATGTTTGTAGATTTCTAACTGTAATATTTAAGCCTTCTATTTCCTCTTCAACTACCCTCTTTGCTATTTTCCTGCATAAGTTTGCAATTTCTCTTTCTAGATTTCTAACCCCAGCTTCTCTTGTGTAGTTATTTATTATGGACCTAAGGGCCCTCTCCGAAAAGCTTACCCTAGTGTCCCCTAGTCCGTGTTCCTTAATTTGTTTGGGCACCAAATATTTGGAGGCTATATTGAGCTTTTCCTCCTCTGTATACCCAGGAATACGAATGACTTCCATCCTATCTAGTAATGGCTTGGGCACAGTATCCAAGGTATTAGCCGTAGTAATAAACATAACCTTAGACAAATTAAATGGCATTTCCATAAAATGATCGGTAAAATCATGATTTTGTTCTGGATCTAAGACCTCTAATAAAGCTGATGCAGGGTCTCCCCTAAAATCGCTGGCAAGTTTATCTATTTCATCTAATAAAAATACTGGATTTTTTGTGCCTGCCTGCCTAATTGAGGAAATAATCCTACCTGGGATTGCACCTACATATGTTCTTCTGTGGCCTCTAATCTCTGCCTCATCCCTTAAACCCCCTAGGGACATTCTGACAAATTTTCTATTTAATGATCGGGCGATGGATTTAGCAACCGATGTTTTTCCCACTCCTGGTGGGCCCACCAAGCAAATTATTGGTCCCTTCATAGATTTGGCTAATTGTCTTATGGCTAGGTATTCCAGTATTCTCTCCTTAACCTCTTTCAGACCATAATGGTCTTCATCCAAAATGGCAGCTGATTTCTTTAAATCTAGCCTATCTTTTGTTTCCTTTTTCCAGGGGAGGTTTAATGCCCAATCTACATAATTTCTTATAACCCCGGTCTCTGCAGATGCGGGAGATAATCGGAGTAACCTATCAATTTCCCTCTCTATCTTTTCATGAATTTCCTTGGGGAATTTTAAGCTTTTTAGCTTTTCCTTGTACCTTGCTACCTCCTCTACAACCCCCTCATCCTCTCCCAGTTCTTTTTGTATGGCCTTTAATTGCTCTCTTAAGTAATATTCTTTTTGTACCTTACTTATTTGTTTTTTGACCCTACTATTAATTTGTTTTTCAATTTCTAGGATTTGAACTTCTTCCAACAGAATCTTATATAATCCCTCAAGACGTTCCACGGGATCAAAGGCCTCCAGAATTTTTTGTTTTTGGCCAGGCTTAATTAATATGTTTGAGGCAATTGTATCCGCTAATCGTCCAGGCATTTCAATTTCACTAATAGTAATTAAAATATCCGGTGATATCCTACTGCTAATCTCAACATATTGTTCAAAAGCATCAACTACACTTCTCATTAATGCTTCAGTTTCATTATTAATTGCTATCTCATTTTGATAACTTTCCTCCTCTATTTCCACTTGAAAATAAGGATCTTCCTGTAGGACCTTTGTAATTTTACCCCTAGATATACCCTCAACTAGGACTCTTATGGCATCTCCTGGCAGTTTTAACATTTGTTTAATTTTTGAAACGGTTCCAACATGGTATATTTCATCCAAAGTTGGTTCGTTGGTTTCTGCCTCTTTTTGAGCAACCAAAAAAATTAATTGATCGTTTATCATTGCTTCCTCAAGGGCGTTAATTGAACGATCCCTGCCTACATCAAAATGTATCACCATATAAGGAAAAACATTTAGTCCTCTCAAGGGAATTAAGGGAATTATACGATTTGAAACAGTCGTTTCCTTTTCACCCATCTTAATCTTCTCCTTTAACTATATTCCTCGGTCGTCTTTTATTATATCTTTTAATAGGGGTTTTTTCAATATTTTACCCTTTTTCCAGACTTTTAACAAGCCATTCTATATCTTGGGCAAGAATCTGCCTTCTAGCTTGGCCTACGCTTCGTGTTCCAAGGATTTCTATAAGATTCCTGCATTCCTCCCCACTGTCTATATATTTCTTGATTTTATCTATTTCCTTTTCTCTTATTTGTAAATTTGCCCTCCTACAGGTATCTCGTATGATACTAGCTATTTCCTCCGGTGTCAAAAAATCAAAAAAAATTTCAACACATACTGACCTTAAGCACTCCGGTAGATCATCAGGCTTCTTGCCTGTAGTAGCCACCAAGATAAAATCACTTGTTAATCCATCCCTAAATATTTTGTCAATATATTCTGGCCTATGTTTATCAGATAAATCATGGTCTATATCTTTAAAAAAGACTTTATTAGATTCTAAGACTTCCAAAAGCCAGTTCATATCACTAGCCTGTAGTTGGTCTATACCCTCAATAAATAGTATGCCCCTATGGGCCTTTATTACTGCCCCTGGTTTAATTTGACCTATCCTTATGGGGGCATGATTATCAGTATTTTTGAATGTTAAATATTTAACTACCCCTCCTAAAACTTCCTGACTCTTTATACCATCAGAATATAGGCTAGAGGCCTCCAACTCAAGGATTATCGATTGGTCATCAAAAAAGGAATTTCTTCTAACTCTAGCTCGTTGGAATACCAGCCTTGTTGCAATCCTTTTACCCACTCCTTGGGGTCCATATATTAATATATGCTGGGGTTTGGATTTGTATAATATTTCTTGTAAAAGGCTTAAACCCCTATCCTGCCCCACAATATCCCTTATGAATTTGGGTTTTATTTTTTCCCCAAAAGCCGCTTGCAAAAGACCCTCCCTGAATCTTTTAATCCTCCTTATTTCCCAATCAGACCTAAATTGACCCTCACTTGAAAATATGCAAAAACAAAAATAGCCTGCTATGATTATAATATATATTAACAATTGTTGACCTCCCCATTGATATTATAATCCTAGTATATCCATAAGGTGGCCTGATATTATATTTACCAAGTCTCTTATTAAAATTATGTTTTTATATCATATCTTTTTATTTTATTGTATAGGGTGTTTCTCCCTATTCCCAAGGCATTGGCTGAATGAGTTATATTTCCATTATAAAATTTGAGTACTTTTTCCAGATGTTCTTTCTCAACATTATCCAATCTAAAGGTGTCCCCAGCACTAATAATGTTATTCTTAAATCTTATCTGATCAAAATACTCAACCGGCATGGATTCAGTGTTTATTATAAGTTCTATAACATTCTCAAGCTCCCTTATATTGCCAGGCCAGTTATAGTCCAGCATTATTTTTAGATATTCCTCTGTAATAGGAACTTCTCTTTTGCCTAAACTTTTACCAAGGCCCTTCATAAAGTAATCTATTAAAATTAATATGTCACTTTTTCTTTGCCTTAAGGGTGGTAGGTATAGGGGTAGGACATTCAATCTATAAAATAAATCCTTCCTAAATCTGCCCTTTTCTACTTCTTCCCTCAAATCTTTATTTGTAACGGCAATTATCCTCACATCCACGGCTATAGTCCTACTACTACCAATCCGGGTTATCAAACCCTCTTGCAATACCCTTAGTAATTTAGTTTGCATATCCAAGGGCATTTCCCCAATCTCATCTAGCATTATGGTACCCTTGTTAGCTAATTCAAATTTACCTATATTTCCACCCTTTCTTGCCCCTGTATAAGCCCCTTCCTCATATCCAAAAAGCTCAGCTTCAATGAGTTGCTTGGGAATTGCCCCACAATTTAGGGCTACAAAGGCTTCCTCTGCCCTGCTACTATAATTATGTATTGACTGGGCAAAAAGCTCCTTACCCGTACCACTCTCTCCCAATATCAATATGGTAGACTTGCTATCAGCAATTTTTTTTGCATATTGTATTACCCTTTGAAAGTTATAGTCCTCTCCAATTATTTTATCAAAGGTATAATAGGCCTGACATTTATTTTTCTTTTTCTTGGCTTTTATTATTTCTTCAAAAACAAATACTATTTCCATGTTATCATCTTGGTGGTGGTATATTGGTTTTGCCGTCAACCGGCATGATAGTTGTTTCTTAGATGCATTCACTTTTACTTCTTGGTCGATCTTACCCCTAGAGTGGATTTTTCCCTTTAGCTTATCCCATTCTACAATAATATCCTTCATATGGCCTCTCTCTAAATCCTTTTTTCCATTTCCCAATAATTCAAGGGACTTTTCATTAAAAACCATTATTTGCCCATGTATATCTGAGGTTATTATTGCGGCAGGCATAAAGTCAAATATAGTCTTTATATGCCTATGATTTATATTTTGTATCCTATTATATTCTTTGACTTTAAGCATTTCCTCTATGGCATTAGAGGCAGCAATAACCATTCCAAGTGTATGGGGGTGGACACATTCTGTGTACCCCGTTAAATCTAGGACACCGATTAAATTACCATTAGCATCCTTTATGGGAGCTGCTGAACAGGTCCACCTATGGTAGGCTTCTATATAATGGTCTTTCCCAGATATTTGTACATGTTCCCCTGTCTTAATGGCTAGGGCCATTGCATTGGTACCTATGCTTTCTTCGTTCATATATGCTCCAGGTACCATTTTAAGGTCGAAGGCCTCGGATAGGATTTTTTCATCCCCCACCGCATTTAATATGCAACCTTCCCCGTCAGTTAGGAGTACAAAAAAATTGTTCCCTTTGACAAAATTAAATAGCCTCTCTATGTAAGGAGATGCAGTTAATATCATATCCCTATTTTCAGCAAATTTATCTTGTAAAATAGAATCAGCTATAATATTACTACTATATACTTGTTCTTTCATCATTCCCATCCTACGGCATCTTTCATGGGATGCTGCTATCACAGGCCTATAACCAATATTATTCATTATATTACCCCTTTTTATAATATTAGCAAGTCATAATTCCACCTTTGTCTATCCTTATCCCAAAGCAATTTATTCACACAGCCATAGGGTTGGTGTATATCCATTATCTTACTTAATGGTATACCAAAAATATGACCTAATATAACCCTATTTACTCCAGCATGGGCCACAAGCAAAATATTGTCATCCCCACCAGCTTGGACTAATCTTTTAAAAGCTGGTATAACCCTATTGTGTACTTGCTGAAAACTTTCACCCCCAGGACATTGATAGGAATCTATCCTTCTCCCTCTTTCCTCATATTCCTTTGGGAAGTTATTCCTTATATAAGCAAAAGTTTTATATTCCCATTCCCCCAGATGAATTTCCCTTAAATCGTTGACAATCTTCTTTTCAATCCCTCTGCCCTTTATAATTATTTCTGCCGTTTCAATACATCTTAGCAAGGGACTGGTGTAGGCTTCCTGTAAATCTTTATTGGAGAAATACTCCTTTAACTTCCTTGCATCCTCTATACCCCTTTGGCATAGGGGCAGATTTGTTGACCCTATATAGCGTTTTTCGCCTCCTAGGTCAATCTCCCCATGACGTACTAAAAATATAGTTCCCTTCATATTGTTATATCTCCATTAGCTTTTTTGATTTTATCCATAATTCTTCCCGCCATCTGGTATCTCTCCTCTATTTTTGCCAAAACCATGGGTTTATCCATATATGCCTTTTTTTGTTCCCCTAATCTAACATCTAATGGCATAAGCTGGTCTTCCTTTACTAACTTGTCTGCCAAATATAATAATTCCGCCTCTGTGATTTTTTCATTCCTATCTACTGAGATATCTATATGGGTTGAGATAGGTCCTGCCAGCTTGCTATAGCCAAGCCTCTCAACCATCCTAGCCCCCTTTTTGTCATGGTTCTTTTCTAGTCTAGCTATATCATGTAGTAGGGCGGCAGCCTCTAAAATATTTTTGTCTATATGGTCACCCTTGTCTCCTAAGCTCTCCAGCAGTTTTAAACTAATCTCAGACACCTTAAGGGAATGCCTAATTATATTTTCCGGTAGCTTATAAAATTTCAAAATCTCAAGGCACTCTTGCCTGCTAGGAGCCTCCCTATGAAAATATTCCAACAAATTATTATAATCTTCCTTAGTATCCATATCCATTAAAATTGCCTCATCCCATAGGGGTAGATCTAGGGCATCATCCTCATATTGTTCCAGTATTCTCTTTAGTCCTCCTGCACCATCTCCCTCAGTAATTGCTTTTATATATTTGCTATGAATTAAAGGAGGGTGGCCCCTCTTGCCATCAAAAGTAGGGTGGATTATTCCCTTATTCTTTTCCTTAAATTCCTTCATTAACAATCTAATTGTTTCCTCTTTAATTAAGGGAATATCAACCGGCCATAAAAAGAAAGCTGGGGCCTCCCCATCTATTTCTTTGACACCTTTTACAACAGAAGAATACATTCCCTGGGGATAATTCTCATTATATACATAGCGAATGCCAGTCTCTTGAATCTTATTTTTAAGTTCATCTCCCCGATGACCTATGACTACAACTATATCTTTAACCCCTGACGTCTTTAACACCCTGATTATATTTGTAAGAGCAGGCCTCTCTCCAAATTGCAAAAGAGGTTTAAAGTCATGCATTCTAGAAGAATACCCCGCCGATACAACAATTGCGGCAAAATTATTATTCATTATTAGCTTCCTCATTTTTAATTTGTATTATTTCCCCTGCAATACTTACAGCTATTTCCTCGGGGGTGTCAGCATTAATAGATAGACCTATGGGGCAATATACTTGGGCTAGCTCCTCCTCTGTGAAACCTTGACTAATGAGTTGCTGGTAAATTATTTTTTTCTTCCGTCTGCTTCCAATCATGCCAATATATTTAGCCTCACTTGTGAGAACTTGCGCCAATACCTCTTTATCAAAGGCATGACCCCTTGTTACAATTATGACATAATCCTGGCTAGTAATTTTAAAATGGTCTAAGATATTATCAAAGGATGGAAGTACTATTATTTCATCAGCACTAGTAAGCCTGTCCCTATTTGCGAATTCTTCCCTATCATCCATAACTACCACATAAAAATCAAGAATTTTCATAATCCTAGAAATTTCCTGACCAACATGACCTGCTCCTATAATATAGAGTTTCTTGTAATTTCTTATACCTTCTACTATGTATGTGGACCCACCTATACTTAGCTCCTCAATTTTTATATCTTTTATCTTATCCTTTAGTCTCTTTGTAATGTCTATAATAGCCTCATCTTCTCTTCCATAAATCTTGCCCCCTGAATAGATCCATTTCTCAGGGGCATTTTTTGACTTTACCGATGTTATCAGTGCCAAATCTTTTGCCTCTTTTTGCAGGTCTATAAGCCTGTTAAAGATATCAATAGTTGCCCCATGGCTACTATCAATATATTCTAATAAAACCTTAACATCGCCGCCACATATCATTCCTAGGGAGGCAGCTTCCTTATTAGATAGGGTAAACTCCTCTATTATTGGCAATTCACCCTCAAAGACCCTTAAAGCAGATTTTATTACTAGGGCTTCCATTACGCCCCCTCCTATGCTGCCTAATATAGAAGAATCCCTACGAACAATCATTTTTGCCCCCTTACTTCTAGGGGCAGAGCCTGCCTTTTCTAGAATAGTTGCTAAAACAAAATCCTCTTTACCTTTTAATAATTTTCCAATGGATTCATAAATTTTCCCCATACCTTAATTTCCCTCCCTAAAGTCTAAAATTTTTCTCTTTATCATACTGTTTGATAGATGCTGATAATTATCTTTATTTTTGATGCTTATCCTTAGACTAAGACAAAATCCCGATTTTAACAATAAAAGATTTTGTATCCTATTTTCTATTTCAATTTTATTAGCCTTAAATCCTTCTAAATTCCGGGCTATTACATCAATTACCAATTTTCCTTCCTTATTAATATAAGTTCTGTAATCCAAAAGCTCCCTATATGAAAACATAATTTCATCAAGTTCTCTTAAATAGAGGTATCTTCCCCTACCGATGGAGACTCTATTATCAATCCTGCCCTCTACAGTTTTAATACTTTTAAGGAAAGATCCACAAGGACAATCTGCCAATGAGATAGCCCCAATATCCCCTGTCCTGTATCTTATCAAGGGCATTGCTTGTCTCGTTAATGTGGTAAAAACAATTTCTCCATATTGGTCCTCCCCCAACACCTGTCCTGTTGTCGGGTCTACAATTTCAAAATACAAGTCGCCTTCTCTTAGGTGATAACCCTTAAGAGCCTGGCACATAACGCCCCCTCCATATCCTGTTTCAGTCATTCCATAGTGAATAAACACTTGACATCCATAGTTATGGGTTAAATCATTTATTATAGTCTTTGGGGCATAATCAGAGCATAGAAGGACTTTATCAATCCTTTCCTGAAAAATCTCCTTTTCCATCCTACTCAAATAAATGATTTGGCTGGGCAGGCCCACAATACAATTAATCCTGTATTTTTTGATATCTTCAATAGTTTTTTTCCTATCTTCCAATAATCCACCCACCATACAAAGCTCTAGATGATTGTCCAGTGCCTTCCTAAGGAGATTTCCTATACTTCCATAGGAGTCTCCAGGTAATAATACCAGAAGCCTATCCCTTTTATTTGTTAAAGAGGCCATACCATGGTGAAAAAAATCTATTATTGCCTCAATATCCTCCTTGTTAAAAAATATTCTCTTGGCCTTGCTACTAGTACCAGAGGTGTTTAGGGTTACAATCCTTTCTACCTGCCTTTGAGGTATACATAAAAATCCATAGGGGTTAGCACCTATATCCTTTGGATAGGTAAAGGGTATTTTATCAATATCCCTTACTTGTGAAATATGGTCTGGAGATAGACCACTTAACTTCCTCCCATAGAAAGCACTTCTCTCTTTAACATATTTTATAGTCTCCCTTAACTGGCCGAGTTGATAGTTTTCAAGAGCCTCCCTATTCCTTTCAATCCCTATTTTATTTACAATCCAGTCCTCTAAAGGCGTCTTATCCATGGCATACCACCCCTTTCTATTGCCTATATAAATAGTTACCATCCCTATCAGTGATATTATAAAGGCAGAAGGGTATCAACTTCCCATCCTGTGTCACCACATGGATACAGCACTCCTTTACCCTCTTTAAATCTATATTCCAAACATCCTGAAAACCCATGGCCGATATACTAAAAGAGTTTTTATAAATATCCTCCAGTATCCTATCCCAATCCCCAATCCCATTGTCCCTGTCAACAATAGTATTTGACTTGTCAAAGGATTGTAGTGCCCAATTACGGGATACATAACTTCTGGCCTGCAAATAGGCCTTAGCTGGGTCGCCTTCATCCTGGCAACAGGGGGAAGAAGCCTTAACCTTTATAGCTTCTTTCTTAGTATCAAGTATATAGCTCCCACTAAAGGAGCATAAGGGATGTTCTCATGTTGGTGGTTTAAAGCTCTTGCTAGGTATTTTACCTCTTGTTTGCAATTCTATAGCCCTCATTAGTTCTGATAGGGTTAACCTGTCTTTATCTTCAGGAGTAAAGGGAATTCTTCCAAAATAACTTACCGGTTGAAAATGTACCCCCCTTACTCCAGGCAAATGTTCTAGGGCAAAATCAATTATTTGCCCAATATTGTGGGTATTTATACCGGCAACCAGGGTCGGAACCAAGATAAGGCCAAGGCCAAATTTTTTGCAATTTTCAATAGCTTTAACCTTGATTTTAATAAGTTTCCTCCTTCTTAGCTTTTCATAAATGCTATCCTCAGTTCCATCGAATTGCAGAAAAACCGAACTAAGTCCGGCCTCCACTAATCCCTTTAAATAATTTTCATCCTCAGCAATTCTAATTCCATTAGTGTTAATTTGAATAAATTCAAAGCCAGCATCTAGGCCTGCCCTAATTATATCATCCAAATCATCCCTTACTGTAGGTTCACCACCAGAAAGCTGCACATTACACTTGCCTGATGCCTTCATTAAACTTTTATATTGAAAAATAATTTCATCCAAACTAGGGTCTGGTGATTTCCCTTTATGGGAATCGGCAAAACAAAAACTGCAATTCATATTACAGTTTTGGGTAACTTCAATCAATGCAGTACAGGTATTCTGCCTGTGTTTCTCGCATAGGCCACAATCATAAGGGCAACCCTTTTTCATTTTAGTAATAGGATTTGTAATATATGGTTTTTCCCTTTTAACTATCCATTTTTCAATAGACTCCTTACCCCTCCATATTTTTGTTTTAAACTCCCCATGCTCTGGACAATTTTTAACTAGAAAAACAATACTTCCTTCAGAAAGGACCTGTCCGTCTATTTTTTGCATGCAAGTAGGGCATAAACTCTGAGTTTTATAAATTATCTTTGTTTTTTTCATTCCTCCCTACTCCCTAATTCATAGCCGTATTTATCTAATATTTCATTGATTTTGATATAACTTTTTGCTAAAATATCACCGCACTTTACAGGATATCCTCCTTCAAAACTATAAACACCTATTAAATCTACACAATCACTAGCCTCAAACTCCTCATCAAACCAATCTATGTAATCATCCACCATACTAGCAAAGCCTTCCTTTGTATATTCTTCATCCAGGCCCTTACCTGCATAAAGGCCTAAAATAGCGACACCCCCCGTAAGAACACCACAGGTTTTTTGGCTGCTACCAATACCATTGCATAATCCGCCCAGGGCCCTAATCAGGTCTGGGTTTTCCCCCTCTTCCTCCTCCAATGCCATCTTTACCATAATCTGGCTACAACAAAAACCTTTGGAGGCCCCTTGAAAAACCCTAAAACCAATCTCATCCATGATTAACTCCCCCTTTTTTTACAATCATTAGAAAATATCCAGGTTTACAAGATTTAATTAATTTATAATATTTTTCTCCGTCGACACAATTGCCAGTAACTTTACCCCAAAAAACTCCCATACTCCCATAGGAAAAAATAATTTTAACCATTAATTCTTTAAGCACATTACTGCAATCTTCAAAATATAGGATTTCAAAGCCTGTATTTTTTGCTAGTGATTTTAAGTCATCTATATCATGTAAGCCTCTAAAACAACTCTTTGGCCGGCTTTTTTCTAATCCTGTAATATAGGAGGGCCGTCTTGCGTACACATCAGTTATGATAAAGCAGCCATCCTTTTTTAATACCCTATATACCTCCTGCATGGTAAGTTTAACATCATCCATCAGGGATAGGGTACATTCCGCTAAAACCCCATCAAAGCTTTCAGGGTCAAAGGGCAGGCTTTCACCTATACCCATAATAAATTGGCCACTAGGATAGGATTCCCTTGCTCTTTCCAGCAACTGTTCAGAGGGGTCAATGCCTATGCCTCTGATACCATAATTTCTATTTAAATAAGCAATGCTAGCACCACAACCACATCCTAAATCTAGCAGTATATCTCTTTTCGAAAAATGGCAATATTCTATAGCCCTATCTGTTAAGGTAAAGCCCCCTGGTCTAAAGGTTTCACCTAATAAATCTTGCATATTACAGTTTTCATAGACATTATATTTCTCCAATTATTTATCCTCCAAGCCCTTTTCAACCTCTAACATTTTTCCAATGGCTAGGTCTTCTAAAATCAAAACCTGCTTGCATTTTGGACATTGCATTAATTCCACCTCAAAATTACCATCTAAATAGGCTACCTTAACCTTTCTGTTTTCTAATTGCTCCTGACATTTGTCACAAATCCATGGTGTCCTTTTCCCACTTTTATCTTTTTGTCTCATTTCTCAATCACTTCCATCCTATGACTATAAACCTTGTTTACAATTATGTCTTCTTTATCCAACTCATATTGGACCCAATAGGTAACATTATCTAATCGTAATTTAGCCAAATAATTTGAAGTATCAGGATTAAAAAATCTTTCTCCAGTTTTTTGAGCATGATCAATTACCTCCTGTATATCTTCTTTTAAAATATACCTATCTTCCATAATTGCAAAAATACCTTCTGAAACAATTAGATTAAAATCATAGTCTTTTTTTAAGTCCATCCTATCTTCACCCCAAAATTCTTTTAGTAGGTTAATTTTTACCCAAGTTCTATTAAAATGCCTCTGGGATAAATTTGGCATCTTTCTAAGCCCAGTTTTTTCAACATCATCAGCAAATATTAAATCTAGAATATGGTAGGCCCTCTTGCCAGAACGAATAAAGAGGTCCTTGCACATAGCACAATAAACTAGTATATCCCCATTGCTTTCCTTTTTTCTATCCTCTACAAATTCCTCCGCCTGTTCCCTATTGGCAAAGTAAACTAAACCTCCATAACCACAACATTTTGCCCTCTCCCTGGAATATTCAAATTCTTTTATTTCATAACCCAAGGATGTGGCTATACTCCTAGTACTATCTTGAAGCTTTTGATTGTATCTAGTACTACAAGCATCATGAAGATTCAGAGGATAATCTGTTACCCTTTTACTTTCCTTAGGCAATCCATACTTATCAAAAATCTCCCATAGGGATATGCACTGAATTTCTGGCAAAAATTTTTGGAAAATTTCATAACAACTTGAACAAGCTAGAATAAATATAGGCTTCCCCATATCCTGCCATTCCTTCTTAATCCTTCCTACATTTTCCTCTAGCATGGATCGTCTCCCACCCCAATCAGCAGGTGCCCCACAACAGGCCAGGAAAATTCCAACATCACCAGTTAAGTTGCCAATAAGATAGCTATATATATCAGCCATATATTCTGGCATTGAGGCTGGTAGTTGACAACCTGGGTAAAACAAATAATTATTCCCCTTACTTTTATCTCTTTCTAACCTATCCCCTCCCCCTTGCCCCCTTACCATATAAAACCTAGTACTATTACTAAATTTCATATCCTTAAGGGCAAAATCATGGGCAGATATAGGCATCTTTCCCCTTGCCACCATGCTCTCCCTAGTTTCCTGTATGACTTCTTTCATGCTTATATCTAAAAAACATTCCTCCTTGCAAAGGCCACATAGGGTACAGGAATTAATCATTTTATTTGCATAGTGGGTACCTAATATTATTCTTTCGCTTTGATTTATTTGTCTAATATAAGCATTGGGAGACATATTAAACTTTTGCATATGGCTACATCCATCTATACAGTCAGTACACTGGCATTTTAAACATCGTTTTGCCTCTTTCTGGGCCTCTTCTGCTGTATAAATTTGTCCCTTTTTTTGAATTCTTTCTAAGTAGGGGACATTTTGAGTATCGTATTTTAATGGGGTGTCAAAAACCCCCTCCCTTTCCCTGGAAGCCATCATGGAGACATTGGAAAGATACCTGTCAATAGATATGCCAGCAGCTTTTCCATAACTAACAGCATATATAACAGAGGAACTTTTCTTTGTAATATTTCCCCTAACAAATAGTTTAGAATTGTCCACTTGAAAGGTAGTTGGATTATATTCAATATTTTCTATTATAGGGCTAGTTAAAAAAACACCATCATATTTATCAATAATTTCTTCCAATTTTGCCCCATCGACATTTACATTTAATTCAATATTAATACCCTTATCCCATAGTACTTGTAATTCTTCCTGGACTACTTCTTTTTTAAGTAGACCACCTACAAAATTCCAAATCCTACCCCCCAACCTATGGGATTTTTCAAATATAGTAATCTGATAACCCTTTCTATCTAACTCATGGGCTGCTACAAGCCCACTAATACCCCCGCCTATAATAGCTACACTTTTATCCTTCTTGGGGATAGCTAACCTCTTCTTAGGGGGGGCATAGCCCTTATTTACAACAGTCTTTTCTAAATCACCTATTCCTATAGACCCTCCCGCTTCTTTTCTAACACAAAAGTCCTCACAAGGATGGTCACATATCTTTCCAATAATCCTAGTAAAGGGTATCTTTCTTTCTAGTATCCTATAGGCTTTTTTAAAATCTCCTTTCTCTATTTGCCCTATCAAGTCCTTGACTTCTATATGTACTGGACATTTTGCTTCACAAATAGGTGGTTCGTCATGGATACACCTATCACCAATTGCTAATAATTTGTCCAAATCCATTTTTTATTCCCTCCATGTAAAAATATCTTTATTTTTACATTATCAATCTCCTTATAATAGACATCATTACCGTGAAGAAAGCTATCTCCACGGTAATGATAATATTTTATTTGCTATTTATTTAATTTCTTTAAACCTTCCAATACTCTTTCTGGATAGGCTGGTAATTTTGTTATTCTAACACCACAGGCATTATAGATACCATTACAAATAGCCGCATGAGGAGCTGAAAGAGGCATCTCACCAACTCCTGACGCACCATATGGCCCTAGTGGTCTTTCTGTTTCCTGATGAATAATTACCATTTCATCTGGAGAATCCTTAATTTGAGGAATACCACACTTGGTAAGTGTAGTGTGTTTGTCTAAATCCTCAAAATCCTCACTTAAGGCCAGGCCAATTCCTTGGACCAAACCGCCATAAATTTGTCCTTCTAGGACCAACTTGTTAATTATAGTTCCACAGTCTGATACAATGGTAAACTTTTCAACAGTAGTTTTACCTGTAGTAGTATCTACAGCTACCTCAGCCAAAAGAACTCCATACATATAGGTTGGGAAGGGGTCTCCCTGACCCGTTTCTACATCACAAGCTGTTTTTGGTGTAGTCCATTTGCCTTCATATTTAAGTGGTAAACCTTCTGCCACCATTTCATCATAGCTACGGTAGCTTCCGTCGGATTTTTGCATCCCCTTTAATAGGTTTTCACAGGCTACTTTTATAGCATTTCCTGTTACAACATTTTGACGGCTACCACCTGAAGGTCCACTATTAGGTGTATATTCCATATCATTCATAATTAATTTAATTTCCTCAGGTTTTAATCCTAGAGGTCTTAGAGTCTCATAAGTGTAAGCTAGGGTTCCCATATCTGCTCCCTGGCCATGGTCCTCCCAAGAAACACCTATGGTTGCACCTTCTTCTGTTAATTCAACCCACGCCTCAGATGTATCCGGACCATCAAGCCCGCATCCATAAGTATTTAAAGAAATTCCTACACCATATTTTATAGGTCCGCCTTCCTTATTCTTTTCCTCAGCCTTTTTCTTGGCCTCTTGGTAAATTGGTCTTAGTTTATCTATAGCCTGAGGTAATACAATTACATCAGGTGGGCATCCTGTCGGAGTTGTAGAACCTTCACGATAGACATTTTTATACCTAAATTCTAAGGGATCCATGCCAATTTTTTCAGCCAACATATCCACCAAGGTTTCAGAGGCAAATAAACTCTGTGGAGATCCATAGGCCCTAAAGGCAGAACCCCAGGCGTGGTTAGTTGCCACAGTCCTTCCTTCACCCCTACTATTAGGTATATCATAACAGGCCCCGATAAATTGTGTCCCCCTCATAGTTAATAAATCCCCAAATTCACAATAGGGTCCATGGTCCACTGTCCAATCAGCATCCATTGCTTGAATCCTTCCATCTTCATCAGCGGCAAATTTAAGATTGATAAAGAAGGGAGATCTTTTACCTGTATAGGTAATTTGTTGGTACATATCAAATTCAAGGAATACAGGCCTACCAGTTACAAAGGCTGCCACTCCAAGCAGGGCTTCATTAGTAGGACTAAATTTAAATCCAAAGGTTCCCCCCGCTGGGTTTTGAACGATAACATATTTATCTGGATCCACACCAATACCCTCTGCTGTCATTAAATGATGGAAATGTATTGCTATACTCTTGGAATGAACAATTAACTTGCCTTCATCATCCATATAAGCAAAGCCCACGTCGGGTTCTAATACTAAATGAGGTTGCCTTCCTACATAGAAATCCTCTTCAATAACATAGGGTAACTTTTCCATGAAGGGTGCAGTATCCTCACCTTTAACCCTTTGGGTTTCAAAATAGACATTGGGAGTTCCCGGATGAATTTCAATAGCATCCTCTTCCATAGCAGCAGGCGCACTCATATAGGCTGGTAATTCCTCTAATTCAACTTTTACCTTTTCCACGGCTGCCTTAGCTTGGGTAGGAGTTTCCGCCAATACCATAGCTAAAACATCACCATATTGGAAGACTTTTTTATCATTTAATATAGGTCTTTCCTTACCGTCTCCCTTGTTTTGTGGGAAAGCCAAACCGTTAATCCTATTAGTTCCCGGCACATCTTTATAGGTTAGTACCCTATGAACACCTGGCATTTTTTCTGCCTCAGAAGTGTCAATAGAAATAATATTTGCATGAGAAACCTTGGCTTGGACTAATTTAATATGTAAAGTATTTTCAGGAAGTTTCAGTCCCAAATCTGCTCCGAAATCCCATGTTCCCATTACCTTGGATAGGGCTGATGGCCTTACAGTTGGTGTTCCTAATATACTGGCGCCATCCTCTAATTGATACCATAGGTCTTTATTGCTTATTTCTCCCCTTATGAGCCTAGCGGCATCCATTACGGCATCCACTAAAGGTTTATATCCCGTACATCTGCAAACATTTCTATGTCTTTGGAACCAATCTCTAACTTCTTCCCTAGTTGGATTATCATTTTCTTCAAGAAGCACTTTTGCTGACACTATAAAACCTGGAGTACAAAAACCACACTGGGCCCCACCATGAACCATCCAGGCTAGCTGTAAGGGATGTAAGTTCTCTTCGGTGCCTACGCCTTCTATTGTGATGATTTCAGCCTCATCGGCCACCCTTTTCATTCTTACAATACAGGCCCTAACAACCCTGCCATCCATAATGACAGAACAACTTCCACATTCACCAATACCGCAACCTACCTTGGTACCTGTCAGACCCAATTGTCTCCTTAATACCTCCGCCAAACTTATCTCTGGGTCCGCTATTACCATTCTTTTTACCCCATTGACAACAAGCGTTTTCTTCAGCATTACAGAGCCTCCTTATTTATTTATAAAAATTTTAATTCCTATCCCCCCTCCATTATAAATTTCTTATATTTTAAAAACTCTTTGAATCTCCTTGCTAATGTAAATTCAAAGTTTTCATGTCCTATATATTAATTACAGCTACTATATATTATGATTGCAATTTTCATGCCAAATAATGGTATGTGTATTTGCAAGGCTTTGTTAATTTTTTAAAAGTAAACTGTTAGTTTTTTGAACATCACCTTATTTTTAGTGTTAGTTTTTATAACAAACCTAGGATTATAAGCAATAATTAATTCATATTAACCCATGATCTAAAATATGAATTAAAAATAAAAATAGGTGAAGTTTAGCTTATATCTAGTTCGCTTCACCTATTTCGCATTCTTCAAATATTATCAAATAGAAAAAGGACTGTTCCTTTTTAGAACAGTCCCCTTATCTATTTATTCTACTGGATCCAATTTAGCAACATTTGCTCCAGCCTTACGCCCCCAATGAACAGTTCCTATAATTGCAGTTCCTGAACCTGGGTAATAAGGTCCAATCCATCCTCCCGCATTTAATCCTCCTGCATAAAGACGGGGAATCGGCTCCCCATTAGGTCTAAGCACCTGGGTTTCAACGTTTATCTTGACGCCACCAAGTGCCCCAAGATTTGCTGCAACATTTTGATAGGCATAAAAAGGTCCCTCTATAGATTCTAAGCCAGTTTGTCTATCGAATTGATTATCTTTTTTTGCCTTCATATCTTGGTTCCAAGTTTTCAATGTGCTTTGTAAGTTATCAGGATTAACATCAATTAATTCAGCTAATTCCTCTATTGTATCTGCCTTAAATACAAGACCTTCTGCTATATCCTCTTCAACACTTTCCTTGGTCCATGGTGCAGTTTCCGCCAATAGGCTACTCTCCCCAAATATCATATATGTAGGGCCATTTAATTGTTTTTCCTGTTGGAAAATTGCCCTATAATGATAGGCATAGGTTGCATCCTCACAAACAAATCTCCTACCCTTTTTATTGACAATAAAGGATGGGAACAAGTCAACGCGATTATCTGTGGCTGCCCCTGTTTTACCGCAAAAGTCTATGGTACCACCAAATCCAGCCGTAGCCGCACCTATTTCCATAGCCATTCGGATCCCATCCCCAGTGTCTGTAGCTGCACATAGACATGTTTGAGTTGTCAAATCCCAATATTGCTGTGGGCTTAAATCCTTTGCCATCTCTACATTATGGTCTATACTAGCGGCAGCTAAAACAACACCCTTGCTGGCCTTGACCATAATCTCCTTGCCCGACTGCTCAGCTCTTACACCAATTACTTCTCCAAGCTCATTGGTTATCAGGTTTGTTACTTCGGTTTCATACTCTATTGCAGCCCCTTCTGCTAGGGCAGCATCTAGGATGGCATTCACTAATATAGAGCCAGTTCCTGCATCTCCACCACCCTCATATACATGAATACGGTCCGCAAATAATGAATCATCAATATAGGGAATATGGCAATGGCCATAAACACTAGTAAATTTGAGGCCCAAATCCGTTAACCACTCAATATGTTCAGGTGCACCATAGGCCAAATCTTTAACTAAGTCCTCATCTACATAGTCTTCTCCAGCCTGTAACCATAATTTATAGTGATTTTCTGGGTTATCGTCCTGAAACTTTGTATGTTGCTTTTGTGCTTCCGTTCCAGCTGCCTGCATGACCCCACCGGAAAGATTGGTGGTACCGCCGTGTATTCCCGCCTTCTCCAGTATTAAAACAGATGCACCAGCCCTGGCTGCTTCTAGGGCTGCGGAAACTCCCGTGCCACCGCTTCCTACCACCACTACCTGGGTTTCCTTATCCCATTTAATATCAATTGGTTTTTCCTCAGGTGTCCCGTTACCACAGGCCCCAAGAACACCCATTGTTGCCAAACCTAGAGCGCCGGCCGCCGTGCCCTTAATAAAATCTCTTCTTGATAACATTAATTATCACCCCTTAGTCATATCTTCTACCCCCATTATCTAAAATTTAACATTCTAAATCAAGTAACATTCACGGCCCTTTGTCTCTTTATCAGTTAGTCTATTTAAAATATCTTATAAATTCTGAAGGAATACCCATATCAAAAACCTCCATCATATCCTCGATGGATTCCTTCATACCATCTTTTATCCACAAATGCATGATTTCTAAATTGCCATAAATATAAGACTCTATAGCCTTGACTGTCTTCCAATCATTTATATCTATCCCGTTTTCTTCTAGGACATTTAGATGAAATTCCCTACTCATTTCAAAGATATAGTTTTTAAGGCTATTTTGATCGGAGGAACTGATTGCATTCTGGTAAAATTTCAGATTTCTTTTAATCTCCTTGTATATAGAGTATACTGCCTCCTCCCAAGTCATATCACTTTTGAACCTATATAGGGTATCCTCTAATATCATCTCATAATAGGAATTTAACAAATCATATTTATCATAATAATATCGGTAAAAAGTAGCCCTACTTACCCCCGCTTGATTAATTATATCTTTAACAGTAATTTTATCAATTGCCTGCCTTTGAAGTAGCTTGGTAATTCCCTTAAACAGCAGATCTTGTGTGGTAAGTCTGTCTGTTTTCATCTTACACTCCTCCAACTTTGAAATAAAATGTTTTCTAAATTTAAAAAAGTAGAGGGCATTTTATAATTCCCTCTACCTAATGTCTATCTACTAAGAAGCGGATTCCTTGGGATTCTTTTTATCCTCCGTGTCCCCAGCACCCTTTAATATAATTGTAGGGTTACTTTTCTGGGCCACCGCATCTTTTGTTATTATTACCTTTTCTATATCATCTCGTGAAGGAATCTCATACATAATATCCATCATAAGAGCCTCCATTATCCCCCGAAGTCCCCTGGCCCCAGTCTTTCTCTCTATTGCCTTCTTGGCAATTGATTCAAGGGCTGCATCTTCAAAATCTAGGGCTACATCCTCCATTTCAAACAATCTTTTGTATTGCTTTACTAAGGCGTTTTTGGGTTCAGTTAGGATTTGAATTAACGCATCCTCGTCCAACTGGTCTAGGGTCACTACTACCGGCAACCTACCCACAAATTCTGGGATTAGACCATATTTCAACAAATCCTCCGGTTGTATTTTCTTCAATAAAGTACCAATATCTACATTTTTCTTGCTTGTAATTTCTGCACCAAAACCCATTGATTTTTTGCCCGTTCTTTGCTGTATTATACTATCAATTCCTTCGAAGGCACCGCCGCAAATAAACAGAATATTAGTTGTATCTATTTGTATAAATTCCTGGTGGGGATGTTTCCTCCCCCCCTGGGGTGGTACACTTGCTACAGTTCCTTCTAGGATTTTTAGCAATGCTTGTTGTACACCCTCACCACTTACGTCCCTAGTGATTGAGGGATTTTCAGACTTCTTAGCAATCTTATCCACTTCATCAATATAGATAATCCCCTTTTCGGCCTTTTCTACATCATAATCGGCTGCTTGTATAAGTTTGAGTAGGATATTTTCCACATCCTCACCTACATATCCTGCTTCCGTCAAGGATGTAGCATCTGCAATTGCAAAGGGAACATTTAACAACTTAGCTAAAGTTTGTGCAAGCAAGGTTTTACCTGAACCTGTTGGCCCCAACATCACAATATTACTTTTTTGTAGTTCTACTTCCTCATTCTTAGTATCCATATTCACTCTTTTGTAATGGTTATATACTGCAACTGCCAAAGCTTTCTTTGCTAATTCTTGGCCAATTACATAATCACTTAATGTTGATCTTATCTCCATTGGCTTTGGTAAATCTATTAACTCAATATCAAAACTATCATCAAATTCTTCCTGTATAATTTCCTGACACAACTCAATGCATTCATCACATATATATACATTAGGGCCAGCAATAAGTCTTCTAACTTGATCTTGAGATTTACCGCAAAAAGAACATTTAAGTTGCTTTTTATCTTCAAATCTAGACATTTCTTACACCTCGCTTATTCCGCAATTATTTTCTCGCGGTAATTACTTCGTCAATTATACCATACTCCTTTGCATCTTCCGTCGACATAAAGAAGTCTCTATCTGTATCTTTTTCAATCCTCTCCAGTGGTTGCCCTGTTCTTTCTGCCAAAATATCATTAATTGTTTTCCTAGTCCTTAATATTCTCTCTGCATGAATACGAATATCCTCCGCCTGCCCTTGAGTACCACCCAAGGGTTGATGAATCATGATTTCGGCATTAGGTAAGGCATATCGCTTTCCTTTTTCTCCGGCAGCCAATAAAAAGGCCCCCATACTAGCAGCCATCCCTATGCATATGGTAGAAACATCAGGTTTAATATAGTTCATTGTATCATAGATGGCCATTCCCGCGGTTATGGAACCACCGGGACTATTGATATAGAGTTGGATATCCTTGTCTGGATCCTCGGCCTCTAGAAAAATTAATTGTGCAACAATAAGGCCTGCTGTCAAATCATTAACCTGGTCATTTAGAAGAATAATCCTGTCCTTTAAAAGCCTTGAATAAATATCATAGGATCGTTCCCCACGATTGGTTTGTTCAACAACTACTGGTACTAATGCCATATTCCATCTCCTCCCAACATAACTTTTTACCACACTTTATTCTTTGTCTATTATTTTAGCATTGTCTACTAAAAAGTCTATGGTTTTTCTTGTCATAATAGTATCCTTAATATATTCTGTGTCCTCATCCCTCAAACTAGCCTTTAATTTATCTACTTCTTGCTTATACTCTTGGGCCATCTTTTCAATTTCGCTTTCAACTTCCTCATCAAGGACCTCTATATCCTCTAACTCCCTAATTTTATCTAGGACTAATTGTGATTTTACCCTCTTGCTTCCATCTTCAACCATGGAATCTCGTAATTCTTTTTCTCCAGTAGATGTAGCATCATAATAGTATTGCAAATTTAAACCCTGGTAGCCCAAGGAAAATTCAAAATCTCTTACCATACTATCTATCTGCCTTTCAAGCATGGCATCGGGTATATTTATCTCTACCTTATCAACTATTGCATCTACAACCTTATTTCTTAGCTCCTGCTTTGTTCGCTCCTTAGCAGCTTCCTCTAGTTTGCTTTTAATATCAGCCTTTAATTCTTCCAAGCTATCAAATTCAGAAACATCCTTTGCAAACTCATCATCCAATTGAGGTAATTCCTTTTCTTTAATTTCATGGAGTTTGACCTCAAATATAGCAGCCTTCCCTGCCAATTCTTCAGCATGGTAGTCCTCGGGGAAGGTAATGTCTATCTTAAATTCATCCCCCACATTGGCCCCAATAATCTGCTCCTCAAATCCCGGAATAAATTGACCAGATCCAATAGTAAGATTATGTCTTTCAGCAGTTCCTCCTTCAAAAGCCTCCCCATTAACCATTCCTTTATAATCAATAATTACCATGTCTTTATCTTGAACAGGTCTATCTTCTATAGCTATCATCCTGGCATTTTGCTCTACTAGATTATCTATTTCTTTTTCTACATCTTCTTCTTGTACATTATACTCTATTTTTTCAACTTCTATACCCTTATAATCTACCACTTCCACCTCTGGCATAACTTCGGTAGTTACTGTTAATACAAGATCCTTGCCTTTTTCTATCTCCCCTATATCATCCAGAGAAGGCATATCTACGGGATTAATTTCATTGTCTTCTATGGCTTTTTCATAAGCCTCAGGAAAAACTATATTAATAGCTTCTTCGTAAAAAATTTCGGGCCCATAATTCATCTCTATAATTTTCCTTGGAGCCCTTCCCTTCCTAAATCCTGGAATATTAAATCTAGACCTCATTTTTCTATAAGCACTATTTATTGCCTTGTCGAATGTATCTGCCTCTATTGTTAGTTTTAAAGTGACCTTATTATCTTCCTTTTTTATTAGCTCTGAACTCATTCATGGTCCTCCTCATATTTAATTTTGCATCCCCTATAGTATTGGATCCTATTATGTTTAAAAACATCCATGAATATTGGATGTTGCGACCCTACCAATTCCTTACTAGTCATTATGGTATCCAATTTCATTATCAATGTCAACATATTATAGTAGCATTTTTTTATTAATTATAAGACTTTCAAAAAACAAAATTTACAACTTAAAAGTCACTAGCAATATCCATATTTTACCCTATTATTTTCAGGCTAAACTTCAAACAATTATCATTTTTAACTGCTTTCTCTTTCCACCAGATTATAATTTAATATCATTTTTTTATCCTCTAAGTTTTCCTTTTTAAGAATTTTTGTTAATATCCTCATGGCAATAGCCCCCATCTCGTACTTTGGTTGAGCAATGGTGGTTAAAGAGGGAAAAATCTTGCCTGTAATATCGATATTGTCAAAACCAACAATTGCTACATCATCAGGGACAGCAATGTTATTTTCTAGGGCGGCTCGCAAACCACCTATGGCCATTTCATCACTTGTAGCAAAAATCGCTGTTGGTTTATTATCTAATTCTAACAGCTTTTTAACCCCTTCATAGCCCGTTCTATAATAAGGATGGCCATCAACCATTAACTCCTCCCTTAGCTCTATACCTGCCTCCTTTAGAGCCTTTAGATATCCCTTCCTTCTAGCCGTTCCTATTATAGGATTTTCATCATTGGCACTAATAAGCCCTATTTGCCTATGGCCCTTTTCAATTAGATAGCTTACCATATCCTGGCTTGCCTGTATATTATCTATTACAACCGATGGTAAGTCCCCATAGTCAATACCTATTAATACAATAGGCGTAGGACTATTTGTAAATCCCCTGGCTAATTCTTCAGGTATGGAGTTTCCCATGAAAATCATACCATCAACCTGTTTTTCTTCTAGGACATTGAAGTATTGCATCATTTTTTTCCTATCCATATCCGTATTACATAAGAAAATAGTATACTCATACATATTAGCCACATCTTCCACACCTCTGACTACTTCGGGAAAAAATTTGTTAGATATATCCGGAATCATAATGCCTATAGTTTCCGTATGCTTAACCTTAAGACTCCTAGCAATTGCATTAGGCTTGTATTCCAATTCCTCTATTGCCTTGAGCACCTTGGCCTTGGTTTTTGGCCTTACAGCCTTGCTATCGTTTACAACCCTGGAAACAGTAGATATTGATACACCCGCCCTTTTGGCCACATCCTTTATGTTAAATCTCATTTTTATCCACTCCTAAATTCATCTAGTATCTAAATTTTGTCCATTTTATCATTTTTCATAAATAAAAGTATAGGAAATAGTCCTAGAAAAAAGACTGCCAGCCCTTAACCAGCAATCCTTCTTCATCCCAAACTACAATTTAACCTTCCCTTAACCTAATTAACAACTCCCCTGCCTGTACCTGCTTGGCCTCGCTGGTAAATATTCCATCCACAATGCCCGACATTGGAGCTGTAATATTCGTTTCCATTTTCATGGCCTCAACTACAATAATACTCTGACCCTTCTCTACCTCTTCATCAGGTTCAACTAGGATTTTTAACACAGTCCCCGGAATACTAGCACCGATTTCTAGTTTATTGTTGGGATCAGCCATTTGTGTGATCTCCTGGCTTATGGCACCTTCACTGGCCATATCCTTAATTTTAATTTCCCGTCTATTACCATTAACATCAAAAACTAGGGTCCTATGGCCTGATTCATCAATCTTTCCTATTTCATGTAATTTTACTATTAGTATCTTTCCTTCAGCAATTTCTATTTCACTAGTTTCTCCCTCTTCTAGGCCATGGAAGTATATATCACTACCCATCCTACTTAGGTCCCCATACTCATCCAGATAGTCCAGATATTCCTCGTATACCTTTGGGTAAAGGGCATAACTTAGTATAGTCTTTTTATTTGCCTTAATTCCGTATTTATTGGCCAGCAACCTTTCTATAGCCGCAAAATCTTCAGGCTCCAATAATTCACCTGGTCTACAGCTAATGGGCTCCTGCCCCTTTAAAACAAGGTCTTGCAATTTTTTGGGAAAACCTCCCATGGGTTGGCCCATCATACCTTGGAAGTAGGATACCACGGAATCAGGAAAAGTCATATCCTTAGCTTCATCATAAATATTTTCAGCAGTTAAATCATTTCTGACCATAAAAATTGCTAAATCTCCTACCATTTTTGATGAGGGTGTCACCTTAACAATATCTCCCATCATTTCATTTACAGTTTTAAACATCTCTTTAACCTCATCAAAACGATGGCCCAAACCAAAACTCTCCACCTGAGGTTTTAAATTTGAATATTGGCCACCTGGAATCTCATATTTGTAAATTTCCGCTGTCCCAGATTTCAATTCCGATTCAAATTGTCCATATACAGGCCGTACAGCACTCCAGTATTGGGAAATCCTTTCCAGTTCATCCACGTCCATTCGGGTATCTCTGGCGGTATTTTTTAATGCAGCCACAACAGAATTCAAGGCCGGTTGGCTGGTAAGGCCTGACATACTATTGATAGCCGTATCAATTATATCCACCCCTGCCTCAGCAGCCATTAGCACGGTAGCCACCCCATTGCCACTAGTATCATGGGTATGGAGATGGATGGGGAGGGAAACCTCATTCTTTAAAGCTCTTATTAATTTTACCGCTGCATAGGGCTTTAGTAAGGCAGACATATCTTTAATTGCTAGGATATGGGCCCCCATTCTTTCTATTTCCTTGGCCATATCTACATAATATTGCAGGCTGTACTTATCTCTGTTTGTGTCTAGGATATCCCCAGTATAGCAAATACTTGCTTCAGCAATTTTACCGGCTTTAAGGACTTCATCTATTGCAACTTCCATGCCTCTTAACCAATTTAAAGAATCGAAAATCCTGAATATATCAATCCCTGCAGCAGCAGATTCTCTTATAAACTCCCTAATGACATTATCAGGATAGTTCTTATAGCCCACTGCATTAGCTCCCCTTAACAACATTTGAAACATAATGTTTGGCACTCTTTTACGCAATTCTTCCAAGCGGACCCAGGGGGATTCCTTTAAGAACCTATATGCCACATCAAAGGTGGCCCCACCCCACATTTCTAGGGAAAATAAATCCTGGGCTAATACAGAGGTAGCCTCTGCTATTCTTAGCATATCCCTGGTCCTCATCCTTGTAGCCATTAAAGACTGATGAGCATCCCTCATGGTCGTATCTGTTAATAGGAGCTTGTCCTGGTCATGAATCCACTTAACCAGGCCGCTGGGACCCTCCTCATCCAGAATTTGCTTTGTACCCCTTAAGTCTAGCCCTGTTTCCACCCTAGGAATTACAGGTACATCAAAGTCAATTTTAGAAGCTTGGGTCTCATTAACCACCTTCCCACCAAGATACCTTAATAGTTTTAACTCCGTGTTAGACCTTGGTTTAATATTAAATAGTTCCGGATTATTTGTAATAAAGCCAGTATCGCAATTTCCCTTTAAAAAAGTGTCATGATTGAGCACATTGATTAGGAAACCTGAGTTTACCTTAACTCCTGATACCTTTAATTCCTTTATAGAACGGATGGATTTTCTAATAGCATCCTCAAAGGTCCTGGACCAGGATGTTATTTTAACCAACAGACTATCATAATAAGGGCTGACTATTGAACCCGTAAATCCATTTCCTCCATCCAATCTAATACCAAAGCCTGAGCCAGTCCTATAGACATCTATTTGACCCATATCTGGTGCAAAGTCCTTCCTTGGGTCTTCACAAGTCACCCGACACTGGATTGCATACCCCCTAGTTTCTATAGAATCCTGGCAACCTATATTAATTTGGGGAGAATCTAGCCTATATCCCTCAGCAATTAATATTTGACTTTGAACAATATCAATACCCGTTACCATTTCAGTTACAGTATGCTCCACCTGAATTCTAGGATTCATCTCTATGAAATAATGGTTACCATGGTAATCCACTAGAAATTCTACAGTTCCCGCATTTTTATATCCTACAGCCTTAGCTATTTTAATAGCATCATCACAAATGGCCTCTCTTTTGTCCTGGGTAAGGGAAAAAGCCGGAGCGAATTCAACTACCTTCTGATGCCTCCTTTGTATGGAGCAATCCCTTTCATATAAATGGACAATGTTTCCATAACTATCGCCCAAAATTTGAACCTCGATATGCTTAGGCTTCTCTAGATACTTTTCAATAAATATATCTTCATTGCCGAAAGCCTTCCTTGCTTCGCTCCTGGCACTGTAAAGGGCCTCCAATAAATCCTCTTCCTTTTTGACAATCCTCATGCCTCTACCCCCACCACCGGCGGCAGCCTTAAGCATTACCGGATATCCCGCAAAGGCAGCAAACTCCCTAGCCTCATCCTCCGTCCTAATGGGTCTTTCAACTCCGGGTATAGTAGGTACACCTACTTCTTTGGCTACTAGTTTTGATTGAATTTTGTCCCCCAATTTTTCAAGCATATGGTGGGAAGGCCCTATAAATTCAAGGCCTGCCTCCTGACATTTTTTAGCAAATTCTGCATTCTCGGATAAAAACCCATATCCAGGATGAATTGCGTCAACACCCTTTTTAAGGGCAAGCCTGATAATTTCCTCGATATTTAAATAGGCCTCTACAGGCCCCCTGTTTTTTCCTATTAAATAGGATTCATCAGCTTTGGTTCTAAATAAACTACATTGGTCCTCCTGAGAGTAAATTGCCACCGTCCGAATACCCAATTCGTGACAGGCCCTAAAAATTCTTATGGCAATCTCCCCCCGATTGGCTACCAATACCCTCTTAAATTTTCTAATTTCCGCCACAAGCTCCACCCCTTTTGTCAATATTATAAAATAACTATGCATATTTATTAACATAGGTTTTTTCACTAATATAGATTTTTTTGTATATTGCAACTATTATATATAACTTTCGACCTACTTTCAATTAATTTCTACAAAAATATAGGGAAGATTAGAAATCTTCCCTGTCAGGGCAAAAAAAATTGGAGAGGGCATGTTTCGCCTCTCCGTTAATTTAATAAGAAAAGATGTTGAAAAACTTACACAAAAACAATTCTTAAATACATTTATATTTATTACCATCTTATGAAAAAATTATTCACTTTAGGGACGGTTTGAATAATTTTTATCTCTAAGAGATTAGAGTATAAGATGAAATAAAAGGTAATAAATATATTAAATTGTTAATATGCGTTAAATTAATAATAATACATATATTATAGTTTGTCAAGAATATCACAGGAATATTTTTGTTTATATTCCATATTATATTATACTTAAGGGTAAAAAGACCCAGGAACTAACTATTTGCAATAGTCATCGGCTCCTGGGCCCTTTCTAAGTTTGTATTAGCATTGCATAATTATTTATTTCTTTATCCTAACAATCTTAATTCCGGTGTCATGGTCGTTTAAGTTTTGCTTTTCTAAATTGTCATCTTCTACCCTTTCTATATCTAATGCTAATGTTTCCTGGGCAATATATTTTTTATGGATTTTCACAGCATCAGCTATTTCTTGACCACTATTAAAATATATATTAATATTATCAGTAACTTCAAGCTTTTGATTTTTTCTCATTTGTTGTACCTTAGAGACAAATTCTCTCGCATAGCCCTCATCGATTAATTCCTGTGTTAAGCTAGTATCTAGAATAACAAAGAGATTACTCTGCATTTCTATAGTAAACCCTTGTCTTGCTGTAATATTAATTAAGACATGGTCCTTGGAAACTTCCATGGTCTCTCCATTTAAGTCTAGATTGAAACTTTCACCCTTTTCCAATTTCTCCACAAGCTCAATGGCATTTAATTTTGCCAAGGCTTTTTGGAATAGCTTAAGTTTGCTTCCTAGCATAGGTCCTACAACCCTAAAGTTTGGCCTTAGATTATAGTCCATGAACTTTTTTAAGTCCTGCTCAAACTGAACTTCCTTCACATTCAATTCTTCTAATATTAAGGGAATTAAATCTGTAATAAGGTCTTCATATTTTCCATCCACTAATATTTTCTGCAATGGCTGTCTAACCTTAATCCTAGATTGATTCCTAGCAGCCCTACCTAATCCCACTAGGTCTCTAACTAAGTCCATTTTTTCCTCAACGTTTTTGTTAATTAAAACTTCATTCACCTTGGGGAAATCCGCCAAATGCACGGACAATTTACCAGTTAAATTCCTATATAATTCATCAGCCAAAAATGGCGCATAGGGGGCCACGAGCTTGGCTACTCCCACCAAGACTTCATGGGTGGTATTATAAACTGCTTTTTTATCATCACTTAAATCAAAGGCCCAAAAACGCCTTCTAGCCCTCCTGATATACCAATTTGACAGGTCTTCATTGATAAATTCTTGGATTTTTCTTACCGCCCTAGTCAAATCATAGACGGCCATATCCTCCCTGACATTCTTTACTAAACTATTATACTTAGACAAAATCCATTGGTCTAATTCAGGACGGTCCTCATATTCAATAAAGAAATCCTTTGGGTTAACCCCGTCGGTATTAGCATATAAGGCGAAAAAAGCATAGACGTTTTCAATAGTTGTGAAAAACTTGCTTTGTACTTCCTTTAGTCCCTCAATATCAAAACGCGTAGGCACCCAGGCTGGAGACACATGAAGCAGGTACCATCTTAGGGCATCTGCCCCATACTCATCAAATAATTCAAAGGGGTCCACAGTATTTCCCCTAGACTTTGACATTTTTTGACCATCTTTATCTAAAATCAAATCGTTAACCAATACATTTTTATAAGGAGACTGACCCATCACAAAGGTTGATATGGCTATTAGAGAATAAAACCATCCTCTAGTTTGATCAATACCCTCACAGATAAAATCCGCAGGAAATAATTCGTGGAAATTTTCCTTGTTTTCAAAGGGATAATGATGCTGGGCAAAGGGCATGGCCCCACTATCAAACCAACAATCAATTACCTCCAACACCCTAGTCATGGTGCCCCCACATTTTTCACATTCAAAGTGTATATCATCTACATAGGGCCTGTGGAGCTCTATACTTTCATCAATATCTTCAATGGCCCTCTCAACTAATTCCTTCCTGGACCCTACCGAAATATCATGACCGCAATCGCATCGCCAGATATTCAAGGGGGTTCCCCAATATCTATCCCGTGAAATTGCCCAATCATTCAAATTTTCTAACCAGTTGCCAAAGCGTTTCTCTCCCACATAATCAGGAAACCAATTAACCTTATTATTGTTATCAATTAACTGGTCCTTAAGCTTTGTCATTTCAATATACCAACTGGGCTTACCATAATAAAGTAAGGGTGTGTCACACCTCCAGCAATGGGGATAATTATGTTCCATTCTCTCCTTTTTAAATAATTTATCCTCAGCATGTAGCCATTTTATAATATCAATATCAGCATCAATTACAAACTGCCCCTCCCATGAGGTGCTAGTGTAATTACCTCTCTCATCTACCGGTTGTAAAACAGGCAAACCATACTGCCTGCCTAAGATATAGTCATCTTCCCCGAAGGCGGGTGCCATATGAACAATACCTGTTCCATCCTCTGTTGTAACAAAATCTCCCAATGTAACAAAAAAGGCCTTCTCCTTTGTTTCTACAAAGGGCATTAATTGTTCATACTCAACATATTCTAATTCCTTGCCCTTGATTTCGGATATAATCTCATATCCTTCACCAATTACATTATCAACTAGGGATTTAGCTACAATATATACCTTATCATTATATCTTGCCTTGACATATGTCACCTCTGGATGAACGGCCACAGCCACATTGGCTGCCAAGGTCCAAGGCGTAGTTGTCCATACCAGAAAATATTCATCAGCATCCTTTAGTTTTAATGGAACTATGACAGTATTAGATTTAATCATTTTATATCCCTGGGATACCTCGTGAGAGGCCAAACCCGTTCCACATCTAGGGCAGTAGGGTAGAATTTTATGACCTTCATATATATAACCCTCTTTGTAAAACTTATCCAAAATCCACCAAATAGTTTCGATATAATCATTATCTAAGGTGATATAAGGATTATCTAGGTCAATGGAATAACCCATTCTTTCAGTCATTTCCCTCCATTGTTTTTCATATGAGAAAACTGACTCCCTGCATTTTTTGTTAAAAGCAGCGATTCCATATTCTTCTATATCTCCCTTGCTGGATAGTTCCAACTGTCTCTCAACTTCTATTTCTACAGGCAAACCATGAGTATCCCATCCAGCCTTTCTTTTAACCTGTTTACCTATCATGGTATGGTATCTGCACACAGAATCCTTTAAAGTTCTTGCTATAACATGGTGTATTCCAGGTGCCCCATTAGCTGTGGGAGGTCCCTCATAAAAGACATAAGATTGGGAACCCTCACGATTTTCAATACTTTTGTCCAAAATCTTGTTCTCTTCCCACAATTCCGCAATAGCCTTCTCCCTATCAGCAATAGGGGTGTTAGATAGAGGCTTGAATCCTTTCATCTCTTTTCATCCCTTCTAATTTGTATTAAAGATATTTTCACCAAAAACATAAATCCCTAATCTTCCACAAAAGATTAGGGACGAAATAACCGCGGTACCACCCTGCTTACAAGATAGCTTCCTACCTTGTCACTCAAATACATGATAACATATGTCTACGTGGAACCCTACTATATATTTCAGATTCCCAGCTCCAAGGCGATCTTCACAATAGGCTCCCTATAATCTTCCACCCTAGGATTATTTCTCTGCGAGGGTCTACCTATTATTACTATCCCATTCATAGCCTTTGTTACAATATTTAAACAATGCTTACAATATTATTAATCCTTTAAAAATGATTATACATAATTCGCTGTAATTGTCAAGGATTATAGCCTATATTTTAAACTCATCTGCCCTATCCCTTAAATTAGCAGCTAATTCCGATAAATCATTGCTAGCATTAGCAATCTCTTGAATAGAAGATGTTTGCTCCTCAGTTGATGCCGAAGCCTCTTCAGTATTGGCAGCATTATTCTCAGCCATCATTGCTAAGTTATTAAAGGCATCAATTATTTCTACCTTATTTCCATCAATCTGGCTTTCTAGGCTAGATAGCTCCTTGACCTTGTTCCTAGATTCCTGAATTTCCCGGGCCAAGGTGAGGAATACTTCCCTTGTATCCTTTACAGATATGGTTTGTTCCTCCATCAATTCCCTAACTCTATTCATAGTAGAAACGGTCTTACCAGATTTAGATTGTAATTCATCTATAATGTGCCTTATATCATCAACAGATTCTGCCGATTGTTCTGCCAGCTCTTTGATCTCTCCTGCCACCACAGCAAAGCCCCTGCCCGACTCTCCTGCCCTAGCAGATTCGATGGAAGCATTTAATGCTAACAGACTGGTTTGGTCTGCTATGCCATTAATTACATCCATTATAGCATTAATTCGCTCAGCACTTTCATTGGTCTCCTGTACCATGTCAGCAACCTCCTCAATGGATAAATTACTGATATTGGATTTCTCAGTGATATTATCATTGGCCAGGATACCCTCATCCTTTAAGGATTCAATTTTATCAGAAATTATATTTAATTCCTTAGTAAGAGAGCTTAAATTGTCTATATTCCTTTGCAGCTCCATCCCCTTTTCATAGCCTGTGTTGGTATTTTCTGCTTGATTGGTAGAGCTTATTGCGATATCCTCTATAACCTTGGCCATCTCTTGAGAAATATATGCAATTTGTTGGGAACTGGCTGTTAGTTCTTCGCTACTAGCACTAACCGAACTTGCTGATAGTTGAACCTCTTCTATCAGGTCTTTAATACCTTCCACAGTATCATTGAAACTTTCAAATACTATTCCCATTTCATCCTTAGAGTCCACAGGTATATGTCTAGTCAAATCACCGTTGCTTACCGCTCCCAGCTCATCAACCAAGATTTTGATTTTCTTTGATATTAGGGTTTTAAATAAATAATATACCCCAAGAACTACTAGCAATAGGGTAACTCCTGCAAAAACCATAGAAATTCTCCCAACTACCCAGGCCCTGTGGTGGACCTCATCTAGGCCCACAGCAGCAACTATATACAGGCCATCCCTTTGCTCAAAGATTCCAAAATATTTAATCCCGTTTTCAACAAATTCAATTTCTCCACTTTTTCTTTCCACAACTTCTTGTAGAAAGTCTTTGTTTTGAATAAAAGTTCTTAACAGGGATGCATCTGAGTGCACCTTGATATCCCCATCACTATTAAATGCCATGACTAGGCCTGTTTCACCTATCCGGGTTTGTCCTATAGAATTCTGTGGGTTTGACTCCTCAAATATTTCATAATGAGGAAGGGAACTAAAGCCAATATGGACAATTCCCCTGCTATTAAATCGGGGGACACTTATATATTGTACCAGCTTGTCATCCCTAACAGGGGCCGGTCTTATTACCCTCTCCCCCTCCAATGCCCTAGCGGCATCTGCAAATTCTTTGTTTTCAAGCAAATTACTACCTATACTATCCGCTTCTGTAGAGCTAACAATAAGTCCACTTTCATTGGTTAAGTAGATCTCCTCTGCACCCATATTATCAGCAATCTCTCTAATCCTTAGCTCTGAATAATCGGTTTCCGATAATGCCACAGCAATATTATCAGCAAGGGACAAACTATACTTGTCCAGTACTTCATTAGCAGTAATATTTGTAATACTTGCTGATGTAAAGGTATCATATACGGTGGCATGGGCATTTTCCATTTTTTCTAACTCCATGTTAAATACTATGTCTTCAACATAATTGTAAAGAAAAACCTGGGTTAGTCCAGAAACCAAGAAAAAAATTATTATAGTAGATACCATCATCCTAGTAAGAATTCGTCTGTTTCTTAGTGTAAGGATATCTAATATTTTTCTACCCATCCTCTATCCCCCCTCATAACTTTTCAATCTTCCCCTAGAACATAGTAGCTTTTTCCCATACTCATAAAATCAAAAATATAGCCTATTCCTAATAATTTGGAATAATAGCCATAATACTTAATAAATCCCGGTGCTTCTATGTAATTGCTAATACATACATAATTACCCAATAAAACTGTTTATAATCATTGCCTACAGCTTTAGCCCTTACTGGTTATCTGGTCATATTGCTAATTATTACCTTTATATTAATGTTAAACTAAATATCCCTATATTGCAAGAATATTGCCCAAATACAATTGCCCCTGGATTTAAGCCCAAGGGCAACTATTTTGAAACAGCAAATTAGGCAGGCTGCCATCCATCCTAATAAGTATTATCTTTAAAATAATCCGTCCTAAGTTGTCAACATCCTATCCTTTATTTCAAAAATCACCAACCCAATTATCATATTACCAATTGTAACCAACCACGGTTCAATAGCATAAGAAGGTTAGAACAAGTTGCCTTTATTATTAAATGGCATGGGTTTTAATTCATCATTTATTAAGATATCCTTTCGACCCCTTGCCTCTTTTACAAGTTCCTCTGAAATATATATATGCTCTAATTCAAGAGTATTTGAAATCCTTACTATCCTCAATTTACTAGGATTAGATTGCTTAGATAGCCTAATTGCTGCCTTAATAGCAAGTTTGTCAGTATCAAATAGCATTGGTATCTTTGATGATTCTGTAACCCCACTTGTTAGACTATTCATATAGGTTGAGGTCAAATCCATCTGCCTTAATGCTCTTTTGCTTATAAAATCAGCCAAACCAATGCCATTGGCATTCCCATTTGTCTCATCTGATAAAGCAAGAATTACTATTTTGTCAGCTATGGGATTGTAAATAATCTCCGGGTTAATAAACTTTCCCGTTATATTTGGATCCATTCCAGCACCACTGTAATTTTTACCAATCTTATCTACTATTAGAAGGTTTAAATCCCTAAATTTAATATAAGGCATGGATTTTCTGGCCTCTTGCAGGAGAATTGGCTCCCTTCCCAAGATTTCATCTTTGCCTAAAACTTCAATTTTGCTAATTTCGCCATAGGCATTTTCCAATATAGCGACAGCAAAAATAACATTTACCCTATCTAAAAGGAATTTACCTGCCTCTAGTATATATTCACCTAATTTGTTTACCCCTCCAGAATGGTATACATCCGCCCCAAATTGCTTGCCAAGGCCCACAGTTAACATTTTTAACAACCCACTCTCATATGAGGCCCTAAAGGCGGTATGGGGTTTGATTCGATTAATTAAAATTATACCATCCGCTTTATGAGCATTCTTGTCTAGATAAATAGGCTTGCCATTACCAAGTTGACCCAAGCCGACAACCTGCATTGAACTAACTATGGGCATCTTCATTTTTGCCTCTGTAATATCATAGCTTTCTATCAACTCCTGCTGTCCCTCAGCAGTTGCTCCCCCATGACTTCCCATAGCAGGAACAATAAAGGGGTTAGTCCCTTGGTCTTTGAGAAAATCACCCACCGTCTTAGTAATCTTTGCAATATCCGAAATTCCCCTGCTCCCCGCTGTTATCCCTATTTTCATACCTGGGACCAGCTGGTTAGTTATATCTGTCAGCATCATCTGCTTTATTAGTTCTCCCTTGATATCAGATATTTTTTCCCTATTAAATATCTGCTTTACTCTTGCCATCTTCGGTATGGGCATATCATCCAGCAAAGATATAATAGAATCCCTCATTGTCATTTTTATCATTGTATTTTAACCTAAGGATTTATACTCTTCATATAGTTTTGGGTCTATTGATATGCCCTCTTGTAGATTTTTTTTCTCTTTCATATATTCTATTTCCCCAGGCATAAATATTCCCGAAGAACCGGCCATTAATTTGCTGGATTTTACCATCTTAATATATTCTGCCACCCTCCCTTTAAAGGCACCAATGGGCATTACTTTTTCCACATCAAATACAGCAATATAATTTCCTATATCTGGTTTGTTTTCATAATCATCCAAGGGATGAGGCATATGCTTACCGAAGTTTGCCCCTGACATTATCCCAGTAAATAATTCCACAATCAATCCTATCCCATAGCCCTTGACCCCACCAGATGGTAGCAACACTCCATCCATAGCCTCCTGTGCATCTGTAGTAGGTTCCCCATCCTTATTTAGGGCCCATCCCTCCGGGATTTCCTCTCCCTTGTCTAGGGCATTTTTAACCCGGCCCCTAGCTGGTGAGATAGCCATATCCATAATAATGGGAAATTCAGAAGCTGGTATTCCCCAACAAATTGGATTTGTACCCAAAATAGGCTCTGCTCCACCTATTGCTGCCACAAAGGGCGGTGTATTGCACATAATATTGGATATCATATTATTTCTACTTGCCCTCTCAGCATAATAACTCAACATCCCCATGTGGTTTGTGTTATGAATAGCCACAGCACAGGTACCATATTGTTTTGCCCTTTCCATAGCTATGTCAATAGCACTTTGGGCAACTACCTGTCCCAAACCATTATCTCCATCAATTAGCAAAAATGTCGGACTCTCGTTTTCAATTTTTATTCTTGGAGTTTTGTTAATTAAGCCCTTTTCAAGTCTCTTTCTATAGGTAGCTAATCTAATAGTACCATGGGAGGATACACCTCTTAAATCTGCAGAAATAGCTACATCTACAATAGTTTGAGCATCTTCTTCATTAAGACCTATGGAAGTAAATAGTTTTTCACAAATCTTTCTCCATTCATCGATTCTTATTTTCATTATTCATCCCCCGCATTTTGTCTTTATTTACTTGTTTTTATACTAATAACAAATAATACAATCAAAACTATCATAACAGCTAATCCAAAGGGTCTTAGTATTAAATTAAGGGGCTCTGCCCCGTATTGCATTAAGGCCCTTCTCAAACTTGTATCTGCAGTATTACCAACTAATAGTCCTAATACCATTGGTGCTATAGGATAATCATAGAGTTTCATTACAAATCCTATCAAACCAAAGAAGAGAAGCATAACCAGACTAAACATATTAAAAGCTGACCCATAGGAACCAACAGCACAAAACACTGCAACCATGGGCATTAAATATGTATTTGGTATGGTTAGAAATCTAATAACAAACCTAGTGAGTACATAGCCCACTACCAACATCAATAATGATGCTAAAATTAAAAGCACACTTATCTCTGATAAGATTCCAGGTGATTCAGTCATCAGGGTTGGTCCGGGCCTATAATTCATCATATACATAGCTGCAATAAAAATAGCCGCTGTTGCACTTCCAGGCACCCCTAAGGCTAAGGCAGGGATCAAAGCTCCGATTGATGATGCATTATTAGCAGTTTCCGCTGCAATAATACCCTCCTCACAACCTTTACCAAATTTCTCCTTGTTGTCAGAACTTCTTTTAGCCAAATCATAGGAAAACCAACATGCCGCCGATTCCCCTACCCCAGGAATAAAGCCAACCCAAAGTCCTGCTAGTGTAGACCGTAATAAATTTAGCTTATTTCTAATTAAAACATCTAACCTTACCCTTGGAAAGCCCTGTTCGCTTTCTACATGTTCAAAGGTTTCATCCTTAACAAGAATATAAAGAACCTCACCTAGGCCAAATAGTCCTATCATAGCAATTACCGTATCAAAACCTGATAGCAAACTATTCAATCCAAAGTTAAATCTTATAATAGACTGGACACCATCAGCTCCCACCATAGAGAAAAACAGGCCTACAACTGCCGCAATCCAGCCCTTTACAGGAATATCTCCAGATAAGGAGCCACAAATCATCAATCCAAACAAACAAAATAAAAATACTTCCCAATCCCCAAACTTTAAAGCAATAGTACTAATAAAGGGTTGGATAATAAAGATAGTTATTGTTGCTATAATGCCTCCTATAATAGATGACATATATGAGAGTCCTGCAGCATCCCGTCCCCTACCCTGCAAAGTCATGGGGTATCCATCCAAACAGGTAGCTGCCGCCGCTGATGTTCCGGGTATGTTGGCCAAAGATGCAGTTATACCACCTGAGCATAGGGAAGCAACTAAAATTCCCACTAATAAAGCCATTCCTTCTGTTGGCGGTAGGCTAAAAATTATACCCAATGAAAGGGCCATCCCCATAGTTGGCCCCAGTCCTGGCACAACTCCAATGATATACCCTGCTATAACACCAATTGTCAAAAAACCCCAAACAGCTGGCGTCGTAAAAATATTTTCCAATACTCCAGGCAAATACATCCATTCTCTTAAAAGCATACCCATTTCCTTATACCTCCTTCATTTGTCTTAAGGTAATCTCAAATTCAGTAATTTTGGCATAATTATAATTGACACTATATAAAACAATACAATTACCCCTGCTATTGTATAAGGCTTACTTCTATCCTTATTTAAATAGGTAATAATGACAATAAGGTATATCGCTGTTGGAATCTTAAATCCAAAGTATATAATTGAAATTAAGTATATTATATTAATAGCAACCTTAATAACAGCATTTTTCCTATCCTTTATACCAGCCTCGGATGATTTCACCCTACCAGCCTTCAAATCCAATGTGAACATAATTCCAAAAACGGTAAGCAAAATACCTGCCAATAGTGGTACCGTCCTTGCCTGTGCTACTATATTTAGCCAACCCTGAAGTTCTACTGGATTTTTAGGTACTGTTAAGGCTAACATGGTAAAAAAGATACCAATTGCAATAATAATAATCCCTTCCCAATGAGCTCTTTTATTATTTGATTGCATCACTATACCTCCCCACCTAATCTTATTAGATAAATAGCATGGCAGGTTTTTACTCCCGCCATGCTAAAATTATAAACTAGTCTTATGGCCAAGGATTTGCATTTTTCGCACGATCATATGGTGGAAAACTAAACTCTTCTGGTCTTGGAATATCAAAGTCTGCTGGCGAAACACCATCCGCTGCAAGCCCAACATCATACAAGCCCCAGGTGTAAATGCCTTCTAGTTTTGCACACATTTCATCATTTTCTGGACCCGTTATGTTAACAGGTGTTAGATACATTGAATCGCAATATTCCTTCCATTCGTCAGTCTCAACTGCATAATCAAAAGCCTCTTTTAGTTTGCTTATAACCTCTGGAGGGGTATCTCTTTTCACCTGGAAACCCCAATATAGTAAATCTTCTAGTTGTGATAATTGTGGGTATTCGTCTAGTAAGGATGGTGCTACATATTCTCCGTCAGTTGTCTTAACTGTTAATGGTTCACTATCACAGACACCTATTATTTTGATTTCACCGGCTGCTGCTAGGTCCATAACATCAGAGGCACCTGCCCATGAAAAAACAACTTCCCCCGCTATAACCTTGATAGCAGCTTCCCTACCCCCACCATAAGGTACAGAGACAGCATCCAACTCCATAATATCCATCATCATTTGTCCAGTTAATTGGTTAATTGATCCCAAACCAGCATTTCCCCATTTCATATTGGGATTTGCCCTTATAGCCTCATATAAATCTTCCGCTGTATCGTATTCTGAACCATCTTTTACAAAAAGTACATAGGGAGCGGTTCCTGCATGGAAACCATAAAAATCTTCCCAGCCAATATCTGCATAGTCTAATACACGCCATCCAGAAACGCTATGAGCAACCCCTGCAAACATTGTATAGCCATCAGATGGTGCATTGTACACTTGCTGACCCGCTATAGATGCGGAACCACCAGTAACATTAATACAGTTAAATTCAGCATCCAGGTATTCACCCATTTTCTTTGCTAGCATACGGTTTGCAGTATCAGAGCTACCTCCAGCTGTATAACCTATTACCATTGTAACGGGTTTTTCTGGCCATGAAATGTCAATTTCCTCTTCCTGTCCATTCCCCTGCGTTTGATCAGGCGCTGGTCCCGCATCCTGACTACATCCCGCCAAACCTCCAAGAACTAAAATACAAACAAGTAGCAGTGATAATAATTTTCTCATCAAATTCTCCCCTCTCTTAAAGCGATTTAACAACCTTCCATAATAGAGGACTTCAAGTACTTATGATATTTTCCCCCAAATGTAAGTCCTCTTATAATATATATAAACAAAGGGTCCAAAACCGACAACCATCTCAAATGTCACTCCCCTAACATATACATTAAGATTTACACCCTAAATTAATTTTGTCAATCAGGTGGATCTCCTATATATGCATAACCTCACTACACTGGTCAGAGTTTCTAATAATGTCAAAGTCCTACATATATAATATTAACGATTTAAATGAATTTTGCTTCCATGTTAATAATCTTCCATGACCCATACCTATTATAGTTTAACTAATTATACTGCTAGGAAATCAAAATCTAATGTTTAAGGTAATTAATCATTTATTACGTCTGTTGCCGGCCTTGATACCCCTTTTGTTTTATGGTTTTACCACCCTATTAAGAGACATAGGATAAATGTTGGTCTATTGTCTGCTGCAAAGATTTATAATCTATAGGCCCAACCAATAATAGGAATCCTGTTACATAAATACCTACTATATTCTCATCAGGTGACAATTTCTAATTTGTAGCCATTAGATTAACTTTAAGTATTTCAAGATCTCTTTTAATTCGTCAGTTTCTTTTTGTGTTATTCCTGTTAATGGTGTACGCATTCTACCACCATTTAACCCTACTAGATTCATTGCCGCCTTTATAATGCCAAATCTCAAGTTCCCCTCACCATAAATAGATCCACCTGGTTTTGTTAAGATACCAGTATCTGACCTAGCTGCACTACACTTAGATACAAAAGCATAATATGGTGCCATTTTATCTAATAAATTACCGATTGTTTCAAAGTCATTGTTTTCAGATGCTTTATATACTTCCATAGGAAACTCAGGGAAGAAGTTACCAAAAGGAGTTGCCATTCCGTCTGCACCCCATGGGAATTGATAAGCATACCATTGCTCACCAAAGCCACTATGTAAAGCGACTCCCGCTTCTTTTAACACCTTTGACATTGCATTAAATAACATCAAGTGTGGTGTGTTTTCTTTAACACCAGCAATTTTACCATTACCACCAAAATCTTCAATCATTTTCTTCATAAGTGCTGGTTTTATCCATGATCCAGAGAAGGCTGGGTTATTATATACCACTATTCCTATATCAATAGCATCAGCAAGCTCCTTATAGTGGTTGTACATACCTTCCTCCATTGGTACAAAATAGTAAGGAAGTATTACCTGTACCCCATCTGCACCTACATCTTGAGCATATTTACTAATCTCTATAGTAGATGTTGCTCCTGCCCTACCTGTTCCGGCAACAACTGTCGCCCTTCCTGCTACTTCCTCAACACATACTTTAATTACTTCTTTTTGTTCTTCTTCACTTAGGTGTACAAACTCCCCATTACTTCCTGCAGGAGTAATGGTACATGTGTCAAAACCCTTAATCTTATCCAATAGGAAACGGATATTTTCTCTAAAACCATCATAATCAATCTCTTGGTTTTCATTGAAAGGGGTTACCACCATGAAACTAACTCCACCGGCTTTAAGTTTCTCTTTTAGTTCAACTGCGCTTGTCATAACTTAAATCATTCCTTTCGTTTCGCTTCAGGCATATTATGTCATAAGATCAACTTATCCCAAGCGAATTGTTTTATTTTTTCCATAACCCTATGGATTATAGTCAAGCTAATTTAGTAAGTTACCCTATGATTTATTCCTCCATTACACCAGCAAATAATTCCTCATCAGAAGGTTGATTGCTTTCTGTTGGATAGGAAACCCAGGTTATATTCAACAGGTGTTTCCATGTTATATTGTCTCCAGAAATATTTCCTCCCCAGGTTCCACAACCAAGACTTAATGTCATGGGCATACCATTTGTCCAAGCCCCACTATTAGATAGGCATTGGGGTTGTCTTACCATCAACCTGCTTGTTTTTGTTTCTAAAGCATATTTGAGTATGCGATCATCATCTGTCGAATGGATTCCACATGAGTGACCCTCGCCTTGGTATCCTATTATTTTGTTTACGGTATTTATAGCCTCATCAAAGTTTTTATATTTATATAAGGCAACCACTACAGATAGTTTCTCTCCGGAAAAGGGGTAATCAGCTCCTATTCCCTCCTCCTCCACCATCAAAAACTTTCTATCTTCAGCTATTTCTAGGCCAGCCACCTGGGCAATCCTACTGGCTGGTTGGGCAACAATTTCCCTATTCAAAACACCATCTGTCCACATTTTTTTCTCCAATATTTCTTTTTCCTTTTTGTCCAGGAGATAGCCGCCCTCTTTCTCCAATGCATCAACAAGTTCATCATATATATCCTCCTGTATTACTAATGAGTTTTCAGCTGAGCAACTTGTTGCATAATCAAAGGTCTTACTTCGCATTATTTTATTAGCTGTATCCCCTATATCAGCTGTTTCATCAACAACAACCACAGCATTTCCTACCCCAACCCCATATGCTGGAGTACCAGAGGAATAGGCTGACTTTACCATTCCTGAACCACCAGTTGCCAATACTAAATCTGATTGTTTCATTAATTCCTGAGTAATCTCAAGAGTTGGTTCCTCTATCCCGATAATTACATCCTCGGGAACACCATACTTTTTCAACACTTTTCTCATTAAATTAACTATGTAGGTATTTGTTTTTTTGGCCCTAGGATGAGGGGACATCACAATAGCATTCCTAGTTTTTATAGCCATTATTGCCTTAAGTACCGGTGTTGCCTCTGGATTGGTAGTCGGATTTACTGCCCCTACAACCCCAACAGGTTTAGCTATTTTTATGATTCCTCTCTCCTTATCTTCCTCGATTACGCCCATACTTTTTTGTCCCTGCATATCTCTAAGGGCTCCCTTGAGTTTAGTCATAAGTTTGGCATATTTAGACTCGTAATTTCCTAATTGTGTTTCATCTACCGCCATTTGAGATATTTTTTCTATATTACCTGCTTTTACAACGTTCCAAACTATAGCTGTAACTAAATGGTCTACTTTTTCCTGCTTATAACCTTCAATGATTTCTTGAGCTTGTCTTGCCCTTTCAATTAGACCTGACACATAAATGGAAGCTTCTCTATTCATCTGTTCAGTCATCCTATGTCCTCCTCCTACAATGTATTTATAAAAAATATTAGTATAAAATATTTAAAAAAGATACCCCAAGGCTAAGAAGGAATTATTATAATAAATTAGTTGCTATGTTTCTGTCAAAATCTGATTAGTCTCAAAAATTCGCCAGCTAATTTTATTACATTTTACTGCTTACTTTACTAAAATATCTTTTGCGATTAGATCTACAAGGGGAAATTTTAAAAGATA
>CAYMGQ010000007.1:0-122406 GCA_964390055.1 uncultured Clostridiaceae bacterium
CATTAGCCTTGCTTGTATTTATAGGGATAAATTTAATTGATAGAGTTTTTACTTATATATAATTCAAAGGAAAAAGAGGGGTAAAAAATGGATAAGGTTAAAATAGAAAAGGCAGTGAGGGATATATTGGAAGCAATAGGCGAGAATCCCCATAGAGAAGGGTTAAAGGATACACCCCAAAGGATTGCTCGGATGTACCAGGAGATATTTTCAGGTTTGCAAGAGAATCCTGAGGACCATTTAGATATCTATTTCCAGGATGAAAGGCATGAGGAATTAGTATTGGTCAAGGACATTCCCTTTTATTCGGTATGTGAGCATCACTTGATACCGTTTTATGGGAAAGCACATGTGGGCTATATTCCCAAGAATGGGAAATTGACAGGATTAAGCAAGTTGGCCCGGGTAGTAGACACTGTATCAAAACGGCCCCAACTCCAGGAAAGATTAACCTCTATAATAGCTGATACCATAGTAAAAAAACTTGAACCCCACGGAGTAATTGTTGTAATAGAGGCGGAACATATGTGCATGACCATGAGGGGGGTAAAGAAACCTGGTTCAAAGACAATTACTTCAGTTGTTAGGGGAATATTCCAAAGAGATGTTAAGGCAAGGGCCGAGGCAATGTCTCTGATTAAACTACATGATTAATGGAGGGGGACCATATGAGAAGAATTACATATAAAAAAAAGGCAAGACAGGTCCTTAAGTGCGGGGATAGTATACTAAATTTAGGGTCTAGGACATATATTATGGGCATTCTTAATGTTACACCTGATTCCTTTTCTGATGGTGGTAATTATATAGATGTAGAAAAGGCTGTATCCCATGCTAAGGATATGGTCAAAAAAGGAGCAGATATTATAGATATAGGAGGGGAATCAACAAGGCCGGGTTCAGTGGGGATTACTAGTGGGGATGAATTAAAGAGGATACTAGCAGTTTTAAAAAGATTGATTGCAGAAATTGAAATACCAATATCTGTCGATACCTATAAGGCCCAGGTAGCAGAAAAGGTTTTGCAACTAGGTGTTGAGATGATAAATGATGTGTGGGGTTTACAGAGGGATCCATATATGGCCCAAGTGGTAGGTAAATACCAAGTCCCCATTGTTATCATGCATAACCAGAGGGGAAATAAATATAAAAAAGATATAATAGAGGAACTTAAGGATTATTTTGAAACTTCCATTGCCTTGGCCTTAAAGGGTGGTATAAAAGAGGAAAATATTATCATTGACCCAGGAATAGGTTTTGGCAAGGACCTTAATCAAAATATAGAACTTATGGGGAGACTAGGAGAATTAACAGATTTAGGGTATCCGATTCTTTTGGGCACTTCTAGAAAGTCTATGATTGGAAAGGTCTTAAATTTACCTGCTAGTGATAGGGTAGAAGGCACCTTGGCCACTTCTGTAATGGGTATAATTCAAGGAATTGATATTATTAGGGTCCATGATATCCAAGAAAATCTCAGGGCCATTAGATTAACAGATAGGATTGTGAGGGTAGAAAATGGATAAAATAAAGTTAAAGGATTTAGCCTTTTATGCTTACCATGGGGTATTAGCTGAGGAAAAAAAAATAGGGCAAAAATTTATTATTGATGTGGAAATACTGGCAGATTTAAGAAAGGCTGGAATTAGCGATGAGGTATCAGATACAATAAATTATGCGCAGGTATATGGAATAATAGAAAATATAGTAGTGAATAAAAGATTTAATTTACTAGAGGCCCTGGCTGAAAGTATAGCTAATAGTATATTAGACAAGTATCCTATGATTAAGGAGGTAAATATAGGCATAAAAAAACCAGAGGCTCCAATTAAAGGAATATATGATTATGTTGGTGTGGAAATTAGGAGGAGTAACAATGGTTAAGGCATACCTTGGTTTGGGTAGCAATATGGGGAATAAAAGAGAAAATATTAATAGGGCAGTAGAGCTTTTAGATACTGGAGAAAATATAATAGTAACAGGGCTTTCCTCCTATTATGAAACGGAGCCAGTTGGTTATCTAGATCAGGACTTATTTTTAAATATTGTTGTTGAAATAAATACTAATCTAGGTCCCTATGAACTTCTTGATTATTGCAACAATATAGAGAAGGAATTAAAAAGGAAACGAACTATTACATGGGGACCTAGAACTATAGATATAGATATACTCTGTTATGAAGGCTTTAGCTCCCGGGAGGATAAATTGTCAGTTCCTCATCCAAGGATGATGGAAAGGGCCTTTGTTATGGTGCCCCTTTATGAATTGACAAAGGATATAATAATTGATGGAATGGCTATTAGGGATATAATGCAGGATTTGGATACCCGAGGTATCAGAAAACTGAGTGAATAATATAAAAATTATGGTCAAATCTAAAGGAGAATTGTATCAGGCTATTTTTTTATACTTTTAATTTCTTTTAAACATGCCTGGTAAAATAAACTTGTGTCCATACCTATTGTAATATACTGGAAGCCACTTTGGATTTTATTTCTTGCCTCTTCTCCGCTTGATACAAAAATTCCAGGAGCAATATTATTTTTTCTACAAATATCTACAACTTTTTCAGCTGCATCTTTAATTAAGGGATGATGTACCTGTCCAGGGATGCCAAGGGACTGGGACATATCAAAGGGCCCTAGGAAGATAACATCTATTTCAGGAATTTGGGCAATTTCTTCAAGATTATCTAGACTCTCCCTGTTTTCGCAATGTAAAACTATCATAGTTTCTTTATTAGTATGTTTAAAATAGTCAATTGGTGGGTGAATCCCATAGTCAGAACTACGGGGCATTGCCAACCCCCTATTTCCTATAGGGAAGTATTTTGAAGATTTTACTATTTGCCTTGCTATAGTTGAATTGTAGACCTGGGGGACCTGGATACCATGAGCACCAACATCAAGGGTACGAAGGATAGTGGATTCCATGGTATTGGTAACCCTAGTAATAGGGGTAAGGCCTCTAAGTTCTGCAGCCCTAATTAGGTCTACTGTTGTTTCTATGGAAAGGGGACCATGTTCTGTATCAATTACAATGAAGTCGAAACCGGCCAATCCCATTATTTCAATTAAGTCCGGAGAATTACAGGTAATGAAGCTTCCAATGACAGCATCCCCACTTTTCAAGCGTTTTTTTATTTTATTGTCAAACATGGTAAAACACCTTCCTTTATAATATTTTTCTTGCAAATCTTAACTTCTCTATTAAAAGAGCTTATTCCTTTAATTTAGCCAAAGATTTTGGAACTCCTGTACAATCTCTGAATATCATAAAGTATAAGATAGCTAGGTAATGAATAGGAGATTGGATTTATAAGGGGTGATGCCAATATGGGTGGGAAGGCAAATCAGTTTACCATTATAGGAAAAAAACTGATTAAAAGGCGGGCCAGTTTATATTACCCAAAGATTACAGGGTTAAAGGATATAGGGGTTGAAAAGTTTGTCAACACAACTATAGAGGAAGAAATATACAAGGCTATTGTAGAACTTGGTTATATAGGGGATTATACTAGGGAGGTGTCCTGTAGTTATAGTGTAAAGTTAAAGACAGCCCGACTTTTAAGTTTATTGTTAGACCTTAAATCCAAGGAGGGGAAATTTCCCTATAATCAAAGAATCCTAAGGGCATTGAATTTTGATTTGTGTAGGGGACAACTTCTCCAGTTGGAAGATATATTTATTAAAGGACATGAATACCTTTCTCCCATTAATAGGCATATTAAATCAGAAATTTGCAGAAGGGGTATATCCCTATTGGTGGATTTTGAAACAATAGATATTCAACAGGAATTTTATTTAACAAGGAATTCTTTATTTATATTTTTCCAATCAAATGAATATACACATTACAAATACGGCATACTGGAGTTTGAAATAAATTATAATAGCTTTAGGGACTTATTTGACTATACTGGACCAATTAGTGGGATATAAAATATTGATTTTCCCTAAAAGTCACATATGGCATAAGTGCAAGTAAGGTATACAATATAGATATAAAGATAGAATAATGATAAGATTATAATGAGGCCTTATGGCAATATGGCCTAAAGGCCATGAAAAAGATTTATTTAGGCAAAGGAAGGTTTTCAAAATGAACAGAGTTAAAAAGGATAGCCAGATAGTGGTTGGTATGTCAGGAGGAGTCGATTCATCAGTTGCGGCCCTTTTATTAAAGGAAGAGGGTTATGATGTAATCGGGATTTTTATGAAAAACTGGGATGAAAAAGACAAAGAGGGCAATTGCACAGCAACTGAGGACTATGATGATGTAAGAAGGGTTTGTGATCAGATTGACATACCCTATTATACGGTAAATTTTGAAAAAGAATATTGGGATAGGGTCTTTACGTATTTTCTAGAGGAATACAAAAGGGGTAGAACACCAAATCCTGATGTGATGTGTAATAAGGAAATTAAATTTAAGGCTTTTCTAGAATATGCCTTAAAATTAGGAGGCAAATATCTGGCAACTGGTCACTATGCCCAGATTGATTATAGAGGGGGAAAATATAGGCTATTAAGGGGAGAGGATAGGAATAAAGACCAAAGTTATTTCTTAAACACCCTTAATCAATACCAATTATCTAAAAGTTTATTTCCCATTGGTCATCTAGACAAAAAACAAGTAAGAAAAATAGCAGAGGAGAGAGGGCTGGTCACAGCCAATAAAAAGGATAGCACGGGAATTTGTTTCATTGGAGAAAGAAACTTCACTGAATTTTTATCCAAGTACCTACCTGCAAAGCCAGGAAAGATTATGGATTTAGCAGGAAATGTAAGGGGACAACATAATGGATTAATGTATTATACCTTAGGTCAAAGAAGGGGTTTAGGCATAGGCGGTGGTGGCACAGGCGAGCCATGGTTTGTTGTAAGCAAGGATTTGGAGAGCAATATTCTTTATGTGGTTCAAGGGGAGCAACACCCTGCCCTATATTCTATTGGGTTAATAGCAACTGATCTTAGTTGGGTTAGCGGAAAAGAACCAGGATCCAGCTTTGAATGCACTGCCAAATTTAGATATAGACAAAAAGATCAAGAGGTTAGGGTTGAAATAATAGGCTCAGGGGAATGCAGGGTTATCTTCAAGCAAGCTCAGAAGGCGGTAACTCCTGGTCAGGCTGTAGTTTTCTATGAGAATGAACTTTGTTTAGGCGGGGGCACCATTGACAAAACATTAAAAACACAGGAGACTTAAGATAAGATTATATTATAAGGAGGAGAATTTATTTGAAAAGGGCCAGATATTATGAATTGGTTGAAAATAAAATTCATTGTAAATTATGTCCCCATAAATGCAAAATATCCCCTACAAAGGTGGGTAAGTGTGGCGTAAGAAAGAATATTAAAAATGAATTATATAGCTTAAATTATGGTAAATTATCAGCTATCAATATCGACCCTATTGAAAAGAAACCCCTCTATAAGTTTATGGAAGGTAGCCAAACCCTATCTATAGGAAGTTTTGGTTGTAATTTTGCATGTGCTTTTTGTCAAAATTATTCCATTTCAAAAGAAATACCTTCAACTATGAAGAAAAGTCCGGAAGAAATAGTAAAAATCACACTAAACCACAAGATACCCTCCATATCATATACTTATAATGAACCTACAATTTTTTACGAGTTTATGCTAGACACGGCAAAGATAGCAAAACACAGGGGATTAAAAAATATTGTGGTAACAAATGGTTATATTGAGAAGGAGCCTTTAGAATATTTATTACAATATGTTGACGGAATGAACATTGACCTAAAGGCCTATAGGGATGAGGCCTATAGGAATGTTTGTGATGGGTCCTTAGAACCGGTTAAAAAATCTATTGAGCTGGCAAATAAGTTTTGCCATCTAGAGGTAACCACATTAATTGTACCGGGGATGAATGATGACTTGGAAGAGCTAACTGAATTATTTCAATGGCTAGCATCTGTTGATAAGACAATCCCCATCCACCTATCAAGATATTTTCCTAGATACCAGTGGAAGGAACCAGCAACAAGTCCAAGCCTTATGATGGAGGCAAAAAAAATAGCAGAGACTTATCTAACGAATGTTTATTTGGGGAATATATAATTTAAATAGTTATAAAGGGAGGTAATAGGATGAATAACTTATTGGGATTAGCAATTTCGCCCCATCCTCCAATAATTATACCTGAAATTGGTGGAGGTAGGGAAAGGGAGGCCCAAGACACAATTGATGGGATGAGAAAAATGGCTAAAAAGGTTGCTGAAAAAAAGCCTGAACTGCTTGTTGTTATAACCCCCCATGGAAATGTGTTTTCAGATGGCATATGTATATTAGCGGAAGAAGAAATTACAGGTGATATGGGCAACTTTGGAAGACCCCAGATAAAATTAAATAAAACAATTAATATGGATTTAATATCAAAATTATCTGAGATTTTTAAGGAGGAAAATATTCCAGGAGTCTTCCTAGACCAAAATAAGGGGAAAAGATATAGGGCCAGGGTTGAGATGGATCATGGAGCCTTTATACCCCTATATTATATTGACCAGTATTGGGAGGATTATGAATTGCTTCATGTAACAATAGGAATGTTAAGCCCCCTAGAGCTATATAGGATCGGAAAAATTATAAGAGAAACTATAATGGAACTAGGTTTAAAGACAGTTTTTCTAGCTAGTGGCGATATGTCCCATAAACTAAAAGAGGAGGGGCCCTATAGCTATAATCCTATGGGTAGGGTATTTGATGAGAAAGTAGTTGAGGCCATAGCTGGGGGAGATATTGATGCTATTGTGAATATGCCTAAGGAGGTATATGAACCTGCGGGCGAGTGCGGATTAAGGCCCTTTGCTATGGGTTTGGGGAGCTTAGATGGAATGGTTACCAGGTCTAAAGTCTTCTCCTATGAGGGACCCTTTGGTGTAGGTTATATGACTGCCTTTGTAGAGCCGACAGGAGAAGGAAGTAAAAGTTTTTTAGAAAAGGAAATTAAAAGTTTAGACAAGAAAAACATAAGCAAAGAAAACCCCTTTATTGCCTTAGCTCGGGCTTCTATTGAACATTGGATAAAATCTGGAATGAGGTTGGTATTTGCTGATATTCGGAATGAATTTCAGGATAAAGATTGGACAAAATATGTAGAAAATAAGAGGGCGGGGGCCTTTGTGTCAATACATAAGGATGGACAGCTTAGGGGGTGCATAGGTACAATTAAACCCACACAAGCAAATGTGGCTGAAGAGCTTATAAGAAATGCTATTCAAGCATCTAGTTCAGATAGTAGGTTTAACCCTATAGAGGAAGAGGAATTGCCTCTATTGGATATAAAGGTGGATATTTTACATGAAATCGAGCCCATAAAAAGTTTGGAGGAATTAGATATCAAAAAATATGGGGTTATAGTAGAAGCTGGATATAAACGGGGTTTATTATTGCCTAATCTTGAGGGGGTAAACACTGTTAAAGACCAGGTGGATATAGCTAAGAGAAAAGCAGGGATTACTTTTAGGGAAAAGTACAAACTTTATCGTTTTGAGGTAACAAGATATGAATAAAGGGGCAAATAGTAATAAAATAGGTTTGAAACTCCAAGGAGTTTCAAACCTATTTTATTTTATTTAAAAAACCAGCTATACTATCCTTATAGTCCATTCTAATTCTCTTTAAATCGTACATTCCTTGAGCCTTATTTGCCTTACCATAGCTCGTTCTTACAGCGGTTTTATAGCCTAGGTTTTTTAATGTTTGTCTAGCATAAGGAGTTACACCCCCAATGGGGTAACAAAAATGTTCTATGGGAACCCCTAAGGTATCTTGCAGGAATTTTTGAGAAACCTTCCATTCCTCTAAGACTTTATCATTACTATTATATCTAGCATCCATATGTGTAACACTATGACTTCCTATTTCCATACCAGCATTATACATTTTTTGCAAGCCTTCCCTTGTTCTTATGGTGTCTGTACCTACCATAGAGGTAATAATATAAAAAGTTCCCGTCATCCCCCTCTTACTCATTTCCTTGTAGGCAAAATTATAATGAGAAGCATAGCCGTCATCAAAAGTTAGAACAATAGGTTTTGCAGGTAATGGGGTCTTATTATTCCAGTGCTTATGCAATTGCTCCATTGTTATTGTACTATAGCCCTTTTCCTTTAAAGCATCTAACTGTTTTTTAAAATTTTCTTGGCTTACATATAGGCCAGTTGGGCCATTTTTAGGTAAGGGATTGATTTCGTGATACATTAATATAGGTATATTAGCTTTATTTATATAGGCAGGTCTCTGAGGTTTTTGAGGGCTATCTAATCTTTGAGATATTTCTAGTAGTTCATCCTTTGATAGTATTTTGCTTGGATTTATATTTCCATTAGAATCCGTTTTTAAAATCCCCTCGCTATATAGCTTTAATATATTTCGATTTGCACTATCCCCTATATGGGACCTATAATACTGGTAGTTATTATATGTAAGTTCTAGTTCTGGAGCCAGTATATCTGCCAATTCCTTAACTGTGATATCTCTATCCCTTAAGGAATATTTGTATATGATTGAATCCCTTTCTTGCATCACGTCTTCAACCATGGGTAATTCCATTAGATTAATCCCATCAAGATTAATTTTTTTCCCTCCTAATTCATCTTCATATAAGGGGGGTCTATAGGGTCCATATATCTCGGAAAAAAACTCAAAGATTTCCTTAATCAAATCCTTTTGTATTTCCATCCTATCTTGTGCCATTGATATATTAATACTATTTACTAAAACAAATATTAATATGGTAATCATAAGCAAATATTTTTTCCTCATTTAAAATCCCAGTTGATAATTTCCCTAAAGGCATGTAGAAATTTTAACTGGTCTTCCCTCCTATTCTTTATTAGATTTTGCTATTCATGGTTTCAATCCATTATACTATGCATTTTAATAAAATAAAACAAAAAAATTCCCATTAGGGTTTATTTAAAAACTAAGTTTTAAAATCAATCTTATATTTAATATATAAACTTGCTATAGTTACATGGCAATTGGCTGCTAGCATAAACAGTAAAAGCGTGATTAGGCAAATAGAGATTAATCACGCTTTCAGTAGTTAACTTTAATAAAATTAATTTACTATTTTTTTCTTAAACTCCCCTGGTGACTTGGATGTATACTTTCTAAAGTCTCTAATAAAGTGGGATTGGTCAAAATAACCACTATTATGGGCTATATCAGTTAGACTAATGTTTTTATGTATAAAGGCCTTCATTGCATTTTGAAACCTCATAATACTATTGTAGTTAGTTAAATTTATTCCCAAGAGTTCTTTAAATTTCTTTCGGCAGTACCTTTCGCTATAACCAACATTTTCAGTTAACTCATATATTTTTCTTTGACCTTTTTCCAAACACATTGTGAGGGATAGATGTTCACCCAAATCATAAATGTAATTATAATTTATTAAATATTTCCGGGCATAGTCAAGGAAAATCCGACTTCGACTTTCTATATTATCCAATGACAAGATTGCCTCCATTAATTTTTGGCTTTCTGGTAGATAATTTTTGAAATCAACTTTTTTATCTAGGGATTTAATTATATTCAAATATTTATTTTTTATAGGGGCTGTAGAATATGGTTTAAAACCGAAATATAGGGTGTTAGGTTTTAAGCTTATTATTTTTTCTTTTAGTAAAACACCCAAAAGGAAGATTTGGGGACTGGCATCAGTACATTCAAATAATAAATTAATACAACCGTCTGGGATTAAAAGAAGGTTATTTTTCTTAGGGTGGGTTATAAACTGGTAAAGCAGGGCATGTCTTTTTATTGAGATAGGATTCCATTCCAATACAAGTTCTGTATAATTATTTACATTAGCCTTAACCATAGGTTGTATTGGCGGAGAGACCTGGCCAATAAGTCTATTTAATTGTATCAAGCTCATATCCATAAAAGCCCCCCTTTTATTAGTAAATTAATTTAATGTCTGTGTTCAGAATTTTCTAAACCTTACCTCAAGTATATATGACTTCCATAAAAAGGCAAGTTATAATTAGTGATATTTCTATAAGTTTTCCGTTTTATACAATATTATATCTTAATTTTCTGATAATATTTTTATTAAGTAATACTTTAGGTTAATTAAGGTATCAAATATTAAAGGAAAAGGAGGGTTGGAGGTGTATTTAAAAAGTTTTGATGATATTATCCAGAAACTAAAGAAAGCAACTAGTTTGAAAAAAGTAGCCCTTGTTTGTGCAGAGGATAAAGAAGCCATAGAAGCTAGCTTAAAAACAAAAAAAGAAGGAATTTTAGAACCAATACTTATTGGTAACACATGCAAAATTCAAAAACTACTCTTGGAAAGGGGGGAAAGTATCGAGGATTTTGAAAACTTTGATGTGGAAAACCCTGATGAAGCGGCTCAGCTAGGCGTCAGATTGGTTAATGAGAAAAAGGCAGATTTTTTAATGAAGGGAAGTTTGCAAACTGGCCAATTATTAAAGGCAGTTGTTGACAAAAACAAGGGTCTTGGGATTGGCCGTATCATGTCCCATATGGCTATACAAACAGTACCCAAATATCATAAAATGTTGGTTACCACGGATGGGGGTATGGTTCTGTATCCAAATCTTGAGGAGAAAAAGGCTATTATAGAAAATGCTGTCAATGCCTTGATTAGTTTAGGATATACAAAACCTAAAGTAGGGATTTTAGCAGCAATTGAAAAGGTAAATCCTAAAATGCCTGAAACAATTGATGGGGCGGAACTGAAAAAAATGAACCAGGAAGGTATAATAAAAAATTGCCTTATTGAGGGTCCCATATCCTTTGATCTAGCAATTAATAAGGAAAAGGCCCTAGCAAAACAATATGTTAGTGATGTAGCAGGGGATGCAGATATTTTGCTAACCCCCAATATAGCTGCAGGAAATATTTTGGGTAAGTGTCTAGTTGAAATGTCAGGGGCAACAATGGCAGGATTAATACTAGGTGCCAAGGTCCCTATTGTTGTAACCTCTAGAGGAGCATCTATGGAGGAAAAATACTTATCATTAGCATTGGCAGGGGCAATAGTTTTATAATCTATTGGATTAAATCAAAAGTTTAATGTTTGTATTAATTAAAAAGAAGGGTGGTATAAGAAGTGAATAATCAATTTTTAAGGGCTGGCTGGGCTAAAAAACAACCCTGGCGTGGTATATTTGTTTTGATTGTCACTATTATTATATCTTTCATTCTTACTAGTATATATAGCATTGAAACTTTTACAGGGTTTTTTGGCTATTTAATTATGTCTTGTATTGGTATGTTCGTGGTATTGGGGGCATTATGGAAGGGCAAAAGTCTGCCCATAGATAATATACCCCAGCCAATAGGGGGAATGGTCTTAGTTATTTTCGCCTTCTGTTGGGGAACTGTGGTTTGTTATGGTTTAATCAACTTCCTAGGGGGTGGGGCTCTCCATCCCTATGTAGCTATTCATACTATATTATCGATAATAACAATATTTTTCCTTTTTCTAGCATTTAATTTTTGGCCTTTTACAAAATTATCCTTACCTGCGGCGGGCTTTTCATTTATAATTACTGCTTATACAATTGCATTTCTTTTGATCCAATTATTTAACTTTAATGTCTTATCTTATCCAGCGGGAGTAAATCCCTCGCCCATTGATGCTGTCCCCCTATACCTTGATGGAGGTCCCCTAGCTATGTTTAGGGCAGCAGGAGGGCCATTTCTATGGGAACATGCTATAACCTATGCTATTACCTCTGTTGCATTCCTGTGGTGTTTTGCCATATTAGGAATGTGGCCCTTTAGTAAATTCAAATTGGAACAGCCAATGTTCGGTGGGGCTGTAACCCTTACCTGCCTTGTTTTCGGTGCTGTTACCTTTAATATTGCAATATACCAAATGAATCTTGAACCATTACTCTTTATGTCCTATGCAATAGCTGTAATTTTCGGGGTTTTAATAACTCTGACAATTTTTCAAACCTGGCCTGGCAATCAGCTACAGTCAGTGGCCGGGGGCTTTTTAAACCTTGTTTTTTCTATAGTAATAGGGATTCTTGGATATATATTGGTGAAAAATTTCTGCATGTGGCATTTTGGTGAGGCCATGGTATATCCGGATAATCTTTTTGCTATTAATACTATGATGCTAGGTTTATTATTTCCAATGTGGGCAGCTTATGGTGATCTTCTAGACTTTTGGCCCTTGCCACCTTTGGAAGAAGTTGATGGTGAATAGATAAAATGCAGTAAAGAAAACCTATTATGATAAAAAGGAAGGATTATATGAAGACAAGAATATTGGTAATTAATCCGGGGTCTACTTCTACCAAACTAGGCATATATGATGATGATATCCCTTTGTTTATAGAAAGTATCGAACATAGTCAGGAAGAGCTGGCCAAATATCATGAAATAATGGATCAGTATTCTATGAGAAAGGATACCATCCTTTCCCTACTAAAAAAGCAAGGGATTGAATTAGGAAGTATTTCGGTTATAGTAGCCAGGGGTGGTCTTTTACCTCCTGTTAAATCCGGAGCCTATAAAGTAAATGAGGATATGGTCTATCAACTGAGGTATCATCCCCAAAATGAACACGCTTCAAATTTGGGGGCCATTTTAGCCTACTCAATCTCTGAGGATTTAAATATAGAATCCTATGTCTATGATCCAGTGACCGTCGATGAATTAGAGCCTATTGCTCGGATTACGGGATTAGCAGAAATGGAGAGAAAGGGGATGGTCCATAACCTTAATATGAGAGCATCAGCAATCAAGTATGCAGGGGAGATTGGTCTAGCTTATAATAAATTATCTATGATTGTAGCCCACCTAGGTGGGGGAATTACCCTAAGTTTACACAAGTATGGGCGGATGATAGATATGATATCTGATGATGAAGGACCCTTTTCTCCGGAGAGAGCTGGAGGTTTACCAGGATTTCAATTAATAGAAATGGCTACTAGTCCCCAATACAACTACAGGAAGATGATGGCAAAGGTTAGGAGACAGGGAGGCTTAAATGCCTATTTTGCGACAACAGATGCCAGGGAGGTAGAGAAAAAAATAAAGGAAGGCGACCAAAAGGCGGCTCTAATCTATGAAGCTATGGCCCATAATATAGCAAAAAACATAGGTAAATTGGCCGTTGTTGTAGCTGGTAAACTAGATGCAATAATTTTAACTGGTGGTATGGCTTATTCCTCCATGTTAACTAATTGGATTAAAGATAGGGTGGGTTTTATAGCCCCCGTCATACTGATGCCAGGAGAAAATGAAATGGAGGCCTTGGCTCTTGGGATTTTAAGGGTGATTAATGGTCTTGAGAAAGCCCATGTTTTTGTTAAAACTTTAAAATAAAATTATATCAAACTAGGGAGAAGAAGAAAAAGTAGGGTATTATCAAATAAAAAGGGGAAAAAGAAAGGGGTTGCAAAGTATGAGTCAAAATCTTAAGAAGTTACTGGAAAATTCAAGGATTGCCCTTGAAGAAATGAAAAAATGCAGCCAGGAAGATGTCGACCTAATGTGCCGTGTTATTAACCAGGCGGTTCATGAAAATGCTGAAGAATTAGCAGAACTAGCCATAGCAGAAACAAAGATGGGAGATGTACAATCCAAAATTATTAAGAATACTACCATGGGTTCTGGGGTTTGGCTTACCATGAAGAATCAAAAATCTGTTGGTATCATTGATAGGGATGAGGAGAAAGGGCTAATCTATGTGGCTCATCCTAAGGGAGTTGTTGCTTCTGTTGCCCCAACTACTAACCCAACTATTACCCCCTTAGGAAATGCTATGTTGGCAATTAAGGGTAGAAATACAATTATTGTCTCTCCTCATCCCAGGGCAGTAAAGACTACAGGTAAGACTATCCAATATATGAATGAGGCCCTTGACAAAATAAATGCACCTAAAAATATTATTCAAATGGTGGAAGAACCAAGTAATGAGGCAACTCAAGAGCTCATGGCAAAATCTGATGTAATAGTTGCTACAGGTGGAATGGGTATGGTGAAGGCAGCATATTCTAGTGGAAAACCTGCCTTTGGAGTGGGCCAGGGTAACGTGCAAACAATAGTGGACTATGATTATGATAATTTGGATTTGGCCGGAGAGTTTATAATCATGGGTAGAAGTTTTGATAATGGGGTAATTTGTGCCTGCAATCAATCAGTTATTGTCCACAAGGATAAAAAAGCTGAAATGATTAAAGCCTTGGAAAAACAGGGAGCCTATTATATCGAAGATGAAAAAGAGGTAGATAAGGTTAGGGATGCCTTGTTTAAGGATGGTAGATTGAGGGGAGAAATAGTTGGAAAATCAGCCTTTGAAATAGCCAAAAATGCAGGAATAGATGTAGCAAAGGATACTTCTGCCCTGCTAGTTGCTAGGGAGGCACGGGGTAATGAGGACCTACTTTGTGGCGAAAAGCTTTGTCCTGTATTGATAATGACAAGCTATGAAGATTTCAAGGAAGGGGTTGAGATAGCTAGAGCCAATTTACTATATCAAGGTGCAGGGCATACTGCTGTAGTTCATTCAAATAACAAGGCAAATATTGAATACGCAGCTGTTGAATTGCCAGTAGGTAGGCTGTTAGTAAATGTACCAGGAATTGCTGCCGGTGGTGGGGGACTATTTACCCATCTAAATCCAACACCCTCATTGGGTTGTGGTTCATGGGGTGGTAACAGTATTTCCGAGAACTTAACCTACAAGCATTTATTAAATATATCTACCATTGCCTATCCAAGAAAGGATGCACCACCAACAGATGAGGAGATTTGGGCTGAATAAAATGATATACTATATATAAGGCCCCTGGGGATTTGACTTCTAGTCCCCTTTAGAGTTACTCTAAGGGGGACTCTTATAATGGAAAATATAAAATCTATACCAATCAAATAAATGGAGGTTAACTTATGAAGAGAAGAATATTGATTGTTGGAACTATTTTAATGTTATTTTTAGGCCTAATATACGCCTGGTCTTTGTTTGCTGCACCATTGGAGGAGGCCTTTAATTGGAGTAGAAGTCAAACCTCTACAACTTTTTCTATTAGTATGATTACCTTCTGCCTGGGTTCAATAGCCTCAGGTATTCTTTTAAGAAAACGTTCACCTGGTAATATCCTGCTTATTTCGGCAATTTTGTTTTTAGGAGGTTTTTACTGGGCATCTCGGATTACAAGTATTTGGGAATTATATATATCCTATGGTGTTTTTTGCGGATTTGGTGTGGGTCTTAGCTATAATGCAATTTTATCTACCGTACCTAAATGGTATCCCTCCAGGGGAGGTTTTGCCACAGGTACCCTTCTAATGGGTATGGGCCTAGGCAGTTTAATACTGGGAATCGCTGTTAAGAGGATTATGGATGCCCTCGTATGGGTAAGAACTTTTAAATTATTAGCAATAACTTTTTTTGTAATTTTTGCGATTGGGTCATTTATGCTTATGGATCCAGAAATCGAGGGAGGCTCCACTTCAAGGGGAACTAACCAGAGGAATTATAAACTTTTGCAGATGCTAAAAACTGTAGATTTTTGGATGCTATTTGGCTGGGCCACCATAGTATCGTCTATTGGTTTAGCTTTGGTTTCTAATGCAAGCTATATGGCAGCAGAGGTGGGAGTTTCAGAGTTTGCACTACCCCTTATAGTAGGGATGGTATCTATAGGAAATGGTTTGGGAAGACTTATTTTTGGTGCCATTACAGATAAGTTTGGTGGGAAAAAAGCTATGTTTACAGGCAACCTAGTCTTTATAGTGTGTCTATTATTGATTATGATGGCTAATAAATTTGCTTTTATTTTATATATAGGAATGGGTTTTATATTGGGAGGTATTGGTTATGGAGCATCACCTACCCTATCAGCAGCCCTTACCAAGCATAAATTTGGTGAAAAATATTTCCCGCAAAATTTAAGTGCCATAGTATTAGCACTAATCCCTGCCTCCCTAATTGGTCCTACTATTTCTGCGGGTGTCTACCAGCATTTCGGACACTATATGTTAGTATATTATATTATGTTGGCCATGGCACTTTTAGCATTTTTGCCTGTTATTATGTATAGGGAGTAGATAAATGCTCATAGGACTAGTATTTGCTACTAGTCTTTTTTTATATGGAAAAAAGTATTAGGATATATGAGTGATTTTACTAAATACTAATAGGGAATACATTTTAAAAGAGGAGTTAAAGGATGCTCATAAGACTATTTATACTTGCCATTACACCCAGCATTGCCCTCGGATTAGGAATATATCTAGTAGATAGGTATGATAGGGAACCTATACTTCTATTGGTAAAAATATTTAGCTTAGGGGCCTTAACTGTAATCCCTGTATTTATTTTACAGAGAATTTTACTTAGTATAAATATTAGACACGATTTACTAAAGACAATATTTACATCCTTCATAATAGCTGGGATGACAGAGGAGTATTTTAAAAGGGAAATTGTGCTTAGGTGGGCTTTTAACAATCCAAATTTCAATGAAAGGCTAGATGGTATAGTATATAGCAGTTTTTCAGCCCTAGGTTTTGCAACAATAGAAAACATTATGTACATAATGTTTAGGGCAAGTAATGATAATTATCATATAGGAATTTTAAGGGGCATACTATCTGTCCCTGCCCATATATTATTTGCCATTACAATGGGTTATTATTTGTCCTTGGCAAAATACTGTGAGGATGATAGATTAAAAGCCGGCTTTTTATATAAATCATTATTAATTCCTGTGGTTTTTCATGGTATATTCAACTTTTTATTAATGGCTAAGATACCTATACTGATGTTACTATTTATTCCCTATGTAATATATTTATGGAAGACAAATTTGGATAAATTAAATAAATATACAAAACATAGCAAAAATAAATTTAATTACCCCTCTAAGGATGAATAAAAAAAGAAGCGATTTGAATCACTTCTAATTTATACCAGCTATAATTTTAACAATGGTTTCAATATCGGCATTTGTGGGGATATCGAAGGCACCAGGTTTTAATTTTAATGATAGCCCTAAAGTTTCAGCCGTATCAATAAAATCTTGGGTATTATCTATTAGATTATTTTCCAATAATATCTTGGCAATCCTGATACCAGGAGCCCCATTGGGAATAGTTATTTCTTTTGTAACTTCAACAATTTCTTCCACTGAAGTATTATCCCCTATGTTTGTTTTTTCTTCATTCTTTTCTTCATTTTCTGTATGGGGTGTTCCAATCTCTTCTTGGGAGGATATGCTTTCCCCACTTTTTACAGGTGGTTCCGGTATCTTTGATTCTTGCTTCCCTTGGCCCCTTTCATGGCTAGTGTTATTTGTAACTGGAGGTATTGCATAATTATCAAACCAATCCCCCAAATTCCAAGCTACTACTCCTAACATCAAAAGAGCGATAATAATAGCTGTAAAAATATCACTAAAGTCGTGAAATATATCTTTAAGTTTTTCCATTTGCTTCCCACCTTTAGTCTTTATCCTAAGTAAAGCATACCATAATTAAGGAACTCCTTTCAACACTTACCCCCTTTTACCTTAAGTCCTTGTTTTTACCAGACGTGTTGAATTAAATACAGGCAATTTTTTTGCATAAGTCTTCCGGATGACATAAGTACTTACTTTTTTAATATAATGGTTAATGTGGTAAGTAGCTATATACTATGAAATTTTGTTATGGAGTTATCATATTAAAATAAGTATATTAGGGGAAGGAGTTTATTGGAACATACGTAAAACTGATAGAATAGAACCTGCGGAACTTATATATCTTGCTTTAAAAATATTACAATGATAAAATGATTAAAGAACTTTAGTCTAAAGTGTAAATGGAGGGTATTAGGATGAAACAGGAAATTATAGAATGGATAAAAACTATAATATTATCTTTAATTATAGCTTTTCTTATAACTACCTTTGTAAAGCCAACAATCGTAAAAAATTTTTCCATGGTGCCAACCCTAGAGGAGAATAACTTCCTAATAGTTAATAGATTCCTTTATAAGCGTGGAAATCCAAAACACGGTGATATAGTGGTTTTCAAATCACCATTAAAAACTCAAACTGGCAAGGTAAAATTATTGATCAAACGGGTAATAGCATTGCCTGGAGAGGAGATAGTAATATCTGATGGGCAGGTTTTCATAAATGGCAAAAAGTTAAAGGAACCTTATCTAGCAGAAGATTATACAAGTGGCAATATTAAAATGAATATTCCTGAAAACAAGGTGTTTACAATGGGTGATAATAGGAATAATAGCTTAGATAGCAGGGATGAGATTTTGGGCCTTGTTGATATGGAAGACATTATAGGAAAGGCTTTTTTAAGATTATACCCCTTTAATAAAATTGGATTATTGGATAAGCATATAGATTTTGATAATAGTGCTATTGCTGTATACGATTGATATAGGATCCCTTTAATTTATGCCCTAGACCTAGCTAGGGCTTGATTATGTTTTGGATTTGTCATTAATATAGATAGAAGTGTATAATATGAGAAAGAGACTTTTAAAGCATGGGGGGGATTCATAAATGACCAGTAAAAGTCAAAACAAATATCTTTCTGTTCTTGTGGGTGATAAGGGACCCTTCAAATATGAAAAGGGAGTTAGTCTAGAGGATGTTGTAAAAGACTTTCAAGTTGATGCAGAATACTTAATTGTGGCTGCTTTGGTTGATAATCAATTAAAGGAGCTAAGGTATACATTGGATGAGGATTGTCAGATTAAGTTAATTGACATTAGCACGTCAATTGGTTCGCGAATCTATCAGAGGAGCCTAGCCTTTGTTTTTATTAGGGCATGCATGGAGCTCTTGCCTGATTGTCAAGTAACCATAGAACATTCTATTAGCAAGGGCTTATATTGTGAGATTCATTACAAGAGGGATATCAAAGAGCAAGATGTTAAGAATATTCAAAAAAGAATGGAAGAAATTATTGCTGAGGATATTAGTTTGGACAAAAGTCGGGTACCTGTCGATGAGGCTAAGGAAATATTCCGTGGGTATGGCCAGTTAAGTAAGGTGAGATTATTAAAATATAGAGAAAAACCCTATGTCAATATATATGAATGTGGTTGGTTGAAAAATTATTTCTATGGATATATGGTGCCTTCTACAGGATATTTAAGGCAATTTAAGTTGCAATATTACTCTCCAGGGATTGTCTTGCAATTTCCCCGGTATGAGGACCAGGGTAGAATTGCTGAATTTCATAAACAGGCTAAAATATTTAAGGTGTTTAGGGAAACAGAAAAGTGGGCCGAGATATTAGAAATAGATTATGTGGCCGCATTAAATGATCTGATTGTTACTCAAAAACAAGCAGATTATATTAGGATAGCTGAGGCCCTACATGAGAAAAAGATTGCGGAATTAGCAGATAACATCACAAGGTATATTAGTGAAAAGAGGGTTGTGTTAATAGCGGGGCCTTCATCATCGGGAAAAACAACCTTCGCTCAACGTTTAATGATACAGTTGAAAGTCAACGGAATTAAGCCTATGGCTATATCCCTAGATGACTACTTTGTAAATAGATGTGATACCCCCCTTGATGAAAAGGGGAACTATGATTTCGAGTCCTTGTATGCTATTGACTTGGAACTATTTAATAACGACTTGGATAGGATATTAAAGGGTGAAGAAGTGGAGATTCCTAGCTTTAACTTTAATACTGGTGTTAGAGAATATAATGGGCATAAAGTAAAATTAAAGGCAGATCAGCCTATTATATTGGAAGGTATACATGCCTTAAATGATGAATTAACATCCTCTATTCCAAGGGATAAAAAGTTCAAAATTTATATTAGTGCCTTAACACAGTTAAATATTGATGAGCACAATAGAATTCCAACCACCGATACAAGATTAATAAGAAGAATAGTTAGGGATAGTAAATATCGGTCTAATAGCGCGGAGGATACCCTGGCTATGTGGAAGTCTGTAAGAAGGGGTGAGGAAGAAAATATCTTTCCCTTCCAGGAAGAGGCGGACGCCATGTTTAATTCGGCCCTATTTTATGAATTAAGTGTATTAAAAAAATATGTAGAGCCTCTATTGAGACAAGTAGATAATACTAGTCCTTACTTTCCAGAGTCCAAAAGGCTATTAAAGTTTTTAAGCTATTTTGTAGATCTAGATGAGGAAAGGGACATACCACGAACATCCATATTAAGAGAATTTATTGGTGGAAGCAGTTTTCACACTGATTAGGAAAGAAAAGGACAGTCTAGCCTGTCCTTTTTTTAAATGATAAATAGAGGATTTTGGGTCAACTCTTTAGAATTAATATTTAATAACTATAATTTTTTAAGTTATATTATATTTTAAAATTCCCCCTTATAAACGTGGGAAGAGTTAGATAATAGAAATTGAAGGGAAAGATACCTTTGAATAGAAATTATAGTCAAGGCAGGGTTTATCTATTATTATTTATGGGTATATTTGCTGTTTCTTTTTCAGCAATATTTATTAGAAAAACTATGGCTCCGGCTAGTATTATTGCTATGTATAGGATGCTAATAACCTTTCTATTGCTAAGCCCCATTACCCTTATGACTAGATGGGAAGAAATTAAAAAAATAGCTGCTAGAGATTTTTTCTTATGTGCCTTGAGTGGCGTATTCCTAGCCTTGCATTTCATTAGTTGGATTAGTTCTCTTAATTACACTACTATAGCATCATCTACAGTCCTAGTAGGGCTCCAGCCGATTTTCACAGCTATATTGGGCTATTTATTGTATCAAGAAAGGCTTAGCAAGCTTAGCATAGTGGGTATGTTGATAGCTATTTTGGGTAGTTCCATTATGGGTATATTAGATTTGCAAATTAATCTAGAACATTTATTTGGTGATGCCTTAGCTTTATTAGGAGCTTTATTTGCTTCCTTTTACATACTAATAGGCCGTGGGGTCAGAAGAAGAATCTCAACTACTTCCTATGTGTTTTTCACCTATGGTATCTGCTGGATAGTCCTATTAATTATTAACTTATTGTCAGGACTAGCATTGATTGGATACTCCCCTATAGATTACACCTTATTTTTGCTAATGGCGGTGATATGCACCATAGGAGGGCATACAATTTTCAATTGGGCTTTAGGTTATATTGAGGCAAATAAGGTGTCAGTAGCTATGCTGGGAGAACCTATAGGGGCAACAATTTTAGCCATGATATTTCTCAGTGAAACTCCCGATTTTCTTCAACTTATTAGTGGTGGATTAATTGTATTGGGACTGTATATTTTTATTACTTTTGACAATAGAAGATAAAACCTAGATTGAGTTTATTTTAGGATGTGATTTTGTGAAAAGAATAGAAATGAAAAAATACAGGCATTTTATTATAATTTTGCTAATTGTAGTCACATTGTTCCTTGTGGACTATTTCCTTTTTAGTTTAGCAATTGTTAAGGGGGAATCTATGTTTCCCACCATTAAAGATGGAGATAGACTAATTTATATAAAAAGTCCCTGTTTATATAAGGACCTTAAAAAAGGTGATATTATAATATTTCATGCCCCTGAAAAATCTAGAAAAGCTGGGTTATTTATAAAACGCATAATAGCCACTGAGGGGGAAAGTTACTATATTGAGGATGGAGTCCTAAGAATAAATAATATGGAAATAAGGGAAACATATACTTGTGGTGGAAGATATATTAATAAAGATTATCCATATATTGAGGGTGTAGTCCCTAAAAACCGGATATTTGTATTGGGAGATAACAGGAATAATAGTAATGATAGCAGGAGATTTAGTTGTGTGGGGAAAAAAGAAGTTGAGGGTAAGGCCTTAATTAGAATTTGGCCACCTGACAGAATAAATATTTTTACTAACCCCCATAATTAAGCAACTGGATATAATAATATATTGGTGGACTTGCTATTGAGGAAAGGATGTTTTAATTGACATTGAAGGAGGAAATTAGGGATTATGCCAATTCTATCGGGGTGCCCATGGTTGGATTTACAGGAGTGGAACCTCTTGAGGATATAAGGGAACTTTTAGAAAAAAGAAGGGATTTGGGATATTTATCTGGTTTTGAGGAGGAGGATTTAGAATTAAGACTTAATCCTAAAAAGATAATGGCCAGTGTTAGATCTATAATAGTAATAGCTGTTCCCTATTTTGTTGAGGATGAACAGATTGATAAAAAAAAGATAGCAAAATATCATGGTGAATTAGCCAGGGTTGCCTGGGGGCAGGATTACCACAGGGTGTTAAGAAGGAAGATGGAAATGATCGCAGGCCATATAAAGGGGAAGGAAAAAAAACTAAGTTATAAGATATTGGTAGATACGGGACCATTGGTAGATAAGCATATAGCTTTTTATGGAGGTTTAGGATGGTATGGTTACAATTCTTTATTAATTAATGAAGAATATGGGTCTTGGTTTTTTATAGGTAGCCTGCTTACCAATTTGGACATTCCTCAGGATGGACCCCTAGAACAAAAAACTTGTATAGGGTGTGGTAAATGTATAGAGTATTGTCCAACAGGGGCTATAGAGGGACCCTTTATCTTTAATGCAAATAAGTGCTTATCTAACCTCTTACAGCAAAAAACTGACCTAGTCATGGATTATGCGGATAAAATTGGGAAAAATCTGTATGGTTGTGATATATGCCAGGAGGTTTGCCCTCATAATAGGGGAATTAGCAGATCGGAAGGGAAAGAGTTTGTGCCTAGGGAAGATTTGTACAAACCAAATTTATTAAAACTAATAAATATATCTAATAGGGAATTTAATGAAAGCTATGGTAAAACCTCAGCTGGTTGGAGAGGGAAGAGGGTTCTGCAGCGAAATGCAATCATAGCCCTAGCCAATCATGGGGATAAGGATGCAATAGCCTATTTGCTACCAATGCTGGAGGATGAAAGACCCGAGATTAGAAAATACAGTCTCTGGGCAATTTATCAGTTGGATGCTAGCAAGGCTATAGGGATATTTGAAAAAGTAAAAAAATATGAAAAAGATGGGGAAATAATAAGATTTATTAATAGTTATCTAAATAAAGAAGATAATATATAAAAATATATATATCTTTAACCCCTATTTGATAGGGAAGATTATTTTGATTATTAAGAAGGCAGACTTACTAATTTAATTAAAAGCAGGAAAATGGAAAAGTTTGTTGTATTAAATAAAGGAGTTAAATTATCATTGGGAGGGAATAGAGATGTCTAGTGTTCATGAATTAAATTTTTTGAAAGATAAGATAGAGGAATTAAAGAGAGAAGGGGTATATAGAAAGCTCCCTGTTTTATCTAGTGCTAATGAGGCCGAAGCTTTATTAGATGGAAGAAAAATAATAAATTTGTCCTCTAATAATTACCTAGGTTTTGCTAACCATCCTAGGTTAAAAAAAGCAGCCATAGAGGCTGTACAAAAATATGGGGCCGGGGCAGGGGCAGTTAGAACTATAATAGGTAATATGGATATTCATGAGGAAATGGAAGAAGTATTAGCAGAATTTAAAAGAGAAGAGGCAGTCATGGTCTATCAATCAGGTTTTAACTGCAATGCTGGTACTATACAGGCCGTGACGGAGAGAGGAGACTTAATTATATCAGATGAGTTAAACCATGCTAGTATCATTGATGGAGCCAGACTAAGCAGGGCTGACAAAACTGTATTTAGGCATGGAGATATGAACCATTTAGAAGATATTCTTAAGGAGAGCAGGGATAAATATAGGAATATATTAATCATCACCGACGGAGTTTTTAGTATGGATGGGGATATTGCACCATTACCCGATATAGTTAATTTGGCTGAAGAATTTGAAGCAATGACCTATGTGGATGATGCCCATGGTTCTGGAGTTTTGGGTGAAAGTGGCAGGGGAACAATTGACCATTTTGGTCTTCATGGTAGGGTGGATTTTACAATTGGAACACTTTCAAAGGCAATAGGTGTAATTGGTGGTTATGTGGCAGGAAATAAGACCATGAAGGACTGGTTGAGCCATAGAGGGAGGCCAATTTTGTTTAGCACGGCATTACCTCCAGCTGCAATAGGAGCCATTATAGAGGCAGTAAAAATCTTAATGAGTACTACGGAATATACAGATAGATTGTGGGATAATGCTAAATATTTCAAAGAAAAGATTAGTAAGTTGGGTTATAATATAGGCAAAAGCCAGACCCCTATTACTCCTGTTATTATAGGAGAAGAGGACAAAACTATGCAATTTAGCAGGAAACTTTTTGACCAAGGTGTTTTTGTTTCGGGGATTGTTTTTCCAACGGTACCCAAGGGAACAGGTAGGGTGAGGTGTATGGTAACTGCCGGCCATAATAAACAACAATTGGATAGGGCCGTAGATGCTTTCAAAAATGTTGGAGAAGAGATGGGTCTGTTATAATTAATTACATTGCTTTATTAGCTTTTGTACATCTTAAATCCTAGGGTTTAGGATGTACAAATTTTTTAGTTTAAATTTCACCAGGGGGATGATGTATATGAAAATTGGAAGCTGTTTACTTAAATTAATTATCTATGAAAGTAACTCCCTAAAGGAAAAAAGACAAATTCTTAGGAGTGTGATAGACAGGATTAAGGCTCGGTTTAATGTATCGGTTGCTGAGGTAGGGGAATTAGATAAATGGAAGTTGGCAGAAATCGGTATATCCTGTGTAAGCAATAGTGGAAAGCATGCTGATGAAATGATAAATAAAATTATTTATTTTATTGAGCAGGATATGCGACTTGAGATAATTGAGTGTCACGTGGAGATACTGTAGCAAATTTTCTACAGATACTGTAGAAAATTTGCTACAGTTCCTATCTGGAATTATTTTTCTTTAGTTTTTTATAGATTAAAGTTCTATGAATATCTAATTTTCTAGCTGCGGCGGTGATAGAGCCATCGCATTCATCAATTGTTTTATTTATGTAGTAATGTTCAATCCTGTTTACAACATCCCTTAATGTTCCTGTGAGTTTTATGGAACTGTCATCCTTGATTTCATCAGAGACATAGCTTTCATCATGAACAGAGTCTTGCAATGAGTTGATATCTATTAATGGACTAGTAGTAGTGATTATAAGCCTTTCTATAATATTTTTCAATTCACGAATATTACCTGGCCAGCTATAATTCATAAATGTCTCTATGGTTTTAGGAGAAAAAGTTTTTTCGCAATTATATTGCTCATTAAATTCTTTCAAAAATTTATTGGCTAGGGCCCTGATATCTTCCTTTCTTTTACGTAGGGGAGGAAGATAAAGGGGGACAACATTTAGACGGTAATACAGGTCTTCCCTAAAGAGCTTTTCTTCTACCAATTCCTTCAGGTTTTTATTGGTGGCTGCTATAATTCTGACATTAACCTTATGGTCAGTAGTCCCACCAACCCTCCTAATGTAGGAGGTGTCCAATACTTTCAAAAGTTTGGCCTGAAGAGCTAAGGGCATCTCTGCAATTTCGTCTAGAAAAATCGTCCCTTCATCTGCAATTTCAAATAAACCCAGTTTTCCTTTAGAACTAGCACCGGTAAAGGCTCCCTTTTCATAGCCAAATAGCTCAGATTCAATTAGACTTGCAGGAATGGCTGCACAGTTGATATCTACAAAGGGATAGTCGGATCTCCTACTATTTTGGTGGATGTACTTGGCTAGAATACTTTTTCCTGTCCCAGATTCACCATATACAACTGTTGAGCTGTCAGACTTGGCAATTAATATCAGCTTTTCTATAAGCCTTTCCATAATTTCACTCTCAAATATAAGGCTATTTTTCTCGCTTTTGGCTTTATCTTGCTTTAATCCTTTTCTTTTTCTTTTTCTATTTAAACTATTATAGAATTTATCTATACAATTCAGCGGTCGACAATTAGTAACTACCAATTCTAAATCACCGTATTCATCATAAATAGGACGGCTTGTAGAAATTAATTCTGTCCCATGAGGTGTCCTAACAATATCAGTGATTATTCTCCCGGTCTTTGTAGATTCAAGGGCTGGGGAGTTATCATAATAGCCCTTGGACATGATAGCCTGCAATGAATTACCTATAATATTTTCAGCTGTTGTTTTTAATAGATTAACGACAGAGGGATTTGCCAGAATTAATTTTGCGTCTTTATCCGTAATAAAAATGCCATCATAAGAGTTTTCAAAAAATGCCCTTAACAAAGTTTCTTTATAGTCTTTTAGGTTAGCAGACTCGAAGATATTTGTCATTATTCCTCACCCTTTTTTTATGATATAAAATTAATATAAAAAATATTTATAATATTAAACAAAGTTATAAATCAAAATCAATATTTAGAATTTATAAATATTTTAAATTGTTGGCACAATCATTGCATGTATATATTGGCACAAGGTTTATTAAAAGATAATATAAGGATTCCAAGGAAATTATTATTGACCATTCGCTCATATCATTGAAATTATAACTATTCTACAATATATAAATTAATTATATCTCATTACAAACTTAGCACCCCTTAAATTTAGCCTAAAGGCAAACTATTATACTTCTAATAATAAAAGCAGATAAATCCTAACTTAATATTCAGAATTGGAGTGCAAATGAAAAGCATTGGCACAAATATTGCAACTATTAAATTATAGTGAAAGTTATTAGCGGTGATCTAGGTCCTATTTAATTAGTTATTCTTAAAACATATTTTCAAATTATAAGAACTTAGAGAATATTAAACAAGATAAAGGAGGTTAGCCGTTAACACTTACTCGACAATGGGATTAGTACTGGGCCGCAATGAGCTAGTCTGAAAAAGTATATGTATTAGCCTAATAATTAGAAGGGAAATAGAAAAGGTAGATCTAGTTATGTAGCTTATCCCATCAGCAGTACTTGATAATTTGTCAATATCCTACACTATAAATCTACTATTAATTATCTTTATACAATTTTAACCCTATTGACAGGGAATGTCAATTCCTTAATAGAAAAATTGCTTGCTAAAATCAGCTAATATCTTGTCTGATGATTGGGAAATTCATTGAAATAAATCTCAAATACCTTGAAAGGGGATGGATAATTATGAAAATACCAAAACATCTATCAAAGGATGAATTATTGGAGATGTATGACAAACTTGAAGAAATAAGACACTTTGAGTTAAAATCTGTTGATTTGTTTATGGAGGGAGAGTTGCCAGGGTTTTTACATTCATGCCTAGGTCAAGAGGCTACTGCTGTAGGTGTAGTACATAATCTAAGGGAGGATGATTATATTGTAACTACCCATAGGGGCCATGGTCATGTTATTGCAAAGGGAACAGATTTAAATAGAATGATGGCGGAACTATATGCCAAGGAAGATGGATGTTGCAAGGGCAAGGGTGGGTCCATGCATATCATCGATAGAAGCAAAAATATCTTAGGTGCTAATGGCATAGTAGGCCAGGGGACAACATTAGCTACGGGGGCAGCCTTATCTAGTAAAATCCGTGGCACAGACCAGGTAGCAGTTTGTTTTTTCGGTGATGGAGCACAAAATGAGGGCTTTTTTCACGAAAGTATGAATCTAGCCTCTATATGGAATTTACCAGTTGTATTTGTATGTGAAAACAATCAATATGCCGAATCCACACCCCAGACATACCATATGAGGCCAAAGGATGTGGCAGATAGGGCAAAGGCCTATGAAGTGGAGGCCATGATTGCAGATGGAAACGATATCATGGATGTGTATAAGAAGGCCAAGGAGGCAATTGAAATTTGCAGGAAGGGCCAGGGGCCGGTTCTCTTAGAGGCAAAGACCTATCGTTGGTTGGGTCATTATGTAGGAGATCCTGGTGTCTACAGACCTAAGGAAGAAGTTGAAAAATGGAGAAGTGAGGAAAAGGAACCAATAGCAAGATTTAGAAAAGCCCTAATTGGCGGCAAACATTGCAGTCAGGAAGAGCTAGACCAAGCTAGAAAAAGGGCCATTAAAAAAGTTGAACAGGCAGTAGAGTTTGGGCGTAATAGTGAACCTGCGGCACCTGAATCTGCTATTGATCATATTTATAAAGAGGGAATTATCTAAAATCCACTACAAGACAGAAATAAGGAGGAATGAATAATGCGAACAATTACTTATAGAGATGCAATACGTGAAGCTTTGCGAGAGGAAATGGAAAGAGATGAAAAAGTATTTTTAATTGGTGAGGATATAGCAGATCCCTTTGGTGGATCCTTCAATGTAACTGCAGGGCTTTCTACAGAATTTGGCACAGAAAGAGTTAGAAACACACCAATTTCAGAAGCAGGATTTGCCGGGGCTGCTGTTGGGGCGGCTATGACAGGTATGAGGCCGGTGGCTGAAATTATGTATATGGATTTTGCTGGATGCTGTATGGATGCTATTGTAAATCAGGCAGCTAAAATTAGATATATGTCAGGGGGACAAGTAGAGGTGCCTGTTGTATTTAGGACACAACAAGGGACAGGAAGATCCTCAGCTGCCCAACATGCTCAAAGTTGGGAGGCAATATTTGCCCATATACCAGGTCTGAAAGTAATAATGCCATCAACTCCTTATGATGTTAAGGGTCTGCTAAAAACTGCAATTAGGGATGATGACCCGGTTATGTTCATAGAGCACAAACTCTTGTATGGAATTGAGGGGGAGGTTCCCGAGGAGGAATATACTATACCCTTTGGAAAGGCAGATATAAAGAAAAGTGGTGGGGATATAAGCCTAATAGCCAGTTCAAGAATGGTCCATTTTGCCTTGGAGGCTGCGGAAAAACTTGCCAAGGAAGGTATTGATGTAGAAATTATAGATTTAAGGACCATAGTTCCCTTAGATGAGGAAACTATAATTAATTCTGTGAAAAAAACGGAGAGGGTCGTAGTTGTTCATGAGGCAGTAGAAAGATGTGGCCATGGGGCTGAACTAGTAGCCCTTATAAATGAAAAGGCATTTGACTATCTGGATGCACCCATTAAAAGGGTAGCGGCTATAAATTCTCCTGTTGCCTTTGCCCCTGCTTTAGAGGACTATTTAACTCCTAATACCGATAAGATTTATCAAGCTATTAAATCTATGTTTTAGTAAGAGTAAACTAACTAGACAAGGAGTGATACTATGGTGAGCTTTGTAAGGATGCCTAAACTTGGGTTGACAATGGCAAAGGGCAAAGTAATGAGATGGTTAAAGCAAGAGGGAGAAGAAGTCAAAAAAGGGGAACCCCTGGTTGTGGTTGAATCGGATAAATCGACGGTGGACTATGAATCCCCTCAAACGGGAATATTTAGAAAAATTCTAGTTGAGGAGGGAGAAACAGTCCCAATTCTTGAAAACATTGGAATAATTACAGAAACATTGGAAGTTGAGTTGCCCGACTTGGAGGAGGGGTCCAACAGCAAAAATAATGAATTACAAAAAGACATTCCACCAGTCAAGACAGAATTAGGAAAGGATACAGGGGTAGTTAAGGAGGGAGAGAGGATCTTTGCCTCTCCATCAGCTAGAAGGGTTGCCAGAGAAAATAAGATAGACTTAAAACTTGTTGAAAAAAGACCTAATAAGATTAGAATCGAGAAGGCCGATGTATTGGCTTATATGGAAGAAAATAAAGTTAAAATTACACCCTTGGCATCAAGGATTGCTGAGGATAAGGATATAGATATTAGCAAAATAAAGAGGGAGCCCGGTGAAAGAATTTATAGCAGTCATGTAATATCCCAACTCACTGACCCGCAGGAAAGGACAAGGGATGACCATATATTAGCTGTTGATGGAATGAGAAGGGTTATTGCAAATAGAATGAAGGAAAGTGTAGATCTAGCAGCTCAAGTCTCCATTAGCACAGAGGTAGATATGACTAATACAATGGAATTGAGAAATATTGTTAGGAAGAGGATGGAAGAATTATATGGCACACAAGCATCAATCAATGATATTATCCTAAAAGTTGCAGCCCAGGCTTTGAGGGAAAATCCAAGGATAAATAGTGAATTTACTGATGAGGAAATTATAGAAAAGGCTTCAGTCAACATAGGAGTAGCTGTTGCTTTAGATGAGGGACTTATTGTGCCAGTAGTAAAAGATGTAGACCTGAAGGGGATTGGAAAAATAGCACAAGAGTCTAAAAACTTAATTTCTAGGGCCAGAGAGGGTGACCTATTACCCGACGAGTATAGTGGAGGAACTTTCACTGTATCTAACCTTGGTATGTTTGATATAACAGAATTTAATTCTATAATAAATCAGCCTGAAAGTGCAATTCTTTCTGTTGGCAAAATAGTTGAAAGGCCTGTAGTAATTGATAAGAATATTGTAATTAGGCCCATCATGAAATTAACCTTAACCTTTGATCACAGGCCAATTGATGGGGCTAGGGCAGCCATATTTTTAAGAAGAGTAAAACAATTGTTGGAGGAGCCTTATGAATTATTGATATAAACACAAGGAGTTGGTGATATGGCACAATATGACATTGCTATTATTGGTGGAGGTCCAGGGGGATATGTTGCGGCAATTAGGGCAGCCCAAATGGGGAAAAAAACTTGCATAATAGAAAAAAACAAACTTGGTGGTACATGCCTAAATGTGGGTTGTATACCAACTAAAATCATGCTTCGGAGTGTTGAGGCATTAAAAGAAATTAAGGATTCTGCAAATTACGGCATTGTGAATATAGATACTAGCAAGGTAAGCCTAGATCTCAAAAGGATTCAGGAGAGGAAAAAAAATATAGTTAATCAACTAGTAAATGGGATTAATGGGCTATTAAGGCGGAACAATGTAGAAATTATTAAGGGTGAAGCTAAGTTATTAAATAAAAATAAAATCCAAATAGCTGATAGAGAAATTGTGGCAGAAAATATAATTATAGCTACTGGGTCTAAGGCTAAGGAATTGCCTATTAATATAGACCAGGAAGCCAATGTATTAACAAGTAATCAGGCTCTAGATATCAATGAAATACCGGAAAAGATAGTAATTATAGGAGGAGGAGTTATTGGAATAGAGTTTGCGTATTTCCTCAGGAGCATGGGGACCAAGGTGACCATAATTGAATTTTTAGATAGGATACTTCCCATGGTAGACAGGGAAATTGCAGATCTAGTACAAAAGCAGTTGGTTGATATGAAAATTAATATAATTACTGGGGCTAGGGTGACAGATATAAAAAAAGATAAGCTTATCTTTGAAAAAGATGGGCAGGTCATGGAAGAGGATACAGGCAAGGTGCTTTTGTCTGTTGGCCGCACCCCAAATGTAAGAGGGCTCAATATTAAAAACATAGGTCTACAAGTAAGAAATGGGGCTATTGTAACTAATGAAAGATTAGAAACAAATATCCCAGGAATATATGCTATCGGTGATGTTAATGGTAGGGAAATGTTGGCCCATACTGCATCCATGGAGGCAATAGTTGCTATTGACAACATATGCGGGATAGATTCAAAAATGTCCTATAACAGGGTGCCAAATGCCATCTATATTCAACCGGAAATTGCTTCTGTAGGATTAACTGAGGATGAGGCAAAAAAGAGCTACAGAAATATAAAAGTAGGCAGATTTCCCCTAATGGCCAATGGAAAGGCCAAAGTAGTAGGGGAGGAAAGAGGTTTCATCAAAATAATAAGTGAAGGGAAGTATGATGAAATAGTGGGAGTACATATGTATTGTGTGAATGCAACAGATATGATATCTGAGGCAACATTGGCCATGAACTTAGAATCTACCGTTAATGAACTTGCAATGACCATACATCCACACCCAACCATTTCGGAAATTTTCTTTGAGGCATGTCAATTAATATTGGATAAACCTATTCATATCTAAAGAGGGGAAACCCATATTGAAAGGAAGTGAAAAAGATAATGGGACGTGTAAAAGGGAAAATTGCAATTGTAACTGGGGGGGCCCAGGGATTAGGGGAAGCTATAGCCTTACGTCTTGCAGAGGAAGGGGCCCTAGTGAATATTTTCGATATTATAGAGGCTAAGGATCTTGTAAATAAAATACAAGATTCTGGAGGCCAGAGTAACTCCTATATTGTTGATATTACAAACAATGAAGAAATAGAAGAAGCTGTAGCAAGGATTATTGATAGACATGGACAAATTGACATCCTAGTAAACAATGCTGGAGCAGTCTCTGCCCACGATAACCTTCTTACTGTAACTGATGAAATTTGGGACAGGGAGATTGCAATCAATTTAACCGGAACATTTTACTGTAGCCGTGCTGTTTTAGGACAGATGATTAAAGAGGAAAAAGGTAAAATTATTAATATTTCCTCCATTGCCGGAGATACTGGCAGGCCTCAAACAAGCCCAGCCTATTCGGCGGCTAAGGCGGGAGTTTACGGTCTAACGATGTCCATGGCAAGATCTGTTGCAAAATATGGAATAAATGTTAATGCAGTATGTCCTGGTGTAATTTTGACCGGAATACATGATTCATATCCTAAGGAGGAACTTGATAGGTTACTATCCCAAATACCTTATGTTCGAGGGGGCAAACCCTTGGATATTGCAAATGCAGTCCTATTTTTGGCCAGTGAGGAATCTGACTATATCACGGGAAGTAGAATTAGGGTTAATGGAGGTTCCTGGATGGGATAAAAGAAAAGAACTCTAATAAAGGGGGTCAAAGGGGTGGCTGAATTAAAAGGTAAAGTTGCAATTGTTACAGGTGGAGCTAGGGGTCTAGGGAGAGCTATATCGGTTAAATTGGCAGAAGGAGGGGCCCTAGTATATATATTTGATATTGGTGATTGTGGTTGGACCCTGGAGGAAATAGCCCACAATGGGAATTATGCAAGGGCATTCAATGTAGATATAACAAATAGTTCAGATGTCAAAGAAGCAGTTGACGATGTTTATGCAGCTAGAAACAGGATAGATATTTTAGTCAACAATGCTGGTATAGTGTCGACTCATGAAAATATATTATCTGTAAGTAATGACATATGGGACAAGGAAATAAAGGTCAATTTAACCGGAAGCTTTTATACATCGAGAGCAGTTTTATCCAAAATGATACCACAAAACTCGGGGAAAATTATCAATATATCCTCTTTGGCTGGTGATACGGGTAGGATACAGACAAGCCCGGCTTATGCGGCGGCAAAAACTGCAGTATATGGGCTAACAATGTCCATGGCAAGATCTGTTGCAAAATATGGAATAAATGTTAATGCGGTTTGTCCAGGCATAATGCTAACGGATATAACTAAGGCTTACCCAGAGGACATATTAGAGGAACTATTATCAGAAGTTCCCTATCCTAGGGGAGGTAGGCCAGAAGATATTGGGGAAGCAGTATACTTTCTGGCAAGTAAGGGTTCAGACTATATAAATGGCGCAAGGATTCGTGTTAATGGAGGCTCATGGATGGGTTAAAATCATAGTTTTAATGAAGGATGTTATGGCTTTTAGAACCAATAAAAGCCCTTAACATAGATGGTAAAATCCACAAGCTTTAAAATACTAAAAGAGGGGGAAAAAAAATGAAAAAGAAGTTAGTATTTTCGTTGGTTGTAATCCTAGGACTATCAATGATTTTAGCGGGGTGTGGAGATGGTATAGTAAATGAATCTAATAGCGACCAGACAGCCGCTGATCCGGGAGAAACCTTTACCTGGAAGGTTCAAGGTTATACAGCTGCAAACACGACCTTTGATGACTATGGAAAACACTTAGCTGAACTAATTGAAACAATGTCTAATGGAAGATTAAAGATTGAATGGTATCCTGCAGACTCTTTAGTATCTGCCTTTGACGTACCAAATGCAGTTAGGGACGGTATTTTAGATGCAGAATATGGCTACTCAGGACTATGGACAAGTCTGGAATATGGTGCACCATTATTCTGTTCAATCCCAGGAGAATTTTCAGACCAATTTGATATGCTTTATTGGTTAGAATATGGTGGTGGAATGGAGTTATGGAGAGAAATGTTAGAACCCTATAATGTAACAGTATTTCCAGGGGGTATTTTGGATGCCGAAATTTTCCTATGGACAAATAAACCTATCCAATCCATAGATGATTTAAGGAGCATGAAATTAAGAATGATGCCACTAATGGGAGATATTCTTGCTGACAACGATTGTTCAGTTGTGTTTTTACCGGGTGGGGAAATTATACCCAGTATGGAAAGGTCAGTTATAGATGCGGGAGAGTTCTCCACGCCTGCCTTGGATGAGACCTTCGGATTCCAAGATGTGGCTAAGTATTATCACAAACCGGGCTTCCATCAACCAACATCAATACAGGAATTTGTAATCAACAAAGATAGTTGGAATAAGCTACCAGAAGATTTACAAGAGATTGTTAAAGCCGCATGTAATGCTAATGTTATGTGGACATGGATGGAGAATGGTATAAGGAATCAGGCAGCAATGGAAAGATTTAGCGAAATGGGAGTAGAGGAAGTTATTTTACCAGAGGAAGTAGTTAGCACCTTACAAGATTGGACTACTAAATGGTTTGATGACATGATGGCCAAGGATCCCTTTATCGAAAAGGTCCGACAATCTCAAATGGATTTCATGAAATCCTGGGTTCCATATAAGACCAACATGCATATCCCATATCCAGACTGGGCCTATGAGCTAGCTAAATAATTTAGGAAAGTTATATTCAAAGTTTCTAGGGTAGAGGGATTTATAATCCCTCTGACCCTGGAAAACAATGGATATAATTTTTCAATAATTACTCATTTTATGATCCCTTGATTTACATTCTTGTATGCAAAGCAATTACAAATAAGGAGGGAGTTCATGACTATATTAGAGAAGATTGGCAAGGCCATTAGCAAAGTTAATGAAAAAATCGCTGTAGTAACATCTTTTTTGATATATCCATTAATGGTAGTTGTAGTGATAGAGGTCGTGGCTAGGTATTTTTTAAACCGGCCTACAAGCTTTTCCTACGATTTAACTTGGATGATTTATGCAGCGCTAGTATTCCTGGGAGGGGGCCATTGCCTACAACATGATGTGCATGTTCGTGCCGACATAATCTACGATATGTTTCAACGGAAGGGTAAGGCTATAATAAACATGTTTTGTTATCCATTCTTTTTCTTTTCCTCGATGATAGGACTTTTAATATCCACCTATCATCTGATGATGAAGGCATGGATATATAATGAGAAGTCACCTTATACTAGTTGGAACCCACCAACGGGTCCAATAAAAACTGTATTATTTATAAGTATTTTGATTTTATTGCTTCAAGGAATAGTTATATTTTCTGGCCATCTCAGAGATTTATTTAAGGGGGGTGAAGAAGAATGACACCTGAATTAATCACAATTTTAATGTTTTTAGGCATAGTTTTAGGTGTATTCTTGGGCTTTCCCATAGCCTTCACATTAACAGGATTAGGTTTAATATTTGGAGTTATTGGATGGGGCGGATCTGTATTTAATCTACTTGGGTCTAGGGCCTTTGCAGTTATGACTAATTATACTTATGTAGCTATACCCCTCTTTGTCTTTATGGGTTGTATGCTGGAACGTACAGGGGTTGCTGATGAGGCCTTTGCTGTTTTAAACCAATGGCTACGAAAATTAAAGGGTGGCCTTGCTATTGCAACAGTTATACTGTGTACAATTTTTGCCGCCTGTACGGGGGTCGTTGGGGCATCTGTTACTACCATGGCTGTTTTAGTATTGCCCTCTATGATGAACCGAGGATATAGTAAATCCCTTTCAACAGGAGTTGTTGCAGCCGGGGGTACCCTTGGAATACTAATACCTCCTAGTATAATGCTGGTGGTATTTGGGCCAATAGCCGGGGTATCAGTAGTGGATTTATTTTCGGCAGCAATTCCTCCTGGCTTGTTGCTTTCTGCCCTTTACATTTTATATGTTGCTATTATATCAAGAGTTAAAGAGGGTGTGGCTCCTGATATTGAAGAATATGATGAAAGCCAAGAACAGTATTCACTAAAAGATGGGCTCATAGCTTTTGTACCTTTTATGTTTTTAATATTCTTGGTTTTGGGAGTAATATTCTTTGGTATAGCAGCACCAACTGAGGCGGCAGCTGTTGGAGCCTTGGGCAGTATTCTTGTGGCACTATTGTATAGAAAATGCACCTGGACTGCAATAAAGGAATCGGCCATGAATACTTTAAAAACTAGTACCATGGTTATGTATGTTGCTCTAGGCGCCAACCTTTTTACCTCGGTCTTCTTTGGAGTTGGGGGAGATAGGGTATTATCAAACTTCATTGTAAATCTTGGTGTAGGGCCCTACGGAGCTCTAGCTATAGTACTGGTAATAGTATTTCTATTGGGGATGCTAATTGATTGGCTGGGAATAGTCCTAATTGTTGTCCCAATATTTATGCCAATACTAACCTCCTATGGAATGGATCCCCTATGGATAAGTATGACCATTATAGTTTTATTACAAACTTCATTTATAACTCCTCCCTTTGCCTATGCTATCTTTTATGTAAAGGGTGTTGCACCACCTGAAATTAAGTTAAAGGATATTTATAAGGGAGTTGTACCCTTTATTATTATCCAGGTAATAGTTCTAATGGTCGTTATTTTATGGCCTTCTTTCGTAACATTTTTGCCAAAACTAATGGCTAGATAGATGAAGGTTGGGAATAAGGATAAATTTGATATTACCAAAAATCTGAGATTCCCCCTATATGGAGAAGTAGGTATGGTTACAGCTTTCTTAGGATGACTGATGCTTGAATTGGAGGATGCATAGATTGTAACCATGCCTACCAAGACTCCATTTTGGTAGGGATTTAGGATTTTTTATATAGATGAATAAGATAAAAAATTAACAAGCTTATATTATAGAAGGTCCATATAGGGATTCCGATGAATTGTAAGGACATGCATAAGGGAGGAAGATAAAATGGATGCAAAGGAATATGTAAATCAGTTAATTCAAAGGGCCAGAAAGGCACAAGAGTTAATAGAAGATTATAGCCAAGAGGAGATTGACAGGTTAGTTGAGGCTGTTGTATGGAATATAGTAAGGGATGGGCCTGCACAAGAAATTTCAAAACTAGCAGTAGAAGAATCTAAGATGGGAAATTATGAGGGGAAATACAATAAGCTTATGGCAAAAGCCAAGGGTGCCATCAGGGATATGAAGGGCAAAAAGTCTGTAGGAGTAATTGAAATTGACGAGGACAAACAAATAATTAAAATAGCTAAACCTGTGGGAGTAATAGGAGCATTAATACCCTGTACCAATCCAGAAGCTACACCCACAGTAAAGGTAGCCCATGCCCTAAAAGCTAGGAATGCCATAATAATGTCCCCTCATCCACGAACTAAAAAAACTAACAGTCTAATAACTAGAATAATAAGAGAAACCCTTAAAAAATATAAGGCGCCAGAGGATCTGGTAATAAGTATTGAAGAGCCTACAATGGATATAAGTAAGCAGTTGATGGAACAAAGTGATTTGGTATTTGCAACAGGTGGCGCAGGACTAGTAAAATCCGCCTATGCTTCAGGAACACCCTCCTACGGGGTGGGAGCGGGTAATGCTGTAGTCGTGGTGGATGAAAGTGCAGATATTAAGGATGCGGCTGCTAAAATAAGGGCAAGTAAGACCTTTGATTTAGCTACTAGTTGTTCAGCTGAGAATTCTTTAATAGTTCAGGAGGACATATATAAGGATTTAGTCCAGGCACTTAAAGATGAGGGTGGGTATCTAGCTACACAAGAGGACAAGGACAAATTGCAAGAAACTATCTGGATAGAAGGTAAATTAAATACGAAAATAGTAGCCCAATCTGCTAGCAGGATTGCCCAATTGGCAGGCATAGTAATCCCAGAGGAAAGTAGCTTTATTTTAGTAGAGGAAAATGGGATAGGCCAAGATTATCCCTTTTCTGGAGAAAAATTATCAGTAGTTTTAACATTATATAAATATAAGGATTTTAAGGAAGCAATAGAGAAAGTAAATGCGATAACCCGATACCAGGGTATGGGGCATTCCTGCGGAATACACTCCTTTAATGAGGAACATATAATGGAACTTGCCTTAAAAACCAAGGTAAGCAGGATGAATGTGAGGCAGGGCCAAGCTCTAGCTAATACGGGTAATTGGTTTAATGGCATGCCCTTTACCACGAGTCTAGGTTGTGGGACATGGGGTGGAAATATATCCTCAGAGAATATCACCTGGGAACACCTAATAAATACTACCTGGGTATCAAGGCCCTTCCAGCCCGTAATTCCCACCGATGAAGAGCTGTTTTCTAATGTTATGAAAGATTAAAAGAATTCTCAAATTTTAATAAGGGAGTTGGTTGTATTATGGCAGTTAAGGCAAAATATACACATACTAATATTAATGCCAGGGATTGGAGGAAACTATCAGAGTTTTATCAAAATGTTTTTGGATGCAAACCAGTCCCACCCCAAAGAGATTTAAGGGGCCAGTGGATTGAAAAGGCAACTAATATAAAAGATGTCCACATTGAAGGGATCCATCTAGCTCTTCCGGGTTATGAGGAAGGAGGACCAACTATAGAGATTTTCACCTATAATAAGGCAAATTCTGTGGGCCCATTAGAAATTAATGAATATGGTTTTGCCCATATTGCCTTCGAGGTGGAGGATGTTGAAGAGGCATACAAACTTCTTTTACAAGAGGGAGGTAGTGCCGTAGGCGATATTATTACCCGCCATTATCCACAGGTAGGTACCCTAACAATGATTTATGCTAGAGATCCGGAAGGAAATATAGTTGAGATCCAAAAGTGGACATAAAATACTTTGAAATAGGCTATATCCCTTTTATATATATTTAGCTTTTAAATGGCAAAAGGAGTTAAAGGAAATACCCTGGGTGAGAAATACACCCACTTCCAAGGGTATTTTCTTTATTTAGAACTTTTATATAAAATGTGATATTATTAATCTATCAATTTGAATGGAAGGTAATGCTATGCAAAAAAATATGTTGACAAAAAAGGAAATAAAGACAATTCTTCATATTTTATCTAAGACTTATCCGGATGCCAGGACTGAGTTAAATTACAATAGTCCCTTTGAGCTGCTAATAGCTGTAATATTATCAGCCCAATGTACTGATAAGAGGGTGAATAAGATAACTGCAGTCCTATTCGAAAAATATAATAAGGCAGAGGATTTTTTAGAATTAAGTCAAGGTCAATTAGAGGAGATAATTAGAAGTTGTGGATTCTATAGAAATAAAAGCAAAAATATTTTGGAGACCTGCCGTATATTATGTGACCAATATCAGGGAGAAATACCGCAAAATAGGGAGGACTTAATGAAATTACCTGGGGTAGGTAGAAAAACTGCCAATGTTGTTTTAAGCAATGTTTTTGGTAAGGATACAATCGCCGTGGATACTCACGTCTTTAGGGTTTCCAATAGACTTGGCCTGGCTCATGCCAAAGACGTATGGACAACAGAGAAACAATTAATGAAGAATATACCCCAAAATCTTTGGTCTCAAGCCCACCACTGGTTAATATTGCATGGGAGAAGAATTTGCAAGGCAAGGAGGCCTGGCTGCCAAAAATGTCCTTTATCTGCAAGCTGCCTATACTATAGAAAGGATAGTCTGGCCTAGATATTTATAAGGTGTCTATTACAATATTAGACATCTTTTTTATCTTATAAAAGGAAAAGGGCTTATTTATGGAGAATAATCTACTAAGGATAAGAGATTATGAGAAAGGATGTAGTAATATGATACTGGTGTTAGATATTGGTACAAGGAGTATTGTAGGCATATTAGGGACCATACAGGGGCAAGAGATTTTAATTAAGCATTTATCTACGGAATTACATACAAAAAGAGCTATGTACGATGGTCAAATTCATGATATAGAGGGTGTAGCAGAACTTGTTAAAAAGGTAAAGGAAGATATAGAGGAAAAAGCAGGTTTTAAGATTAAGGAAGTAGCTATTGCTGCCGCTGGTAGAACTCTGAAGACTTTGGAAATAAAGGTGGATAGAGATTTAGATGAATTGCAGGAAATTGATAGGGACCTGCTTAATAGCATTGAAATAGAGGGTATACAAAGGGCACAGGCGGAATTAGAGGAAAAAAGCTATGGGTCTGGCACTTATTTTCCCGTGGGCCATACAGTAGTAAATTATTATTTAAATAATGGTTTCATAACTAATCCCTTAGGGCATAGGGGCAAAACTCTTAAAGCTGATATTTTGGCAACTTTTTTACCTAAGATAGTTATAGATAGCCTGTATACCGTCATGGCAAAGGTGGGCCTAGAGGTTAGTTATTTGACCCTAGAACCCATTGCTGCTAAGGAGGTTGCAATTCCAGAGAATATGAGATTGTTAAATATTGCCTTGGTGGATATTGGGGCTGGAACTTGTGACATTGCTATTACAAAGGAAGGAAGTGTAACAGCTTATGGTATGACCTCCACAGCTGGGGATGAGATTACAGAAGAGCTGGCCAGAGCCTATTTGTTGGATTTTGATACGGCTGAAAGGGTAAAGTGCAATCTCCTTAGGGAGAATGAACAGAAATTTGTAGATATTGTAGGGGTATCTCATAGGATAGATACAGAAACAATTTTAAATGAAATCCAACCGTCAATAGAGCTAGTTGCCAAATCTATTGCCGACAATATACTAAAACATAATAAAAAATCGCCCAGTGCTGTATTTTTAATTGGTGGTGGTAGTCAAATACCAAGGTTGAATACACTAATTGCTAATTATTTGCAACTGGCAAGGGAAAGAGTGGTTGTAAGGGGAATGGAGGCAATGGAAAATGTTAGGGATAAGTCATCCCTTATATTGGGACCTGAAGGGATAACTCCAATAGGTATTTTATCTAAGGCTTTAAAGAATAAATTTAGCGATTTTATTGAAGTAAAAATCGGAGATAAAGAAATTACTATGCTCAAGACAAGGGAATTGAAAGTTAGGGATGCACTAATAACCATTAATTTTGATCCAAGAAAATTAATTCCTAGTAAAGCCAAGAATTTAACCATATATATAAATGGTCAGGAAAAAACCCTATATAGTAAATATGGCGAGGCTGCCAGAATTTTAATTAATGGTGATAGGGCAAATTTAGATTCACTGATTGGGCATGGGGATGTTATTACAATTTCACCAGCTACAGAGGGACAGGTATCCCAAACAACTCTGGGTGATCTCCTAGACTTAGACAAGGAGATTTTAGTAAATGATAAGAAAATTAAAGTTTATAATGATATAAGAGTCAATGGCAGGGACCAACCTTCGACCTATATAGTGGAGGAAAGGGATAAAATAAGTTATTATTGTATTAACACCGTACAAAAATTATGTGATTTTTTGGAGCTTTCATATGAAACAAATAATATATATATCAATGGTGGGAGGGCCAGCTTGCATGATAGTATTAAAGGGGGGGATAATGTGCAGTTAGAAAAAACAAATAATGTAATAGTAGGGCAAAAAGAACCTGAAAAGGCTAATAATAAGATTAGCTTTTATTATAATGGCCAACCCATGACAATTACAAGTAGTAAAAAACAATTAATATTTGTTGACATATTTGATTATGTAGATTTTGACAGGACCAAAGTACAAGGCAAGTTGGTTTTAAAGCATAATGGGATTCAGGCGAATTATACTGCTCCCCTTATTGAAGGTGATGAGATTTGGGTATATTGGGAATAGGGCTAAGAATGCTAGGAATAAAACTTTCTATGGAACAATAGAATTGAAATATATGGGAAAATTCAATTTGGAGGACAAATTATGGTACCAACTGTTGAAAAACCAACAAAAAGGCAAGTTATTCTCTTAATAGTTGGGGCAATAATAGTAACAATGATTGTAGCAATGTTAACCCTAACCATATTTATCTTTAGGGAGGATTTAATCTATTCAAATATATATATCGAGGAAATGGATGTAGGAGGGTTAAGTAAAGAGGAGGCCCTTAACAAAATATCCCGTAGATACGACCAACAAGTGAAAGATATAAATATTAACTTGTTTCTTAATGAATATAGGAAGGAAATATCCTATCAAGACATTGAATTGACTTACCTGTACGGGGAAGCTCTAGAAAAGGCCTATAGTGTTGGCCGTCAGGGAGGACTAGTAAATAGGCTAAGGGATATATATATTGCAGGCAAGCAAGGAAGAAATATATACTTGCAATCCCATTATAATGAGGAATTGCTGGATACTATTATTGGAGAAATAGATAGTGAAATTAGCAGGGAGGCAAAGGATGCCGAAATTTATAGGAAGTCTGGAGAGTTTGTCATTGTTAAAGAGGAGATAGGACTACAACTTAGGAAGGATACTTTAAAAGAAAAAATAATGAAAAGCCTTAATAATTTTAATAATGAGGATATTGAAATACCTGTAAATTTGATTACTCCCAGGATAAAGGAAGAAGATTTAGGCCTTATCAATCTTGTAATAGGGGAGTTTAGCACAGCCTTTAACCCGGAAATGAAGGGTAGAAATACTAATATTGCAATAGCTGCCAGTAAAATTAATAGTTGTTTATTGATGCCAGGAGATGAATTTTCCTTTAATGGGAGGACAGGGCCAACAGGAGTGGCAGAGGGCTATCAGGATGCACCAGTAATTGTAAATGGTGAGCTGGTTCCTGGAGTTGGTGGTGGAGTTTGTCAGGTTTCAACTACCCTGTATAATGCCGTTATAAGAAGCAATTTAGATATAATTACTAGGAGAAACCATAGCCTTAGTGTTGCCTATGTACCCCTAGGCCATGATGCAGCTGTGGCTTATAATAGTCTAGATTTGAAGTTTAGAAATAGCTTGTCCTTTCCCGTATATATTGAAAGTTTTGTTTATGGGAATAGGGTATATGCCAGGTTGTATGGTGAAAGGAAAAATGATATTACCGTTAGATTAGATACAGAAATTCTTGAGGTAATCGAACCCAATACAGAAATAATAAAGAGTTCTCAATTAGCCTTAGGTGAAAGAGAGATTGAAAGAGGAGCCAAAAAGGGTTATAGGGTAAATACCTATAAGGTTTACCTTAAAGATGGTAAGGAAATAAAAAGAGAACATATATCCAGAGACTATTATCAGCCAGTTCATGGTAAAATTATCGAGGGCACGGGGACTTATACTGGGGAGGGTGACCTAGAAATTGACCAAGAAGAGGGCGAAATGGTAGATGGTCAAAATACAGAAGAAATAGATGTAGGAAGTCTGACCCAAGACCTATAAAATGAGTCTTTGATTTTTACTATATCTTATATATAATGATAAATAACAAATTAAATCTGGCAGAATTAGGGGGCATTTTTAATGAAAGAGTTATTATATGAAAAAAAAGTAGATTGTCCATCATGTAAAAATAGTTTTATTACCCAAAAAGTAAGAAGTCTGAGGTTAAGGGTCATAGAAAGGGAAAGTGATTTAAATGTTTTATATAGGGATATAAATCCTAATTATTATCAGGTGTGGATTTGTCCCAATTGTGGTTTTAGTGCCACAGAAAGTGAGTTTAGGGACCTAACTAGAGAGCAAAGAGATTTGATTCATCAGAAAATTTCAAGAAGATGGAATCAAAGAGATTTCGGTGGGGTAAGGGACTTTAAAGATGCTGAAGAAAGCTATAAATTGGCCCTATTAGTGGCCCAATTATTGGATAAGCCAAAGGGTTATATTGGCAGCATTTGTTTGAGACTGGCATGGATTTATAGAGGTCAGGATATGGAGGAGGAAGAAAAGGAATATTTAAAATATGCCTTAAATAATTTTGAAAGGGCATATCAACAAGAACCCCTTCCTATAGCTGGATTGGATGAGGTATCATTATCTTATTTAGTTGGAGAGCTACATAGGAAATTGGACAAGCCAAAGGAGGCAATTGTGTGGTATGCTAAAGCCCTAGATAATCCAGGGATTAAAAGAAAAAGACAGTTACAGTTGATGGCTAGGGAACAATGGGCTAGGGCACGGGAACAGTATAAAGAGAAATAAATTAGAATCTATTCATTACCGCCAGCATAAATTATAATAAAAGATAAGCTGGGGAGGACAGTAAATTATGAATAGGTTAAAGAGGAAAACTCCTATCATTTTTATTCCAGGTTTAATGGGCTCCATGGGTGATGATATTATTAAGGGAAGTGGAAGTTGGAGCTTTGGCATGGCTAGGTGGGTTTATAATCCATTAATCAGGGGTCTAGAATCAATGGGCTATGTGATAAAGCAAAATTTGTTTATATGCTACTATGATTGGAGAAAGAATACGGAGGAAATTATCCCTCTGTATTTATTACCCTTAATAAGAAAAGTTGAAGAATTTTATCCAGGGGAAAAGATTGATATTATCTGCCATAGTATGGGTGGCATAGTAGCCAGGAGTTATATACAGAATAATAACTACAGATTTAATATTAATAAATTAATTATGATTGGGGTCCCAAATAAGGGAGCCATAGCTGCCTATTATTTTTGGTCAAAGGGTCAAGTGTTATTAAACAAGGAAAAAAATAATTTTATGAATTTAATTTATCAAGGATATATTTGGATTTTATTTAAGTTAATGGGTATATCTAATGATACTAAGAATTTAAATACAATACATGAAACTTTCCCTGCTATTAAGGAATTAATCCCCAGCTATGATTATGGGGAGTTTTTATATTATAGGGCTCATGATGGTGAGTGGCTAACCCTTCCTGAAAATTTATCCCTATACAGTAATGATTTATTGAATAAATTAAATGGCAAATTACCCTTAGCTCTTGAGGACAGCCAAGAGATTTATAATATCATGGGCTATAATCAAATAACCCCAGAATATCTAATTATTAATGGCCAGGACTACCATTATAACTTGGAGGAAATAATAATAGATTCAATATGGAATTTGGGGGGAGACGGTGTAGTTACCGTTAAGAGTGCTGAGTTAGGAGAGGGTCATACCTACTACCTAGAGGCTGGCCACAGAGGCCTGTTAGCCCAAAGTGTTAACTATATTAAAGATATATATAAGGTAGACGTATTGGATTTACATGAAGACATTCCTACGGATGAACCCATTACCTTACATATATTATTTAGAGGCAATTTCAATTTTACTGTCTTTAATAATCAGGAAAAGATTCTGCTATTTACTAATGGGCAAATTGAAAGTGATTTCCAAGTTTTGCATGAAAAATTTCAGAAAGTATATAATTGGATTATTATAGATCAGCTTCCCAAAGGGAGGTATTTTATTAATTTTGAAAATTATAAATTAGACTCTCTAGATATTTTAATTTTATCGGAGGGTCTAAGGGAATTTAGGGGCAGGAAGGAACTTTCTGTCCATAGGAGGAATTTCACCTATGGTTTTATAATTGCTTAAAAAATTAGCAAATAAAGGCCGCCTTTTAAGGAAAGGGTCCTTTATTTAATGACCTTAGAAACAATCTTATAAGGTTGATCCCACCTATTATACTAGCAATAGCACCACCTATCGCCAATCCCGACCTGTGTTATATTATCCTGCATACCCTTACCCTTTCCCTTTATTGTGTAAAGTAATTGGAATTTGGTTTTAAAATCATATATTATTATATCAAAATTAAAATATTTAATCATATATCAGCCAGTATTATAGAATCATTTATATATGGAAGCTAGCCCGCCAATATTAAAATTTGCAGCAGAAAATGGAATTCGAGTTTGAATTCCATTTCATGTGGCATATTAATGCTTACAAAAGACTTAATTATTAAAATAATTCTGTAAATTATTTAATATATAGTAGTCTGGTATAAATGCTGGATATGGGATGGTGAGACCACCAACATAATGTCTACCTGTTCCTTAAAATTGCATAAATATAATTATGACAGACATTTTGGACATATTCCATAAAAGCATAATTGTTGATTAGATATACAATAGTTTGTTAAATCCTCTACTTTTCCTGAAAGTTGGGCAAAAGAATCATTGCTTAAATCCTCAACTCTTTGGCACGAGGTACATACTACATGTGGATGACTTGAAGTGTTGTAGTCATAGCGAAAACTGCTCTCGCCAATATTAATAACTTGAATTAATCCCAATTCTGTAAATAATTCTAAGGATTTATAGACTGTAGCCAGGCTAATTGTAGGATAGGTTGGAGACAACATATTGTATATTGTCTCTGCATTTGGATGGCTTGTATTTTCCTTAACCGCATGGTAAACTGCTATTCTTTGTGGTGTTATCTTACAATTTCTTTCCTTTAAACATTTGACCAAATTATCCATGTATTTCCCTCCCCCTAAAATTGATTAGTTATTATTTAGTAGTCCATCTCCATTATATGGTAATGTTAATGTTTTGTCAATCTATATTATGAAATTTTATCAAAAAGAAGGAAAAATGTTTAAAATGTGGAAATGATTAGATAGCCATCTGCCTATAATGGAATGATGGAAAAATAGAGGGGAGGATATTTAACAATGAAAAAAAGATTTTTTGTTAGAAAAATGCTGGTCGCACTAGTAGTTATTAGTATGCTACTTACCAGTGCAAGTTTTGTTTTTGCCCAAGATGACGAGCTTATTAGTATTAGTATTTTCCATACTAATGATATTCATTCAAGGGTGGAAGAGACCGATAGCTCAATAGGCTATGCCAAACTAGCAAGTTTAGTTGCTGAACACCGTGAAAAGAAGCAGAATGTGTTGTTATTAGATGCTGGTGACACCTTGCATGGGGAAAATATAGCAAATTTAGTAGAGGGAGAAAGTATAGTCAGTATAATGAACTCAGTAGGCTATGATGCTATGACATCGGGTAATCATGATTTTAATTATGGACAAAATAGGTTGATAGAACTATCTGACATGGCGGATTATCCCATATTGGGAGCCAATGCATTAAAAGAGGATGGCGGGTCTTTATTACAAGAATATGAAATTTTTGAGCTGGAGGGTGTTAAAGTTGGGGTTTTGGGTTTGATAAGCCCAGAGACGGCCTTTAAGACCCATCCAAATAATGTGGTCGGAATTAATTTTGAAGACCCAATATTAGTTGCAAAAAGCCTAGTTGATCAAATAAGACAAGAGGTTGATATACTTATAGTCTTAGGCCATCTGGGAGATGAAGGAGAGGACACTAGTATCAAGCTAGCAGAGGCCATAGGCCAGATTGATTTAATAATTGATGGTCATAGCCACAGTACCTATCAAGAAGGTAGATTAGTTAATGATGTTTTGATTGCAAGCACAGGAGAACACTTTAAAAATATAGGTTTAGTTGAGATACAGTTGAAGGATGGGGAAATTGTAGATAAACAAGCTAGACTTATATCCAAAGAGGAAACTATGGATATAGAGGATAGTGAAGAAGTGCTACAAATAATAAATGATATAAATAAAGCCCAGGAGGGTATATTAGCCCAGGTAATAGGGGAAACAAAGGTTGCCCTGGATGGTGAAAGGGAGAATGTAAGGACAAAGGAAACCAATTTAGGTAATTTAGTTATGGATGCATTCTTAGAGGAAACTGGGGCGGATATTGCTATGGCAAATGGAGGAGGAATCCGTACTTCGCTAGAAGCAGGAGAATTAACCAAGGGTGATGTAATATCAGTTGTTCCCTTTAGCAATTTTGTTATAACCAAAAAATTAACAGGTAGCAGGATAAAGGAAGCCTTGGAATTTAGTGTTAGATTATACCCAGAGTCCAACGGTGGCTTCCTGCAGGTAGCTGGTCTGAGTTTCAACTTTGACCCGTCACAGGCAGAGGGACAGAGAGTATTTGACATAAAAGTTGGGGACCAGCCTTTAAATTTAGATGAAGAATATATTGTTGCTACACATGATTTTTTAGCTGCTGGTGGAGATGGCTATGAAATGTTTGCAGATACAGAGATAGTAAATGAGTATCCAGTTATGAACGAAGTGGTCATGAATTATATTAAAAAGAAGGAAATTGTTAGTCCAGAACTTGAAGGAAGAATTCTAGTAGGAGAAATAGAAGAAACACCAGAGCTAATAGAAGAAGAGCTAATAGAAGAAGAAGTAATAGTGGAAGAGACAATTGAGAAAGTAGAAGAACCTCAGGTGGTTGTTTATATTGTTAAATCGGGAGACTGGTTATCAACAATAGCCATTAAATATGATACAAGTTGGGAGCATTTACAGGAGTTAAATGGGATTAAGAATCCAGACTTGATTTTCCCTGGGCAGGAAATTTTAATTAAATAAATATTTAAATACAAGAGGGGATTTGTTAGCAAATCTCCTCTTGCTTATATTTGTTACTTTAGTAAATACATAATACCAACTGATTTTGGGCCACAATGGCTAGATATAACACAACCTGCCTCTAGGCTAATAATTTCCTTGTAATTAAAAAAGGATTTTAGCTGATTTTTAAGATAAAGCAAGTCTCCTGAGGCGCAGGAATGGATAATAATAATCCTGTTTAGGTCTAGTTTTTCCTTATCAGCGGTAAGTTCCATTATTAGACTATCAAGGGTCTTTATTTTTTTACCTCTTATTTTCTTATGCAGGCCAATTTTACCCTCCTTAACTTGCAATATCGGTTTAATTTTAAGCAGATTACCAATTAGATTTTGTATTGCCGAGCACCTACCACCTTTTTGCAGGTATTCTAGAGTATCTATGGCGAAATAGGTCCTAACCTTAGCTACCATTGCCTCGATATGTTGGACGATTTCTACAGCTGGCATCCCTAGCTCTGCATAATCAGCAGCTTGCAACACTAATAATCCAATACCCGAAGATAGGTTTAATGAATCTATAATATGTATTCTTCCATTAGGAAACCTTTCCGCCGCTAATCTAGCATTTTGGATAGTAGCGGATAGGTGTGAGGATAATCCTATATATATTATATCCCTGTCCTCGTCGATATAGGGCTTAAATAAAGCGGCAAAATCCGCAGGAGTTGGTGCTGATGTCTTGGGTAATTTTCCCGTGTCCTCAACCTTCCTATATAAATCCCTAGTAGTTATTTCAAAGCCATCCTTATAAACATCCCTATCGAATACAACATATAAGGGTACAATTCCAATATTTTTCTTGTTGATAATTTTTGGAGAAAGATCCGCTGTACTATCAGTAATTATCTTAACTTTTTTCATAGTTTTTCTCCTTTCAAGCCCAGTCATTTATATATTAGAATTTTAAATTTATAGATTTATGTAATCTAGTCTAGATTATAGCATATTATGATTTGTTTTGGAATCCGTGCTTTGAAAGGGTCTAATTTAAAGCTAGCCTTGAATTATTAAAATTAACAAAGGACATAACTATTGTAAAGTTGACAAAATATAATAAAACGTGGTTAAATATAGGGGGAATTCTAAGAATTGCTATACTTTGCTATGGCAGAAAACCTGATTGTAATAGGTGTCAGTTCGAGACCATCCTGACAATAAACAAAACTATGGATTTGGAGGTAAAAAGATGAAAAAAACAAATTATTTAACCCAGGCTGCTATGATAGCGGCTATTTATGTTGTGTTGGTGGAGGTGTTTAAGCCCTTTGCCTATGGGATTATGCAGGTGCGTATAGCGGAGGTGTTGACCATCTTACCTTTTTTCACCCCGGCGGCTATACCGGGTCTAACAATAGGTGCCTTGATTTCTAATATTATGGGGCCCTTTGGTATGGTGGATATTGTATTTGGTAGCCTAGCGACTTTCATAGGAGCCTATCTCTCTTATAAAATGCCCAGAAAGGAATTAGTCCCCTTGCCACCAATTATAGTAAATGCCCTTATAATAGGAACAATCTTATATCATGCCTTCCTAGGGACAGCGGATGAAATGCCCCTACTAATGGTTATGGCATGGGTGGCTCTTGGTCAATGCATAGCTTGTTATGGAATGGGTTACCCACTTATACGAATATTAGAAAGATACAAGGAAAAAATTTTCAATTAAATTCTCCTAGCAATTATATAAAGTTAGGGAACTTTTTTAAATGTATGCCGTCTAAGATAATAGAAGCAAAATAAGCAAAGGAAAAGGAGAGAAGATGAGATGAAAATTAGAAAATATTTTATAGGACTTTTAGCTGCTTCAATGGTTATTACTTCAATAGGACCGGTATTTGCATTGGATATGCCTATATCAAAAGCTACTGATAATGTGGTGGAGATTGGAAAAACCCCACCGGCAGATGGTCCGCACCAGGAAAAGGAAGAGAAATATTTCTATTCCTTTAAAGGGGTAGTTAAGGAAATAAGGGATTTCAAAGGTAGGGACGGTGCAAAGTTTGTATCAGTTGAAAACGAGGATGGCCTACCAGCCAACATAATTGTCTCAGATGATACTTATATTATTAATGATGGTGATATTACTGTGGGCTCAACCATTGTAGGTTATTATGATGCTAATGCCCCTATGATTATGATTTATCCCCCTCAATATAATGCAAGAGTCATTTATATAGATGAGGGCAAGGCGGAGAATATTAAAGTTGAAAAATTTGATAACAATTTAGTAAGTGTTGATAATTTTCTTAAGTTAAATATTTCCGATGAAACAGAGATAGTAACTGAGATGGGTAAGAGTGTTGAAGGTGATATAGGAAACCAGAAACTTATTGTGATATACGGTGCTGCCACAAAGAGTATACCTGCCCAAACCAATCCTTACAAGATCATACTTTTGGATGATGAAGAGGATATAGGAATGGGAGATCTTTCCGAAAAAGAAATTTTGGTCGACCAGGAAAAGATTGATAGTCCAGCACCATATTTATTAGGCGAGGATATTATAATGTTACCATTAAAAAACATAGTAGCGGCCATGGGCTACAATGTAAGCTGGAATCCCGAGTTACGGGAGGTTAGGGTAGGAAAGGGTATTTCCCTTAATATAGGTAAGGACAATTACCACTACATGAAAACAGCTCCTATCAAGCTGGGTGCTGCTCCAGAAATTGTAGATGGACGGACCTATGTTCCTCTAGAATTTTTTGAAAGGGTTATTCCTGCAAGCCATGTGGAAGTATCAGAGGGACAAATAAGGATTGAAGTAGAAAACAATAAGGACTAATGTGAACAATTTAAGTATATTATGAAACCCACAACAATTAAAAGTTTGTTGTGGGTTTTTGTTTTTTATAATATGATAAAGAAAAAGATTAAAAGAAGGGTGGGAAATATACAAATGTTGTTACGGTTAAAAAACTTGCTTAATAAATTGTCCTATAGCTTTAAACGCTTTCCAATTGCATTACTGTATTCGATATCCGCCTCTATTGTTCTTATCCTTATAAATAATAATACTTATAGGGATTATGATATGTATATGAAACTAGCTAAGACCCTGAGTTTGGGTATTCCTTTGAGTTTGACCATTTATATATATTTTGAAGGGAAATCTCCTAAGAAAAAATACCATCCTAGTCTTTTCCATGGATTTATACTAGTACTATTGTCCTTATACTATCTAATATCCTTAAAAAGCATAGATATGGTAGATCATGTGAGATTTACTAGCTATAGTATAAGTTTATATTTACTGTTTAGTCTTGTGCCTTTCTTCTATAGAAGGAGGGATTATGAATTATATGTGGTCAGATTATTTAGTAGTTTTATAGTTACATACTTATATTCTATTATTCTTTACATTGGATTGGCGGCAATTTTATCGACTATTAACCTCCTATTTAATGTTCATGTATCAGCTAGTTTATACCTTGATATACTAATAACAGTTGCTGGAATCTTTGCTCCTACCTTCTTTTTATCAAAGCTGCCAGAGAAAAATGTTAAAATTTATGACCAGGCCTATCCTAAAGTACTAGAGGTATTATTACAATATATCATTTTACCCCTTATATCCTTATATACCATAATATTATATGTCTATTTCGTTAAAATTCTACTTATTATGGAGCTACCCCAGGGGATTATAGGGAATCTTGTTTTATGGTATTCAATTGTGGCCACAATCATCTTGTTCTTTATCTATCCTCTTAAAAATGATAACCGGTGGGTCAATGCCTTTGTTAAAATTTTTCCAAGGGTGATTATACCCCTTCTATTTATAATGTTTGTAGCTATAGGGATTAGGATAAATAGTTATGGCATAACCGAGGGCAGGTATTTTGTTTTACTGGTATCACTATGGGTGACTGGGACTATGTTATACTATAGCCTAGGTAAAAAGCTAAATAACATTATAGTAACTGTTTCTTTGGTGTTAATAGGATTTTTATCAGTAACGGGACCCTGGAATGCCTTTGAAATTTCTAAATATAGTCAAAACAAGAGATTGGAAGCTATATTACTGAGAAACAATATGTTAACTGCAAATCTAACAGTTAAAAAACCTGAAATAGAATTAGAAGAGGAAGACAAGAGACAAATTAATGATATTATTATGTACTTTAACCAGGAACACAAACTAGCATTTTTAAAACACTTGCCTGAAGATTTTAAAATAGAGGCAGGTGAGGAAGTACTTGGATTTAAATTGGAGGAATACGGACTGGGGCTTTATGGAGACAGGGAATATTTTAGCCACCATATTGATGGTGGGGAGGTTTTATTGGATATAATAAATTATGACGCTTTTATGGAAATTTCGGATTATGGTGAAGAAGAATACAGACAAATACTTGAAAGTTATTTATTTATCTATGATAGTGAACAAAATTTAATTGTAAAAGAAAAGGGTGAGATAAAATACAAAGTAAACTTAGGAAATATTGCAATTGATATTCATAAAAATAATAAGGAAAAATATAATTTAACAAGAAATGATATGGAATTTGTAGACGAGAATGAGAGTATTGAAATATATGGCATTTTAAAAGATTTTAGCGGCTATAAAATAAGAAACAATGATAAAACCTATATAGAAAGACTAGGGGGATATATTTTTATAAGAATAAAATAATTGAAAATTTTACAAATAATAAAATTGTATTTGTTGCAAATAATACTGGAGAAGAAATTATTAATTATTAGGAGGTTAACCTATGCCAACAAATACAAAATTAGAAAAAGCTCTTGCAAGTGCTAAGGGATTAGCAGCAGATTTAAAGACTTTTTCCCAGGATACAAATGACCAACAAGCTCAGCAAATGTTTAATTCACTATCAACCAATATGGATAATGTAGTTCAAACACTACAGGGTCGACTTGAATTTGTACAGGAGGAAGAGCCCCAATATAGGGAATAGAGTTTTACCTATATCTTAATTTCATAAAAACAACCCCCTATTATATTTCCATATAAACATTGGGGGTTATTTTATTTTTTAATAATTCATTCAGTTTGAAGTAGGTCAATATGTTAAAAAAATATTCCATGATTTTATGATATAAATGGTATATAATATGATAATATAAACTAAAATAGCTATTAAGGGAGCTAATGTGTGGGAGGATATTGGGCTTATGGGACTGAATATAGTATTATTAGAACCAGAAATTCCGCAGAATACTGGAAACATTGCCCGCACCTGTGTTGTAACTAATACAAGACTACATATTATAGGGCCTACAGGTTTTTCAATGGAAGAAAAGGCTGTAAAAAGGGCTGGGCTAGATTATTGGGAACTTTTGGACCTTCGGTATTACAATAACTATTTAGAATTTATTAATTACAACAAAAATATTGAATTATATTGTGCTACAACTAAGGCAAAAAGAATTTATAGTGATGCAAAGTTTAAGCAGGGAACATACATAATGTTTGGTAAAGAAACGAGAGGTATACCCAAGGATATTCTACAAGCAAATAAAGAAAAGCAAATACGGATACCTATGCTTAATTGCCAACAAGCAAGGTCATTGAATTTAGCTAATTCTGTTGCTATTGTTACATATGAGGTTCTTAGACAATGGGGCTATCTCAATTTAATATAGGATATTTTATTTTTATAAGGGGGTAATAATTTTGTCAAACATTCAAATTATAACTGATAGTATGACTGATATACCTGATAACCTTGTGAGGGAAAATAACATTATGGTAGTTCCCCTAACAGTGATATTTAAGGATGGGGAGTATCGAGACGGTATTGATTTAACTAAGGAAGAGTTTTATAATAAATTAAGCAATCAAAGGGAACTGCCTAAAACTTCTCAGGTTTCACCCAATACCTTCATGCAGGTTTTTCAAGAATTACTAGAGGATGGCAAGGAGATAATCTGTGTCAATGCATCATCAAGGGCTAGCGGGACTTATCAGGCAGCAGTAATGGCTAAAAATGAACTTCAAAATGACAAAATTCATGTTTTTGATAGCATGGCCTTATGTTATGGTGCTGGTTTTTTTGTGCTTGAGGCTGCTAAAATGGCTAGAAGTGGATTAAGTGTTGAAAAAATATTTGCCAGATTAAACGAACTTAAGGGTAGGGTTGATCATATTTTTACCGTGGATACCTTGGAGTATTTGAAAAAAGGAGGTAGAATAAATCCTATGAAGGCTACCATAGCAACAGTTTTAAATGTAAAGCCTATATTGACTGTGGTAGAGGGCCTGGTGGAACCCCTAGATAAAGTTAGAGGTAGTAGAAAAGTCATAGGAAAAATGATGGACTTGGCACAGGATAGAGGTAGGGACTTTTCAGAGCAAACAGTGGCTGTGGCTCATGCCAATAATCTGGAAAGGGCGGAGGAATTAATGGAGGCTGTAAAAAAAGAGCTAAAACCTAAGAAAGTGATTTTAACCGAGATTGGCTGTACAATAGGGACCCATGCAGGTCCTGGCACAGTAGCAATTTTTTACTATCGGAAATCCATATAAAGATTATCTATTAAATTTTTGTAGGAAATATAGGCTAGTGGGGGAAAATAATTGAGAAAAATAAGGCTTATAACCAATAATCCAAGGGTTCTTTTAAAATTAAGGGAAAAATTTGCAATTACTTTCATAAGGGGTAACCTTATGGAAGTTTTAATTCAAAGCAGAGATTTAATACATAAGGGTTATATCTTGTTAACTCATCCGCTATCCGGTAGTGTTAAGCCTAATGAGAGTCCATATAAAAGTATTTTAATAGAAGAAGGGACAGGAACACTTGACATAGATTCTCTAAGAATAATAGAAAATAGCATTGCAACAGCTGAGAAATTTGTTAAAATAAGAAAAATACCCACTTGGCCCAAGTCTATATTGGAAGATTTTAGTGAAATAGATTATAGTTTAATAAAAAATGCTAGTATGGCCATAAAAAATGGTTAATTTGCTTTATTTGAGGTAATTAATACAAATGATACTAATGACCAAAGATGAGAGGTGTGGATTATGAGTAAAGTGTATGATGTTATCATAATTGGAGGAGGACCAGCTGGCTTGTCGGCAGGCCTATATGCTGCTAGGGGCAAAATGGCCACCTTAATTTTAGAGAAGGAAAAAGCTGGAGGGCAAATTGTTGGAACGGAGGAAGTGGCTAATTATCCGGGGTCTTTATTGGATGATACGGGTCCCCAATTAATAGACAGGATGGTTAAACAGTGCGAGAAATTTGGTGCAGAGATAAGAAAGGATAATATTAGCCAGGTAGAATTGCAAGATGAAATCAAGTTATTAATAGGGGAAAAGGAAACCTACAAAGCTAGGTCTATAATAATAGCTTCCGGTGCTAGTCCAAGATTATTGAATGTGCCTGGTGAAAAGGAGTTTACTGGTAAGGGGATCTCCTATTGCGCTACATGTGATGCTGATTTTTTCACAGATTTTGAAGTTTTTGTTATAGGTGGAGGAGATTCTGCTATCCAAGAGGCCATATATTTGACCAAATTTGCCAGAAAGGTTACTGTGGTCCATAGAAGGGATGAATTAAGGGCAGTAAAATTTGTCCAGGAAATGGCCTTTAAAAATCCTAAGATAGAGTTCCTATGGGATAGTGTTGTGGAGGAGATCAGGGGTGAGGGGATAGTAGAATCAATAGTTTTTAAGAATGTTAAGACTGGACAAACTACTGAATATAAAGCAGCCGAGGAAGATGGAACCTTTGGAATTTTTGTTTTTGTAGGCTATATACCACAAACAGATGTTTTTAATGGAAAAATTGAAATGGACGAAAGTGGTTATATTCCCACTGATGATAATATGAAAACCAATATAGCAGGGGTATTTGCTGCCGGTGATTGTAGGGTTAAATCATTAAGACAAGTAGTGACAGCCGTGGCTGATGGGGCAATTGCAGCCACCCAGGCAGAAAAATATATTCAAGATAATTTTGATACAAATATATAAAGCTATATTTGAATATTATAATCTTAATTTTTATTTAAAGGAGGTGAAAAAATGCTAGAGGTTAATAAAGATACCTTCCAGGAAGAGGTACTAGAGGCAGAGGGTCCAGTTTTGGTAGATTTTTGGAGTGATGGATGTGAACCATGTAAGGCATTAATGCCTGAAATTGAAAGTCTTGCAGCCCAATATCAGGATAAAGTCAAATTCGTTAAACTCAATACAACTAAGGCAAGAAGATTAGCAATTAAACAAAGAGTATTAGGCCTACCTACAATTGTCATGTATGAAAATGGGGAAAAAGTCCAGGAGATAACTGGGAATGATGCCAATAAAGAAAATATTGAAGAAATGATTAAAAAGCACCTATAATATAGGCATATTGACAAATTATAAGATGGGAAAGAGGTGAGAATATTGAAATTAGAGTTGGGAAATATAAACATCACAGATGTGAAATTCGCTGACAATACTATGATTAAGGATTCTATTCTCTATGTTAATAAAGAAGAAATGATCAAGGCTATTAATGAGGATCCCCGTATCAAAAGTATTGATATTGAATTAGCCCATCCAGGAGATGAAGTAAGAATAACTCCGGTGAAGGATGTGATAGAACCTAGGGTAAAGGTAGAGGGTCCGGGCTCTATATTCCCGGGGATGTTAGGCAAGGTTGATACTGTTGGAAAGGGACGTACCCATGCCTTGAAAAATGTTGCCGTTGTTACGGCCGGCAAAATAGTTGGCTTTCAAGAGGGTATCATAGATATGTCAGGACCAGGTGCCAAATATACACCATTTTCCACATTACATAATATAGTTTTAATTGTAGAAGTTAAAGAAGGTACAAAGCAACATGATCATGAGGCTATTGTGAGGTTAGCTGGATTGAAAGCTGCAAAATATCTTGGTGAATTTGCAAGGAATGTTATGCCAGATGAAATTAAGTCCTATGAGACAGGACCATCTATTGAATCTTCAGGCAAATATACGGATCTGCCCCGGGTTGCTTATGTATATATGTTGCAGACTCAAGGTTTATTGCATGATACCTATGTCTATGGTGTGGATGCTAAAAATATAGTTCCTACTATTTTGTATCCTACGGAAATCATGGATGGTGCTATTATAAGTGGTAACTGCGTATCTGCCTGTGATAAAAACCCTACATATATCCATCAAAACAATCCAATTATCGAGGATCTTTATGAAAAGCATGGAAAAGAATTAAATTTTGTTGGGGTAATTATAACTAATGAAAATGTATATCTAGCAGACAAGGAAAGGTCTTCAAATTGGACAGCCAAACTTTGTGAATTCCTAGCCCTAGATGGGGTGATTATATCCCAGGAAGGTTTTGGAAATCCCGATACCGACTTGATTATGAACTGTAAAAAAATCGAAGATAAAGGGATTAAAACTGTTATAGTAACTGATGAATTTGCAGGTAGGGATGGTGGATCTCAGTCTTTGGCGGATGTAGATGTAAAGGCCAATGCAGTTGTCACCAACGGTAATGCCAATGAAGTTATTGTTTTACCTCCCATGAAAAAAACTATTGGCAGTACAGAATATGTGGATGTTATTGCGGGAGGATTTGATGGTAGCTTTAAGGATGATGGCAGTATAGAGGTTGAGATACAGGCAATTACTGGAGCTACTAATGAAACTGGTTTTTGGAATTTAACTAGTAGAAGCTACTAGAAAATTACTAAAGAAAGGATGAAAATATTATGGCAATTTTAGATAATCGAAAAATTATCATTGTTGGGGATAGAGATGGTATCCCAGGGCCAGCCATAGAAGAATGCGTAAATACTACAGATGCCCAAGTAGTGTTTACCGCTACAGAATGTTTTGTGTGAACGGCTGCTGGTGCAATGGATTTGGAAAATCAACAAAGGATTAAGGATATAGTTGACCAACATGGTGGAGAAAACATTGTGGTCATCATAGGGGCAGCAGAGGCCGAGGCAGCTGGTTTAGCAGCTGAAACGGTAACTGCTGGGGATCCAACCTTTGCAGGTCCATTGGCGGGAGTCCAGTTAGGGCTTAGGGTATACCATGCAGTTGAACCAGAATTTAAAAATGAAGTTGATGCAGATGTTTATGATGAACAAATTGGTATGATGGAGATGGTTCTAGAAGTTGACGAAATTATTGAGGAAATGAAGGAAATAAGAAGTGAGTTTGGTCAGTTTAACGACTAAAGTTTTAAATAGATTTCCCATTAAAGTTTGGAGAGGGGGGAAATAATGACTAAAAAGAGGATAGTACATTATATAAATCAATTTTTTGCAGGCATTGGGGGAGAAGAAAAGGCGGGTATTAAACCTGAAGTACGGGATGGGGCCCTTGGCCCTGGTTTGGCCCTAAAGGGAGCCTTTAAGGAAGAGGCTGAGATTGTTGCCAGTGTAATATGCGGTGATTCGTATTTCAATGAAAATCTGGAGGATGCAAAATCTCAAATCCTTAAAATGATAAAAGAATATAAGCCTGATTTGTTTATTGCAGGACCAGCTTTTAATGCAGGCAGATATGGGGTTGCATGTGGGACTATATCTAAGGCAGTTCAGGAGGAACTTGGCATACCTGTGCTTACAGGAATGTATATAGAAAATCCAGGGGCTGAGATGTTTAGGAAAAGCATCTATATCGTGGAAACCGGAAATTCTGCAGCAAGTATGAGAAAGGCTGTCCCTAATATTGCAAAATTAGGTATTAAACTATTAAAGAATGAGGAGATTGGTTTACCCCAGGAAGAAAAATATATGTCCAGGGGCATAAGAAAAAATTACTTTGCCCAGGAAAGAGGTTCTAAAAGGGCTGTGGATATGCTATTAAAGAAACTAAGAGATGAAGATTTCGTGACTGAATATCCTATGCCAGACTTTGACAGAGTTGAACCTAATCCAGCGATTAAGGACATATCAGAGGTAAAGATAGCTCTTGTGACTTCGGGTGGTATTGTGCCTAGAGGTAATCCAGATAAAATTGAATCTTCCAGTGCCTCTAAATATGGAAAATATGATATTTCCGGTGTGGGGGAATTAATGGATAATGCCTATGAAACAGCCCATGGCGGGTATGATCCTATATATGCCAATGAGAACCCTAATAGGGTCTTACCCCTTGATGTTTTAAGGGATCTTGAAAAAGAAGGCATTATAGGACAAGTCCATAGATATTTTTATTCTACTGTGGGCAATGGGACATCTGTGGCTAATTCCCAAGACTTTGCTAGGGAAATTGTCAAGGAATTAAAGGCTGATGGTGTAGATGCAGTAATATTAACCTCTACATGAGGAACCTGTACACGTTGTGGAGCAACAATGGTAAAAGAAATTGAAAGGGCAGGTATACCGGTTGTGCATATTTGTACCGTGGTACCTATTTCATTAACAGTTGGGGCAAATAGAATAGTTCCGGCTGTAGCTATTCCCCATCCCCTAGGAAATCCAGCCTTGGATGAGCAGGATGAAAAGACCTTAAGAAGAAAGATAGTAGAACATTCTTTAGAGGCTCTTAAAACAGAGGTGGATGGACAAAAGGTTTTCGAAAATTAAAAGATTTGCCAGCTGGAGGATTGCAGCTGGCAAATTTTAAATAAGATCAATTTAAAAATAATAATGGAGGTGGAATACAATGTCTTATGCAGTAGTAAAAGGGACATCTTATGTGTTGATACACACCCCCGATATGATAATGCATAATGGGACAACCCAAATAACTGAAAGATTGGCTAATCCAAATAGTGAGTATTTGAAAGATTTGCCAAAACACTTACGAAAATATGAGGAGGTTGTAAATTACCCTCCCAATCAGGTATATATAGGCGGGTTAAAACCTGAAGATTTAAAAAAATATGAGATGCCTTGGTATAAGAAAAAGGTGGAAGGGGCCCAACGCTTTGGACCATTCGGGGAGATTATGCCCCAAGACGAATTCTTGGCTTTAATGAAAATTGTAGATGCCTTTGATTTGGTAAAATTAGAGGAAGCCTTTACTAAAAAAATGAAGGAGCGCCTAGGCAAACACCCACTAATAAATGAAGCCCTATTAGACAAGTTAAAGGAAGGCACAGATATCCAGACTATCCAAAGAGCTATCAAGGAACAAGAGGCAGAGCCTTTGTATTATGAGGATCAAATAGTGGGTTGTGTTAAAAGGGCCCATGAAATAGACCCTAATTTAAATGCCCATATTATGCTGGAAAATATTGTGGTAAAGGCATCGGGAGTATTATCATTTTTGCATTTAATAGAGAAAAATGATATTGATGTATCAGAAATAGACTATGTAATTGAATGTTCTGAAGAGGCCTGCGGAGATATGAATCAGAGGGGTGGGGGGAACTTTGCAAAGGCTATAGCAGAAATGGCTGGTGCTATAAATGCAACTGGGTCTGATACAAGGGCATTTTGTGCGGCTCCTGCACACGCAATAATAGAGGCAGCAGCCCTAGTGAAGGCAGGAGTATACGAGAACGTTGTAGTAGTTGCAGGAGGGGCTACTTCTAAATTAGGCATGAATGGAAAGGATCATGTAAGAAAGGACATGCCTATTTTAGAGGATGTGATAGGTGGATTTGCCATATTAGTAAGTGGGAATGACGGTGTCAATCCTGTCCTAAGAACAGATTTATTGGGCAGGCATGTGGTTGGTACTGGTTCATCACCCCAGGCAGTGATAACCTCCTTAATTACGGCACCCTTAGATAAGGGCGGATTAAAGATAACTGATATAGATAAATACTCTGTGGAAATGCAAAATCCTGATATTACAAAGCCGGCCGGGGCAGGGGATGTACCGGAGGCAAACTATAAAATGATTGCAGCCTTAGGTGTTAGGCGGGGGGAAATGGAAAGACAGGATGTAGCCACCTTTGGACAAAGGCATGGAATGCCCGGATGGGCACCCACCCAAGGACACATTCCTAGTGGAGTACCCTATGTAGGCCATGGGAGAGAAGCTTTATTGCAAGGAGAGATAAATAAAGCTATGATTGTTGGCAAAGGGAGCCTGTTTCTGGCTAGAATGACTAACCAATTTGATGGTGTATCAATTATTATGGAGAAAAACCATGGACAAAGCGATAAAGAGGGAATGGACATTACTAGGGATGATATAAAAACAATGATTGCCCAAGCTATGAGAAACTTTGCTTCCCATTTACTGGAGGAATAAGGAGTTGATATAAATGTCGGGTGATAAGGCTATTAGGGAAGTAGTAGGGAGTGTATTTAACGATATAGCGGATGCTATAGAAACCGGCAAATTTGCTAGTAGGATTAAAATAGGCTTGACAACTATGGGGAGCGAACATGGGCTTGAGGAGTTAGTAAAAGCTGCTGAAAAGGTAAACAGTTCCAGTGGGACCTACGAAATAGTACTTATAGGGCCAAAGGTAGAGACTAACTTAAAAACCTATGTGGTTAATTCTGAGGACGAGATGCATAAAAAAATGGAAGAGCTTCTGGATAACAAAAGCATCTGGGCCTGTGTTACTATGCATTATAACTTTCCCATAGGAGTAGCTACAGTGGGTAGGGTTGTGACTCCAGCTAGGGGGAAGCCTATGTTTATAGCAACTACAACAGGAACATCAGCTATTGATAGGATAGGTGCAATGATAATGAATGCCCTGTATGGCATTATAACAGCCAAAGCTAGCGGGATATTAGACCCAACTGTTGGAATCCTTAATGTAGACGGGGCAAGGCAGGTGGAGAAGGCTTTAAGGCAATTAAAGGCTAATGGTTATGACCTATCTTTTGCCGAATCTGTTAGGGATGACGGAGGTCCTATAATGAGGGGCAATGATTTGCTAATGGGAACTCCCGATGTAATGGTTCAAGATACATTAACCGGTAATGTTCTGACCAAAGTCCTTTCAGCATATAGCACAGGTGGAGATTATGAATCCCTAGGTTATGGTTATGGACCTGGAATAGGTGTGGAACAGGAAAGAATTATCCTAATCCTATCCAGAGCCTCTGGGTTGCCGGTAGTGGTTAATGCCCTAGAATATGGGGCAGAACTTGTACAAGGAAAGCTTTTGCAGATTAAAAAGGAGGAACTGCAAAAGGCTAATAGGGCAGGCTTGGCAAAGATACTGGAATCATATAGAGTTGCCAGCAGTGGATCCAGTGAAGAAGACAAAGAAATAAAAATGCCTCCAAAAGAGATTGTAACGGCTACCATATCCGGTATCGATATTTTAGATCTAGACGAGGGTGTAAAGACCCTATGGACAGCAGATATATATGCAGAAACTGGTATGGGTTGTACGGGGCCGGTGATTATGGTAAGCGAAAATAAAATGGAAAAGGCGGTAGAGATTTTAAAGGAAGCAGATTTTATTAGCGGCGATTCTGCAAATTGTTAAATATAAAGGAAAGATTCTATGAGGATAGGATCTTTCCTTTCTAACTTTTATAAAAGGATATAAAATATATATTAAAGACAAGCTAGGGGTTAGGCAATTACCCAGATTAATTAGAGCTTCAAATTGCAACATAAGGCAAAGATAATTTATGAATAATGAATAAATTGTCTAATATTAAAATAAGTTGTGAATATTTAGAATGTATAAACTTTATATTTTGGAAGGAAATTACTAGTTTATCTAGAATATTACTTATGGACCTATAATAACATAGGGGGATAAGAGTTATATTTTTAAAAAAGGAGGAATTAAGAAATGGTTAAAAGAATTTTAGCATTGTTATTAGTGGGATTGCTTGCGGCAACGGCACTAGTAGGATGTGGTGGGGGGACTGACCAGGATGTAGATCCCCAGGAGGACCTAGGGGAAGTAGAAGAACAGAATGCTAGTGATGATATTGTACTTAAGATGGGCATGGTTACAGATGTGGGGGGAATAAATGACCAATCATTTAATGAATCTGCATGGAATGGGCACAAAAAGGCGGAAGCAGAATTAGGATTTGAAGTTAGCTATGCTGAATCAAGACAGGATTCCGATTATGAGCCAAATCTGGAGTCATTACTAGATGCTGAAAATGATTTGATTTGGGGAATAGGCTTTATGATGGAAAATGCTATAGCTGAAGCAGCTGATTTTAATCCAGATCAAAACTATGGGATTATTGACTTTTCCTATGGAGAAGAAACCCTTGACAATATAGTGGGAGTTTTGTTTAAAGATAATGAATCATCCTTCCTAGTGGGATATATAGCTGGAAAGATGACGGAGACTAACAAGGTAGGTTTTGTTGGAGGTATGACCTCTGATGTTATTGATGCCTTCCAATATGGTTATATGGCCGGAGTAAAATATGCTAATCCTGATGTAGAGGTTTTAGTCCAATACGCGGATAGCTTTAATGACGCGGCTATAGGTAAATCAATAGCCATCCAAATGTACCAACAAGGGGCAGACATTGTATTCCATGCCGCCGGTGGTACAGGCAATGGTGTAATTGAGGCTGCGGTGGAACAGGATAAGTTTGCTATTGGTGTGGACATGGACCAAAATCACCTAGCTCCTGATCATGTAATAACATCTGCCATGAAATATGTAGATAATGCAATTTTTGATGTAGCAAAACAACTGCAAGAAGGTAATTTCCCTGGTGGTGAAACAGTAATATATGGTTTGAAAGATGGTGGTGTTGGTATAGCACCTACTTCCGATCAGCATGTACCTGCTGAACTATTAGAAGAAGTAGAAGAAGTAGAGGAAAAAATTGTTGAGGGTGAAATTTTTGTCCCTGCAAATGAGGAAGAATTTAACGAAAATTACTAAACAACAATTTAAAAACTTGAAAATTCATTTTAACAAAGGCCCAGGTCTCAACCTGGGCCTTTATCTTTAAATAAGAAACTTTAGTTTTTCAATTGCTATTTATACCCATAAAGTTATAAAATAGTTTATAGTAGAATAAATTAAGGCAACTTATAAAGATATAGTACTGGAGGGAAGCCCATGAAAAATATTGATTTTAATTGTAAGGTAGTAGAAATGAAAAATATAACTAAACTCTTTGGAAGCTTTGTTGCCAACGATAATATTAACCTTACGGTACATAAGGGTGAAATACATGCTCTATTAGGGGAGAATGGGGCTGGTAAATCAACCTTGATGAATATCCTATATGGTCTATATAGCCCCACATCAGGTGATGTTTATATACAGGGAGAACAACTGGATAACATAGACCCCAATACTGCCATAAAAAAGGGAATAGGTATGGTCCACCAGCATTTTATGCTTGTTGAACCCTTTACAGTAGCTGAAAATATTGTACTAGGTATGGAGCCTACTAATTTTATGGGAAGAATTGACATGGACAGGGCTGTGGCAGATGTTATGAAAATTTCCGAACAATATGGACTCAAGGTAAACCCGGAGGATAGAATATATGATATTTCCGTGGGAATGCAACAAAGGGTGGAAATTTTAAAAGCCTTATATAGGGGGGCAGAAATTTTGATTTTAGATGAGCCTACCGCAGTATTAACCCCTCAGGAAATACGTGAATTGATAAGTATCATGAGAAATCTTACAAATCAGGGTAAAACCATTATTATTATTACCCACAAGTTGAGGGAAATTAAGGAGGCAGCCGATTACTGTACAATTATTAGGCGGGGAAAACATATTGATACTGTAAAGGTTGAGGATGTTACGGAAGATGAATTAGCGGCAAAAATGGTGGGAAGGGAAGTAAGTTTTAAGGTTGATAAAGATGACAAGATGAGGGGAAAAAAGGTACTAGAAATAGAAAATTTAACCGTAAAAGACAATAGGAATGTAGTAGCTATAAATAATCTATCCCTTAAGGTCTATGCTGGAGAAATTTTGGGGCTTGCAGGAATAGATGGCAATGGACAAACTGAATTAGTGGAGGCATTAACAGGACTAAGACCAGTAGAGTCTGGAAGGGTAGTTATAAATGGTTTAGATATAACCAACAAAAAACCAAGGGAAATTATACAAAATAAAGTTGCCTCCATACCAGAAGATAGGCAAAGAAGGGGCTTGGTTATGGATTATACGGTTGCGGAAAATATGATTTTAGAAAATTACAAGGATAGTCCCTTTTCTCATAGAGGATTATTAAATAAGGGGGCAATTAACAATCATGCTAGAGCCTTGATGGAAAGGTTTGATGTCAGACCAAGGGAGGAAAATATTAAGGCAAGATCCCTGTCTGGGGGAAATCAACAGAAGGTAATCATTGCCCGAGAGGTAAACAATGACCCAGATATACTAGTAGCCGCCCAACCCACGCGTGGTTTAGATGTTGGCGCTATAGAATTTGTGCATAAGTCCCTAGTGGAACAAAGGGACAGGGATAAGGCAGTATTACTAATTTCTTTGGAACTAGATGAAATTATGAATGTTTCAGATAGAATTGCAGTTATTTATGAGGGGCAAATTGTGGGTATAGTAGACGCTAAGGATGCAGATGAAAGGGAATTGGGACTTATGATGGCGGGGGGAGGCAGAAGCCAATGAAGAATAAAGGATTCCTAGATGGGAGATTTGCCTATTTATTTAATGAAGGACTCTTGTTTACTATTGTTTCAATTGTTTTGGGATTCCTTGTTGGGGCCGGTGTATTGGGGGTTTCGGGATTTAATCCTTTAGAAGCCTATAAGATTATGATAAAAGGTGTTTTTAGTAGACCTGGATATATTGCCTGGACAGTTGTGAGGGCAACACCTATTATTATAACTGGCTTATCTGTAGCCTTTGCATTTAAGACAGGACTTTTTAATATAGGGGCTGAGGGACAATTTATAATAGGTACAATAGTGGCCTCCCTAGTGGGTTATGCCATTAAATTGCCTGCTATAATTCATATACCCCTAGTATTCATAACAGCTGTTATGGCGGCTGGGCTTTGGGGAGGTATAGCAGGATATTTAAAGGCTAAGTTTGGTGTTAATGAGGTAATATCAACAATTATGTTAAATTGGATAGCCCTATATCTGAATAATTATATAGTTAGGATGGAACAGTTTAAAAGGGCTACTAGTCAGAGAACTCATGAAATTATGGACACAGCCAGTATCATTATTCTTGAGAAATGGAAAAGGACACCCTCAGGGAGGAATTTTGTAGCTAATTATAAGTTTTGGGGAGATTTTTTAAGGGCGCCATTAAACTGGGGTTTTATAATAGCAATAATTTTGGCCCTTATTACATGGTATATTTTAAATAAGACAACCCTAGGCTACGAATTAAAAGCCGTGGGACTTAATGAGGAAGCTGCAGAATATGGTGGTATTGATGTAGCAAGAAGTATGCTTATATCTATGGTAATTGCGGGAGCTTTAGCAGGAGCTGCCGGAGCACTACATGTTATGGGGAATTCAAAAAGTATTGCTAGTTTGGCAGCCTCAGAGGGTTATGGTTTCGACGGAATGGCTGTGGCCCTCATTGGTAGAAACACATCCATAGGGGCAATATTGGCTGGCCTCCTATTTAGTGGGATACAATATGGAGGGGGAAAAATCCAACCGGCCCTGGGGGCCCCGTCTGAGGTAATTGATATTATGATAGGTACCATTGTATTCTTTATAGCTATGCCTCAACTAATTAAAATTATATTTTCAAGGCCTAGGAAAAGGGGGAATGGGCAAAATGCTAAATAGTTTGGGCTTTATTTTAGGAACGGCACTAATGTACTCAACACCTTTAATTTACACAGCCTTAGGAGGAGTCATATCCGAAAATTCTGGAGTAATAAATATTGGACTAGAAGGAATGATGACCATTGGCGCATTGATTGGGGCTACGGTTGGATTTTATTCTGGTAACCCCTGGCTAGCTTTTTTAGCTGCTGGTTTATCAGGCGCTGTGCTGGCATTGCTCCATGCTATAGCTTCCATATCATTTGGGGCTGACCAGGTGGTTTCAGGAATAGCAATAAATTTTTTAGGGCCTGGATTAGCATTATTTTTGAGTAGGATCTTTTTTAAAGGAGCTACCATGACAGAATCTATTCCCCTAAACAGGAAAATGCCTAGACCCTTTAATGGTTTATTTCCACGAAATAGTTTTTTTGATATGATTTTTAATCAATATGCCACAGTATATGTTGCTTTGATCTTAGTATTGCTTTTCTGGTATTTACTTTATAGAACAAAGCTAGGCCTAAGGATTAGGGCCGTAGGGGAACACCCTAAGGCAGCTGACACCTTGGGGGTTAATGTATATTATATAAGATATTTCTGCGTTATATTGTCTGGTATTCTAGCCGGTTTCGGAGGGGCATCAATGAGTTTGGCTATTGTTTCAAACTTTACCCCAACCTTAGTATCCGGGCATGGCTTTATAGCCCTTGCTGCTATGATTTTTGGAAAATGGAAACCCCAGGGGGCTATGTGGGCCTGCTTATTATTTGGAGCCTCCAATGGCTTAGTGGTATATTTAGGCCGATCTGGTTCTACAATTACGATTTCCCAGCAAATCTTATCCATGATACCTTATCTAGTAACCTTGATTATATTGACCGGTTTTGTTGGTAGGGCCGTGGCACCAGCATCTAATGGGATTCCTTATCAAAAAGGAGAAAATTAATTATATAAATTCGTCAAATAATAAGCTGACATGCAAAAACTATGCCAAAAAATTAACGATGCTTTCCATACTTACAATTTTTATGATATAATGTAGCAGAGGGTAGGTTTGATATAAGGGGTGGATAGCATGAGATTAGGATACAGTCTGGATTTGGAGCAGACACAGCAATTAATCATGACACCACAGCTTAAACAGGCAATAAAAATACTACAGTTACCAACTTTTGAATTAAATCAATATATTCAGGAGCAGGTAGAGACAAATCCAATATTAGACTTGCATAATGAGGGTCTGGAAGTAAGGCAGGATGAAAGGGAAAGTGAAGAAGAAAAAATCGATTGGGAGGAGTATGCTGAAAATTTTGAAAGTCGTAGATACACAGGTGGAAGCTATAATCCATCAGATGACTTTAATTATGAAAACCTAGTCGCAACAGAAACAACTTTACAGGAACATCTATTATTTCAATACAATATAAGCTTACCTAACCCCAAGTATAAAATTATAGGCGAGTATATTATTAATAATTTAGATGAAAATGGTTATCTGACCTTATCAGTTGAGGAAATAAGTAAGGAATTAGGAAAAAATATAGAGCTGGTTGAAAGGATATTAGAAATAATACAAACTTTTGACCCCGCGGGTGTAGCAGCTCGTAGCCTAAAGGAATGTTTACTTATCCAACTAAAACAAACACCCGACATAAATAATAATATATATATCCTAGTAGAAAAATACCTAGAGGATTTAGCTGATAATAAATTTCCCTACATTGCCAAGGAAATGGGAGTAACACCGGGAGAGGTCCAGAAAATGTCAGACTTTATTAGAACATTGGAGCCAAAGCCTGGTAGGAGATATACACTTTCTAGCAACAATTATATAATACCTGATGCTACCATTAGAAAATTAGACAATGAGTATCTGGTAATATTAAATGAAAGTAATGGACCTAGATTAAGAATACGAGAGGATTATAGAAGATTATTAGCAAGTGGCAAAGATGACTCGGATGCTTGCAAGTTTTTAAATGACAAATTAAATTCTGCTGTTTGGTTGATTCGTAGCATTGAACAAAGGAAACATACAATATATAGGGTAGTAGAAACAATAATAAAGAAGCAAAAAACTTTTTTTGAACAAGGAAAAAAACACCTCAAACCCATGACCTTGAAAGAAGTAGCGGATGAAATTGAAGTCCATGAATCTACTGTTAGTAGGGCTACAAATGGCAAGTATATAGATACCCCCTTGGGAATATTTGAACTAAAACATTTCTTTTCTAGTGGTGTTGAGGACACAGATGGCAAGGGGATTTCAGCCCAGAGTATTAAAAAATATATAAAAGAGATAATTAATAATGAAGACCCTTATAAGCCATTAAGTGATGAAAGAATATGTAAAAGACTAAATGATAAGGGAATAAATATTTCCAGGAGGACTGTGGCCAAATATAGGAATGATTTAAATATAGTATCCTCGTCAAGGAGGAAAAGATATTAAAGGGAGTGGATATAAGTCCACCCCTTTTTTTATCTATTGATTTTAATTGAATAAGCCTATATAATGCAGTATAGGTAAATACTGTTTTTTTTGCACACACAGGGACATAAAACTAATATGGGGGACATATTAAGTCCCTTGGAGGAGGAGTAAGTTGGATAAAATTATAAAATTTCAGAAAAAAATTGCACCAGAATCTTTGAAAATAGTTGAAAAACGTTATTATATTTTAAAAAGCTTATATGGTCTGCAACCAATAGGCAGAAGAGGGTTATCAAACAAACTATCTATTGGCGAAAGAATTGTTAGAGCTGAGTTGGAAATATTAAGGAAACAGGGTTTAATCGAAATCTCACCTTATGGTATGACAGTTACTAAAGAAGGAAAAAGTATATTGCAAGGATTAGAGGATTATATTTACAAAATACGGGATATTAAGGATTTGGAAATAAAGTTAGAAAACATCCTTGATATTGCTAAAGTAAAAATTGTTGCTGGGAGTGTTGATAGAGATAAGCTTGTTTTGGCTGACTTGGGGAAGCTTGCTGCTGACTACATGGAGGGGATAGTTAATAGTGGCAGTATTATTGGTGTTACTGGGGGTAGTACTGTGGCAGCAGTAGCTGCAGGCATAAGTAGGCCAGTGGGGCACAGTAATGTAATGGTAGTACCAGCCCGAGGGGGGATGGGTCCAAGAGTGGAAAATCAATCTAATACCATTGCAGCAGAAATGGCTAGAGGACTCCAGTGTAAATATTATCTATTACATGCCTCTGATACTTTAGAAGAAAGAGTACTACACATCCTACTTGAAGATCCTCAGATACAGAAGGTGGTAAATGCTATAAAATCAATTAACCTTCTAATCTTTGGAATTGGCAGGGCGGATGTTATGGCTAAAAGGCGGAATTTATCTAGTGAAATAATTCGAAAATTAGACTCCATGGAAGCAGTTGCAGAAGCCTTTGGATATTTCTTTACAAAGGATGGGGATGTGGTCTATCAGATGAAAACAGTAGGTATTAGCTATGAAGACTTCAAAAATATTCCCACAACAATTGCAGTGGCAGGGGGGAAAGAAAAAGCACAAGCAATAATGGCAGTTAGCCGGTTAAAAGATTCTATGATTTTAATAACAGACCAGGCAGCGGCTTTTGAAATAATTAAAAGAGCAGGGGACTAATAAAAAATAAGGGGTGTGTTAATATGGCTATTAAGATAGCTATCAATGGTTTTGGTAGGATTGGAAGAAATATATTTAAAATTGCCCTAGAAAAGAAAAGAAATTGGGAGATTGTTGCAATTAATGACTTAACAAATCCCGATACACTAGCCCATTTACTTAGGTATGATAGTCTATATGGCAAATTTAAAGAGGAAATTCAAGTATCAGGGGACACCCTTATTGTAGAGGGGAAAAAAATCAAAATTTTTGCCGAGGAGGATCCAAGAAAATTGCCATGGAAAGACTTGGGGGTCGATATAGTAGTAGAAGCAACAGGTATATTTAGGAGTAGGGAAAAGGCTATAGAACATATTAAAATGGGTGCCAAGAAAGTTATTATAAGTGCTCCGGGTGAAGATGAGGATATTACCCTTGTTATGGGAGTCAATGACCAACAGTATAGGCCTAATATCCATCATATTATATCTAATGCCTCATGTACCACCAACTGTTTAGCACCTCTAGTAAAAATTCTGGATGAAGAGTTTGGAGTTGAAAGAGGACTTATGACAACTGTCCATGCCTATACAAATGATCAGAAGATATTGGATTTACCCCATAATGACCTGAGGCGGGGAAGGGCAGCCGCACAATCAATTATACCTACAACAACCGGAGCTGCTGATGCGGTATCATTAGTTTTACCACGGCTTAAGGGCAAACTAAACGGCATAGCGATGCGGGTACCAACCCCAACAGTATCAGTAGTGGACTTAGTAGTAGAACTAGGAAGGACCACTACAGTGGAGGAAATAAATTTAAGTTTTAAAAGAGCTGCTAGTGGGGAATTAAAGGGGATATTAGATTATTCCGAGGAAGCCTTGGTCTCCGTGGACTATAAGGGCAATACTCACTCATCAATCGTTGATGCCTTATCTACCATGATAATGGGCGGCAACCTTATTAAAATTATTGCCTGGTACGATAATGAATGGGGCTATTCAGCTAGAATTGTAGATTTAGTGGAATTAATAGCTGGTAAAGAATTATAGGATTAAATTATATGTAGGCTAAAGCTTTTTATATAAAAAGTAAAATTGGAAATTAAGCTAGTTGATATGTTAAAATTAATCTTGGGGACAAAAATATACTATACATATGCAAATATAGGAGGGGTGTTCCATGGTTGGATATAATAAAAAAACGATAGAGGATCTTGATATTAGTAAAAAGAGGGTACTAGTCAGGTGTGATTTTAATGTTCCCATGGATAGTGAGGGTAGGATAACGGATGATACAAGGATTAGGGCTGCACTAGCAACAATTGAGTATTTAATCAATGGAAATGCTATAATCATCTTAATGGCCCATCTCGGTAGACCTAAGGGTAAGGTAGCCACTAAATATTCCTTGGCCCCTGTAGCTCGTAAAATTGAGGAATTGTTGAATAAGGAAGTTATATTTGTGGATGATGCCAGTGTTATAGGAAAGGAGACTAAAAAGAAGGCAAGGGCCTTAAAACCAAGGGATATAATGCTATTGCAAAATTTACGCTTTAGGGAGGAAGAGGAGAAGAATGATGAGGCTTTTTCTAAGGAATTAGCCTCCTTAGGAGATATATTTGTAAATGATGCCTTTGGTACAGCACACAGGGCTCATAGTTCCACGGCTGGAATTGCAAAATACTTGCCAGCTGTTGCAGGTTATCTAATTCAAAGAGAAGTTCACTTTCTGGGTAAAACCTTGGAAAATCCCGAGAAACCTTTTGTTGCCATATTAGGTGGTGCCAAGGTGTCTGACAAAATAGGGGTTATAGAAAAACTAATTGAAAAAGTTGATATACTACTAATTGGTGGTGGGATGGCATACACTTTTTTGAAGGCTCAAGGCTTTGAAATAGGTCAATCCCTATTGGAGGAGGATAAGATAGGGTTAGCTTCAAATTTAATAAAAAAGGCCAAGGATAATGAAGTGGAATTAATATTACCATCGGATATTGTAGTGGGAAGGGAATTTAAGGCGGATACCCACTACAAGACGGTGAGCTATAATAAAATCCCCACTAACTATATGGGATTAGATATAGGTGAGAAAACTATAAGAGAATTTAGCCAGAAGATTAAAAGTGCTAAAACGATTATATGGAATGGGCCCATGGGAGTATTTGAAATGCCTAGATTTGCCATAGGAACTAAAGAAATTGCTCAAGCTCTAGCAAAAAATAAGGGGACAACAATTATTGGTGGAGGGGATAGTGCTGCTGCTGTAGAACAATTGGGCTTTGCTAATAGGATTTCCCATATATCCACTGGTGGGGGGGCAGCCTTAGAATTTTTAGAGGGTAAAACTTTGCCGGGCATCTCTGTATTAGAGGAAAATAAATAGGAGGGGATTTAATGAGAACACCAATTATTGCAGGAAATTGGAAAATGAATAATACAATTAATTATGCCGTGGATTTTGTAAAAGAAATAAAGGATGAACTAGAAAAAACCCATGTAAAAGTAATTTTATGCTGTCCTTTTACCTTTTTGGAAAGATTAAAAGATGAAGTGGATGGTAGTAAAATTAAATTAGCTGCTCAGAATATGCACTGGGAGGATGCAGGGGCCTACACAGGAGAGATATCTGCCCCCATGTTGAAGGAGCATGGAGTAGAATACGTCATTGTAGGACATTCAGAGAGAAGACAATATTTTAATGAAACAGATGAGACAGTTAATAAGAAGGTAATTAAAGCATTAAAAAGCCAGATAACCCCAATAATATGTGTCGGTGAAACATTGGAGGAGAGGGAAGAAGAAAAAACATACAATATAGTTAGCAAACAGATACTAAAGGCCTTAGAGGGAGTCGATAGGAATATGGTTGAGAATATTGTCATTGCCTATGAACCTATTTGGGCTATCGGCACAGGAAAAACAGCATCACCGGAGGAGGCGAATGCAGTAATTGCCTTTATAAGGGATACTATTAAAAAAGAATATGGGCTAGGGATTTCTGAATCAATACCTATACAATACGGAGGAAGTGTCAACCCTTCTAATATTACTGATATAATGAATCAAAAGGATATAGATGGTGCCCTTGTAGGAGGAGCCAGCCTTAAAGCTGGGGATTTCCTACAAATAATAAATTTTTAAAATATGAGCCTATAATTATAGGCTAGCTAGGAAAGGAAGATAATTATGAAAAGGCCTGTAGCTTTGATTATTCTAGATGGCCTTGGAATAAGGGAAAAGAGCCTAGGGAATGCTGTTAAGTTGGCTAAAATGCCCAACTTTCAGGCATTAATTAATAAATATCCCCATAGCAAAATTGATGCTAGTGGCACGGCCGTGGGTTTGCCAAAGGGACAAATGGGTAACTCTGAAGTGGGGCATATAAATATTGGCGCGGGCAGGATTGTTTACCAGGATTTAACAAGGATTTGTAAAAAAATAGATGAGGGGACCTTTTATAAGAATGAGGCATTCACTAATGTGATTGCCCATGTCAAGAGGCATAATACAAAGTTACACCTTCTTGGCCTAGTATCTGACGGAGGGGTGCATAGCCATACAGATCATTTATATGCCTTGTTGGAATTGGCTAAATACCACGAATTACATGAGCTTTATATTCATTGCTTTTTAGATGGGAGAGATACACCACCTAGGAGTGCAAAAAAATACATAGGGGATTTAAATAAAAAAATAAGGGATATTGGAGTGGGAAGGATAGCATCTATCACTGGTAGATACTATGCCATGGATAGGGATAAAAGATGGGAAAGGACAAAATTAGCCTATGATGCCCTAGTATTAGGAAAAGGAAGGGAATACCATGACCCAATTGTAGCCATAAATGAGGCCTATAGGTTGGGGGAGAATGATGAATTCGTAATGCCTAGTGTGATATTAGATAATGAGGCAAGGGTTGATAAAATTAATAACAATGATGGTATTATATTTTTTAATTTTAGACCTGATAGGGCACGACAAATGACTAGGGCATTAGTGGATAAAAGTTTTACTGATTTTGAGAGGGGGAGGGGCTATTTCCCCCTACACTATGTCACCATGACCCTGTATGATGGGTCTATAGAAAATCTTAATATTGCCTTTGAACCCCAAGTACTTACTAATACATTAGGAGAATATTTAAGTAAAAAAGGATTAAAGCAGGTCAGAATTGCAGAAACCGAGAAGTATGCCCATGTTACATATTTTTTCAATGGGGGCCTTGAAGCCCCCAATGAGGGTGAGAATAGGATTTTAATCCCATCACCCCAGGTGGCAACCTATGATTTGAAGCCTGAAATGAGTGCAAAAGAGGTGACTGATGCCTTTATTAGGGAACTGCACAAGGATAAATATAATTTTATGGTATTAAATTATGCTAATCCAGATATGGTAGGCCATACTGGGAATTTGGATGCAGTGGTAAAGGCATTGGAAGTGGTCGATACTTGCCTGGGAAGGCTTGTGGAAGAACTTACTAAGAAAAATGGAAGGGCCATTATAACTTCAGATCATGGGAATTCAGAAGAATTAATTGATGATTTGACAGGGAGTCCTGTTACAGCCCACACAACAAATCCAGTCCCATTAATTTTAATTGGCAATAAAAAAGAGAAACTAAGGGATGGTGGGAAATTATCTGATATAGGTCCTACCCTGCTGGATATTATGGGTTTAGCTAAACCTGTGGAAATGACTGGAAAGAGTTTAATTATTAAATAATATTTGGAGGATGGAAATATGACTATTATAAACGAAATTTACGCAAGAGAAGTCTTGGATTCAAGGGGCAACCCAACTATCGAGGTGGAGGTATATCTAGAAAGCGGGGCAATGGGCAGTGCCATTGTTCCATCAGGTGCCTCTACTGGTGCTTTTGAAGCTGTAGAATTAAGAGATGGTGATAAGAAAAGATATTTGGGCAGGGGTGTATTAAAGGCTGTTAAAAATGTTAATGATATTATAGCTCCAGAAATTCTAGGAATGGATGCAGTAGATCAAATCTCCATTGATACTAGCATGATCAATCTTGACGGTACAGACAATAAGGCTAAATTAGGGGCTAATGCAATGCTGGCTGTATCTACAGCCGTTGCACAAGCGGCAGCTAATGCCTTGGGCTTGTATTTATTCCAATATCTAGGGGGAGTAAATGCTAAGGAAGTTCCGGTACCTATGATGAACATATTAAATGGTGGGGCTCATGCGGACAATAATGTAGACATTCAGGAATTTATGATAATGCCAGTTGGAGCTGAAAATTATAGGGAGGCCCTGAGGATGGGTGTGGAAATTTACCACAGTCTAAAGGATGTACTTCAACAAAGAGGTTTATCAACAGCCGTGGGTGATGAGGGAGGCTTTGCCCCAGACTTAGCATCAAATGAAGAGGCATTACAAGTTATTGTAAGGGCAATTGAATCTGCAGGTTACCAACTATGGACAGATGTTGTATTAGCTCTGGATGTTGCTGCCACGGAGTTATACGACCCAGACAAAAAGGTCTATAAATTAGCGGGAGAGGGAGTAATTAAAACAGTTGAGGAAATGGTGGAATTCTATAATGATATAATAGATAAATATCCAATTGTATCCATTGAAGATGGTCTAGCAGAGGATGATTGGGATGGTTGGAAGCTAATGACAGATAAGTTAGGTAGTAAAATACAAATTGTTGGGGATGACCTATTCGTTACAAATACAGAGAGGCTAGCAAGAGGTATAAAAAGCAAAACCGCTAACTCAATTTTAATTAAACCAAATCAAATTGGAACTATCACTGAAACTCTAGATGCTATAGAGATGGCAAAGCAGGCTGGCTATACTTCTGTAATTTCTCATAGGTCCGGTGAAAGTGAGGATACTAGCATTGCTGATATTTCGGTTGCTCTCAATGTAGGGCAGATTAAAACTGGTGCCCCAGCTAGGACGGATAGGGTTGCAAAATATAATCAACTGCTAAGGATTGAAGATGTTCTGGGAGAAAATGCCCAATATAAGGGAGAAATCTTTAAAATTCGCAAATAAGAGGGAATGCCTATTGAATAAAATAGGATAAGCTGCTAGATAATAGGGATAGGGATTTATGTCAATCCTTATTCCTATTTATGCAATAATATTAAGTTGATTTTGCAACTTTGCTATGTTACAATATCTATGGTTATTGAGAGCATGGGGGGAGGGTAAATAATGAAGAAAGTGCTAATGGTTCTGCAGCTAATTACTAGTATTGTACTTATAGGTAGTATACTATTACAATCAGGCAGTGATGCTGGACTTTCCGGCTCCATTGGGGGTGGGATGGACCAGTTGTGGAATAGACAGGGTAGAGGATATGAAGGTGTTTTAAGCAGGGTGACAGCCATTGGGGCTGGTTTGTTTATTATTATTGCAATTTTATTAGTTGCATTACAGTAAATCATTATTTCCTAAAGGGAATATAAGGAATTAAATATAAGTAGATAAGAATTTTTTTCTTATTTTTTGTAATGGTTGCATCTGTAGTAAAATTGAATAAAAGGAGGAACAAGGAAATATGGATTTGTTTATTTTAGTACCTATTGCGGGAATAATTGCATTATTTTTTGCATATACCCTTGCTGTGAAAATTAACAGGGTAGAGGTAGGTAATGATAGAATGGCAGAAATCTCATCCTATATATATGATGGGGCTATGGCATTTTTAGCTCGTGAATATAGGGCTTTGGTGATTTTTGTAATTGTTCTAGCCATTATTTTATCCTTTGGTATTAATGTATTAACCGCACTATGTTTTGTTGTGGGGGCTTTGTTTTCTGCCCTAGCAGGCTATTTTGGTATGAAGGTGGCAACTAAGGCCAATGTGAGGACGGCCAATGCAGCCAGACAAGGTGGAATGAATAAAGCCTTGGAAGTTGCATTTTCTGGTGGGGCTGTAATGGGGATGGCAGTTGTTGGTTTAGGTGTTTTAGGGGTTGGTGGGTTGTATATATTTATCTCTGCAATCAGACCGGCCGCTGAAACCGCTGAAATTATTACAGGTTTTGCCTTAGGGGCTTCCTCTATAGCGCTATTTGGTAGGGTAGGTGGAGGAATTTATACAAAGGCTGCTGATGTGGGAGCAGACTTAGTTGGAAAGGTCGAAGCGGGAATTCCAGAGGACGACCCAAGAAACCCTGCAGTTATAGCAGATAACGTAGGTGATAACGTAGGTGATGTTGCAGGTATGGGTGCTGATCTTTTTGAATCTTATGTAGGCTCGATAATTTCAGCTATAGCCTTAGGGCTAGTGGCCTATGGTATAAATGGTGTTTTATTTCCTATGCTACTATCGGCTGTAGGGGTTATAGCATCAATTATAGGCACCTTCTTTGTGAAGGGTGATGAGGATTCTGATCCGCATAGTGCCTTAAAGATGGGAACATGGGTTAGTGGAGGAATTATAGTTGTTATTTCTTATGTATTAAGCAAATATCTCCTTGGTGATTTAAAGGGTTTCCTAGCTATTGTTGCTGGGCTAATTGTGGGAATACTTATTGGGCAAATTACTGAAGTTTATACTTCAACAGATTTTGGACATGTTAAGAAAATAGCGGAACAATCAGAAACGGGACCAGCCACTACGATAATTAGTGGGTTGGCAGTAGGAATGGCTTCAACTGGTTGGCCTACCTTGCTGATTGCTGCTGGAATTTTAATAGCCTTTGGAGTTGCTGGCTTATATGGTATAGCTCTTGCGGCCGTAGGGATGTTATCAACTGCCGGTATGACTATAGCGGTAGATGCCTATGGTCCCATAGCTGACAATGCAGGTGGTATTGCAGAGATGTGTGAATTACCTGAAGAGGTTAGGGATATAACCGATAAATTGGATGCGGTGGGAAATACCACAGCGGCCATAGGAAAGGGATTTGCCATAGGTTCAGCGGCACTAACAGCATTGGCTTTATTTGCTACATATACGGCAGCCGTTGGTTTGGAATCTATAAATATAACTAGCCCTAGTGTTATTTCAGGTATGCTAATAGGAGGTATGTTACCCTTCCTATTCTCAGCTATGACCATGGAAGCGGTAGGAAAAGCTGCCTTTGAGATGATTGAAGAGGTAAGGAGGCAGTTTAGGGAAATACCTGGTATTATGGAGGGAGAGGCAGTACCTGAATATGCAACATGTGTTGATATTAGTACGGCGGCAGCATTAAAGGAGATGGTTATCCCAGGTATATTAGCTGTTGTAGCACCAATTGCTACGGGAGTCTTATTAGGGGTTGAAGCAGTAGGAGGCCTATTAGCGGGCTCCCTAGTGGCCGGAGTATTGCTAGCTATTATGATGGCCAATGCAGGTGGGGCTTGGGACAATGCTAAGAAATATATTGAAGACGGTAATCATGGTGGCAAGGGGGGAGAACCTCATAAAGCGGCTGTAGTTGGAGATACTGTAGGTGACCCCTTTAAAGACACATCTGGGCCATCGATAAATATACTAATTAAATTGATGACTATAGTGGCTGTGGTATTTGCACCATTATTTAATCAATTTGGTGGTTTAATACTTAAATTCTTTGAATAAAAAGGCACTAAGATAGTATAACAAGCCCCTTAATCTTTTGTGATTAAGGGGCTTGCTAGTTAAATAAAAATTAATAAATAATATGGGGTGGGGAGTTTATGTTCTATTTAAATCAAATTATTATAAGTTATCCTCATAGTTTTAGGGCCTATTTTTTATATTTATTTCTAATTAATGTACTTACTTTTATTTTAATGGGTATTGATAAATACAGGTCTAGAAAAAATCAATGGCGTATAAAAGAAATAACCCTTATAATTTTAGGGATTATGGGTGGTGGTACGGGAATTATTTTGGCCATGCTGGTATTCCACCACAAAATAAACAGAAGAAAATTCTATTTGGGTATGCCATTATTATATATTGCTAACAAAATAACATCTGCTGTGCTTTACCATTATCTAATTAAAAAACATTTTTTTCATATTTATTAATTAAATAGACAATAATAAAAGAGATTTATAACTTATATAAAAAAAGAAAGGAGGGATATTTTTGACAGCAAAGGAAAGAATTCTAAAATTTATGCGAACCTCAGCCTATAACCCTATGCTAGAGATAGAATTAGTCCAAGCTTTAGAAATAGATGAAAAGCAAAGGAAAATTTTCTCAGACTTATTAGAAGAGATGGTATCCGAAGGATTGATAATTAGAACCCGTAAGAAAAGATATGGGGTACCAGAGAAAATGGGGTTAATTGTGGGAAAATTGCAAGGCCATGCTAAGGGATTTGGTTTTATAATTTCAGACTTGCTCGAGGAAGAGGATGTATTTATACCTGCCAACATGATGAATGGGGCTATGAACCGGGATAGGGTGGTTGCAAGAATAAACCAGGAAAATACTAGTAATAGGAGGGCAGAGGGGGAAATAATAAGAGTCCTTGAAAGAGCAAATGAAGAAGTAGTTGGCACCTATGAAGATTGTGGCAATTTTGGCTTTGTAATCCCTGATGATAGTAAAATCAATGTAGACGTATTTATTAGCAAATCAGATAGGAATAATGCCAAAAATGGGGAAAAAGTAGTTTGCAATATTGTAAAATGGCCGGATAGGCGCAGAAACCCAGAGGGAAAAATCACAGAAATTCTAGGCCACGAAAAGGATTATGGGATAGATGTCATAGTTTTAATGAAACAATTTAAACTAGACACTGATTTTCCTTATGAGGTGAAAAAAGAATTAGAAAGCATTCCAAGGGAGGTAGACTTGGAAAGAGATGCAGCAGGTAGGAAAGATTTAAGGCATGTAAAAATGATAACTATAGATGGTGCTGATGCAAAGGATTTAGATGATGCAATTTCATTGGAAACTTTAGATAATGGTAATTTTAATCTAGGTGTGCATATTGCAGATGTAGCCCACTATGTACAAGAGGGCACAAGCCTGGACAAGGAGGCCTTATCTAGAGCTACTAGTGTCTACCTATTAGATAAGGTTATTCCAATGTTGCCTAGGGAATTATCTAATGGTATCTGTAGTCTAAATCCCAGATTGGATAGATTGGCCATGTCTGTCTTTATAGAAATTGATCAGGAAGGCAGGGTAGTAAATCATGAAATCCATGAGAGTTTAATTAATATCAATGAGAGAATGGTATATGAGGATGTATCAGACATACTGGAAAATAAAAACAAGGACCTAATAAAGAAATATAGCTATCTATTAGATGAATTGCATCAGATGAAAAATCTATGTAATATATTGCAAAGGCGTAGACAAAAAAGAGGAGCCATAAACTTTGAATTTGACGAGGCAAAAATTATACTAGATCATCAGGGAATACCAGTAGATGTACGCAAATATGAACGGAGAATTGCAAATCAAATTATTGAGGAGTTTATGTTAGTTTGTAATGAAACAATAGCAGAAAATTATTATTGGTTAAACCTTCCTTTTATATATAGGGTACATGAAAAGCCATCTGGAGAGAGGTTAGAGGATTTTAACAAGTTTATTTTCAATTTTGGCTATAGTTTGAAAGGTATAAGCGAAGAAATCCATCCTAAGAGCCTGCAGAGTCTATTAAATCAAATTAAGGGCAAAAAGGAAGAAACCGTAATAAGTACCCTAATGTTGAGATCCCTCAAAAAGGCCAAGTATTCAGCTAATAATTTAGGGCATTTTGGTTTAGCTGCAAAATATTATTGTCATTTTACATCACCGATTAGGCGGTATCCTGATCTAGCAATTCACAGGATAATAAAAATGTATCTTAGGGGGAAAATTGACGATAATCTTCTAGAAAAACTAAAATCCTCTGCGGTATATATTGCTGAACAGTCCTCGATTAAGGAAACTATTGCTGATGAGGCTGAGCGTGAGATGGCAGATTTAAAAAAGGCAGAATATATGGCACAGCGAATAGGTGAGGTATATGAGGGTATAGTTTCGGGCGTGACATCATTTGGAATGTTTGTAGAACTAGATAATACCATAGAGGGAATGGTAAGTTTAAGCTCAATTGTAGATGATTATTATAGGTTTGACAGCCAGAGCCATATGCTTGTTGGTGAGCGGACAAAAAGAATTTTTAGGATTGGTGACGCGGTAAGGGTACAGGTTACCAAGGTAAATATAAAACAAAAAGAAATAGATTTTAACATTGTAGATGACTAATAAAATAAATAATTACTAGGGTGGAGACTTTATCCATCCTAGTCTTGGATTTGACAGTTGGCCTTCTTTTTGCTATAATAATATGCTAGCACTTGATAGCCAAAGTCTTGCTGGGATTAGATTAGGAGGGCGGTGAACCATGGGCAATAGGCGCAACAGAGTTTTAGCTACCAATAGAAAAGCTAGACATGATTATTTTATTGAAGAAACTTATGAAGCTGGTATTGAACTAAAGGGGACTGAAGTTAAATCTATCCGTATGGGAAAAATCAATATAAGGGATGGTTACGCTAGAATAGAAAATGAAGAAGTCTTCCTATATAATGTGCACATTAGCCCTTATGAGCAAGGAAATATTTTCAATGTTGATCCCCTTAGGCCTAGAAAACTCTTACTCCATAAAAGGGAAATACGCCGACTTATAGGATACATTCAGCAAAAAGGGTACACCCTAATAGCCTTAAAGGCATATTTAAAAAATGGAAGGGTAAAAATATTGCTAGGAGTCGCTAAAGGCAAGGCAAGCTATGATAAACGCCAAGATATTGCTAGAAGGGATGCCCAAAGAAGAATTCAACAGGAATTGAGGGAAAGGCAAAAACAATATTAATATATATGGGGGCGCACTGGTTTCGACGGGGGTTTAGAGCCATGAGTAGCGAGTCGTGTTTAGTCTAGTATCATGGAAAAACTAGACACTAAATATAAAAGCAAACGATAATTACGCTTTAGCAGCTTAATAAAATAGCTGCTCGTTTCTACTAAGAGTCCCGCGACTTAGATAGAAACGTCATTTTAGCGGGGAACGTCTTAGGGGATGCCTTGACCCTAAGTTGTATAATTAAGGCTGGTCGAATTCATACTTTGTTACTGGAGGATGAGGTAGACGAGAATAAAAAACAGTAACTACACTCGTAGAAACTAATGGTAAAGAGCCTTCGGACAGGGGTTCGACTCCCCTCGCCTCCACCATTAAATATATGATTATAATGCTAACCCCAAGGATAAATGCCTTGGGGTTATATTAATTGATATAGAATAGTGAATTTTCTTTAGTGATTTATTAATCCTTAGCATTAACTATAATATAAAGGTATTGAATTATGGGGTTTCCATGTTTAAAGTTCGCCCTTAGGATTAATAATGAAAGATTCTCCTAATTATTCACATTAAAATTTATTACAATAATTAGACTACTAATGAAACAAAAACACCTATTAATAGGTGTTTTTAAAGGTTTAATTTATTTTTGCACAACCAGCACATGGATCAGGTATTTCACCAGTATTTACAAAATGCATAAATCTTTTTAGAAAATACATCTCATCCTTCTTACATGCACGTGTATACTCTACAATTCTTAATAATCGCTCCTGGGTTTGGGGAGATAGATGGTGTTCCATCTGACAGGCATCTGTTTCAGCTATTTTTGGATCTAACCCTAATACTTCATGAAAGAAGGCATAAAGCAGCCTATGTCTTTTGTAGACATCCTTACCAACCTGTTTACCCTTTTTAGTAAGTTCAATATGACCATATTTCTCCTGTTCCACTAAACCCTTTTCTGATAAGGAGCGTATAGCGGCCACTACTGAGGGCATTGTAACATTTAGGGCTTGGGCCACATCTTTTACCCTAATTATTTTATCACTTTGCTCAATTACATATAGGGTTTCAAGATAATCTTCCTCTGATTGAGAATAATCAGCCATTTTTTTCACCCCCCGATAATATTTTAATCCAATCTATTATTGCAAGTTAAGATCAGCGATTTTAAAAGTCTTTACAATTTCTTTATTGCAATTCTTTGCAAAGGGACACTTGGCACAAATAGTGGGACAATTTTCTCCAGTTTTTTCTTCCTCTAGATAGCCCATTCTAACAAGCTCCTTTATTCCATCATTAATCATTGCCTCACTAAGGCCTAATTGCCTGGCTAATTTAGTTCTTGAGATATAGCCATCTTTTTGTATAGTTTTTAAAATATCTTTAAGCATCTAAAACATCCTTTTTATATTAATTAAAACCTAACAATCTCCCGACATTATATATAATAACTGCTGCAAGCCAACCTATAATGAAGGTGTACAGGGCCATAAACAAGGGCCATTTCCTAGAGTTAGTTTCCTTGCCTACTATACCTAAAGTGGCTATACAGGGAGTATAAAGCAGGGTCATAACCATATATGATAAGGCTGTCAGGGGGGTGAAATGCAATTGTAAAGCATTAACCAATAAGCTCCCTTCTTCCACATATTGACCAGCATATAGCATAGCCAAGGTTCCCACCACAGCCTCTTTTGCCGGAATGCCAGCAAACAAGGCAACAGACTCCTGCCAACCACCAAATCCGGCGGGTTTAAAAATTGGGGCTATAATGACACCAATTTTCCCCAGATAGCTAGCCTGGCTATAGGGATCAGCAGATGATGGTAGTACAGCTAGGATCCAAAGCAAAGTTATAACAAGAAAAATTACACTTCCGGCCCTTTTTAAAAAACCATACACATTATCCCACATGTTTCTTAAAACATTTCTAAGGGTGGGCATCCTATATGGAGGTAATTCCATTATGAAGTAAGATGATTCTCCCTTAAATAAAGTTTTACTAAATATCTTAGCTACAATAAGACCTATAATAATACCAAAAGTATAAAGCCCAAATAGTATTAGACCACCATGTCTTGGAAAGAAGGCGGCAATGAAAACAGAGTATATGGGTATTTTAGCACCGCAGGACATAAAGGGATTAATTAAAGTTGTAATCATCCTATCCCTTTTATTATCCAAAGTCCTAGCGGACATAATACCTGGAACATTACAACCAAATCCAATGATTAATGATATAAAGGCCTTCCCCTGAAGACCAAGTTTTCTCATTAAGTCGTCCCATACATAAGCCGCCCTTGCCATATAACCGCTGTCCTCTAAAAATCCAAGCAAGAGATATAAGAGCGTTATTAGGGGTACAAATTCAACTACAGCTCCTACCCCATTGAATACACCATCAACTACAAAGGATATAAACCAAGCAGGGCTGCCTATTTTAAATAAAAAAACCTCAGCAAGACTACCCAAGCCCTCTACTAAACTAACAGCAGCTTCACCTAACAATTCCTCCCCAAGCTCGAAGGTTAATTGAAACACAAGCAGCATAATGGCTGCAAATATAGGTATTCCAAGATATTTATTAGTAAAGATTTTATCCATCTTGTCTGTTAGCGTAACATTTTCCACATCCGGCCTTTTAACTGCTCCTTCTACAGCCTTATGAACGAAGGCATATCTTGAATCGATAATTTCTAATTCTAAATTTTGATTCTTTTGATGAAGGCCATTAATATATTCCAGCAATCTACTATCTACATCCAACCCCCGAATTTCACCTATAAGTTCCTCATCCCCTTCAATGATTTTAAGGGCTACCCACCTTTTCGGGTAGGGGATTTGGATATTTCCCAACATATGCTCTATATTTTTAATATGTTCTTCAATTTCAGAATTATAAGTAATAGGATTTTTAGCTTGCAAATCCCTATCTATTATATTAACAGCTTCCTTGATGATATCATTAATACCTCTACCCTTAGATGCCACTGTAGGGATTATAGGAATTCCTAAGTTTTCTGACAACTGGCTAATATTAAATTCTATGTTTCTTTTTTCTGCTTCATCTACCATATTTAGTGCAATTACAACTTTCTTTCCCATTTCAAGTAGCTGGCTAGTCAAATATAAATTTCTTTCTATATTACTTGCATCAATTACATCCACTATTACATCTGAATCTCCGGTGAGAATAAAATCCCTAGCTACAATTTCATCCTCCGAAAATGTACCCAAACTATAGGTGCCCGGCAAATCTATCACATGATAGTTTCTTCCTTCAAATTTAAAACTTCCCTCTTTCTTTTCAACTGTAACACCGGGCCAATTACCCACATGTTGATTTGAACCCGTCAAGGCATTAAAGAATGTGGTTTTACCACTATTGGGGTTACCAACAAGTGCTATAGTACCATTTCCCATTTTACTTCCCCCTTATCAACCGTATAAATTATTCTATTTAGACAATTCTAGCACTATTTTTTCAGCAAGGCCTCGGCCCAGAGCTATTTTGTTTCCTGTTAGGGATACTATAATAGGACCAGCATCGTTTTTAATTATTTCAACTGGGGCGCCTATGTTAAGGCCCATTTCACATAATCGACGCGTTGCACATCTACCAGCATCTATAAATTTTACTTTCCCAATGTCCCCCCGCTTGGAGACTGATAGACTTTGATTCACTTGACAAACCTCCATTCATCCTATGTATTCTGCTGTTAAATTGGAATCCATAATTTCTAAAGATAAGTAAGAGCTAGCTAACAATGTTAGTCTCGACTAACAATTTCAATATAACAGAATTAGACAATCATGTCAACAAGATTCCTGTATATTTTTGTAATTTAATAAATTCTTCTTTTTACCCTATTTTTTAAAATTATATTGTTTACATCTGCTAGATTAAATTATAAACTATAATTAAAAAGCAAGTATAATTTCAAACTTTTTTATTTTACCCTAGGAGGTTATTTAAAAATATGGATTCTTTATATATTATGTATGGTAATAAACCTATAGAAATGCTTGATAAAATGTTGGAAAAGGTAGGAATTATCCATGATATACCCAGTAGGGACTCAGTAATTGGTATAAAACCAAATTTGGTGGTAGCTAGACCATCAGATGAGGGTGCAACTACTTCACCATTATTGGTTGAAGGGCTTATTAGATATTTAAAATCCAACGATTTCAATAATATTGTGATATTAGAGGGGTCTTGGATAGGGGATAGAACCTCCCTAGCTTTTGAGGTCTGTGGGTATACAGAATTATCTCGGAAGTACAATGTTCCCTTAATTGATTTGCAAAAAGATACATATAGGGAATATTCTGTGGAGGATATAAGTGTATTAGTGTGCGATAAGGCCATGGAAGTTGATTATTTAATTAATATGCCTGTCCTAAAGGGGCATTGCCAAACACATATAACCTGTGCCTTGAAAAACATGAAGGGTTGTATTCCTGACAAGGAAAAAAGAAGATTCCATACCATGGGGCTTCACAAACCTATTGCCTACCTAAATAGGGTATTGAGGCAGGATTTGGTGATAGTTGATGGGATTATAGGGGATTTGAACTTTGAGGAAGGGGGAAATCCCATACAGATGAATAGGGTAATTATAGGTAAAGATCCAGTTTTGGTAGATAGTTATGTGGCTGCATTACTAGGATATGATCTAGAGGAGATACCCTACATAAATATGGCTATGGCAGTTGGAGTGGGTAACAGTAGTATATCCAATAATAAAATAAAAGAACTCAATAAAGATATATCACAAACGACTTTGCCAAAAACTAATTTGGTGGAAGAATTGGCTAGTTATACCCAGGAAGATATGGCCTGTTCGGCTTGTTATGGTAGTTTAATACATGCCTTAGATAGGTTGAAAAGTAGAGGATATTTAAATAAAATTAATCAATTGATACATATAGGGCAGGGTTACAAGGATAAGAAGGCTAGTGGCATCGGTATTGGCATATGCACCCAGGGTTTTGACAAAAGCCTAGCAGGCTGTCCTCCTAAGGCCCGGGATATTATAAAATTTTTAAAGGAAAACACCACAGAATAAGATAATTCGAGTAATAGAATCTGAAATTATTGAAAAATATTTGACAAACTAGAAAAAATACAATAATATATATAGACATAAGCTATACCCAAATTGTTCCTAGTATTCAATATACTAGTATTTATTAACTTAATAATGTAAGTTTCTCCGAGCCTTAATACCCTAAGGTGGATACTATGGATTTAAGGCCTGGACCATTGGCCCACGGAGTAATGGAAGAAATTTCGTTGCTTGCCTTTTTGCAAAGGAGATGTATAAAATATAGTGAGACAAGCCATTATCACTGAATTTTGCCTGCATTTCCATGCAGGTTTTTATATTGTCAAAATTTGAAGGGAGGAAAATTCGTGCAAAAAAATATTACTTTAGAGGAAGCACAAAGTCAATTGCTTGAATTGGTAAAAACTATGGGGGATGAAAAAGTTGGTATTGATGATGCCCTATCTAGGGTATTATTTACAGATATTAGAGCATTAGAAAACATTCCCCCCTTTGCCAGATCAGCTTTTGACGGCTACGCCTTTAGGGCCAAGGATATACAGTCTGCAACGGAAAATAAACCAGTGGAATTGAAAGTTTTAGAGGAAATACCTGCTGGTTATGCCCCAAGTAAAAAAGTAATACCCGGTACAGCAATTAAAGTTATGACTGGTGCTCCTATTCCTGAGGGCGCAGATGCAGTTAGCAAGTATGAACTTATAGAAAGAGATGGAGAAATTATTAAAATAGACTTTTCCTGTAATTCCGGTGCTAACATTATACCGCCAGGAGAGGATATTAAGGCAGGACAAAAGATAATAGCAGGGGGGACTCAAATAACACCACCGATAATTGGTATCCTAGCATCGCTTGGTATTGAAAAAATACCGGTATACAAGGAGCCAACAATTGCTATTATTAGTACCGGCGATGAATTAATAGAAATTAACGAACCCCTTAGGCCCGCAAAAATACGTAATAGTAATCGATATAGCCTACAGGCATATATCAAGGATTTAGGCGGACAACCCATAGCAGTTGGAACAGCAAAGGATAGACCTGAAGAAGTACAGGCCTATATTGAAAAGGCTTTAGCAAGAGCAGATATGGTGATTACAACAGGGGGGGCGTCAGTTGGAGACTATGATGTTTTAGAGGATGCATTGGGCTTAATGGGGGCAGATATACTTTTTCATGGGATTGATATTAAGCCTGGCTCACCTACATTAGCAGCAAAGATGGGAGATAAACTCATCCTGTGTCTATCTGGGAACCCTGCCTCTGCAATGGTTGTATTTCAGCTATTGGGAACTCCCTTAATTAAGAAAATGACCGGGGCGTTAAATTACTTACCAGATGAGATAGAAGGTGTGTTAATGGATAATTTCCAAAAAAAGAGTCCCAAAAGAAGACTTTTGAGGGGTGCTTTATTTATAGATAAAGGGCAAATATCCATAAAACTTACCGGTATCCAGAAAAATACTGCTTTAAGTTCAATGATCGGATGCAATATTATAGCGGATGTGCCTGCAGGTTCTGAGGCACTGAAAAAGGGACAGGTACTTAAAGCGTACTTGGTTGATGCGATAAAGGATCTTTCTATAGATTACTAATTTAAAATAAATGGGGGAAGACAAAATGGAGAAAATCAGAGTCGAAGAGGCAGTTGGTATGAAACTTTGTCATGATATAACTAAGGTGGTCCCTGGTGAATTTAAAGGAAGACTTTTTGCTAGAGGCCATATTATAAGGCCAGAGGATGTCGAAGAATTGAAAAGTATAGGTAAGGAATATATTTACGTTTGGGAGGAGCAAGAGGGAAAAATCCATGAAGATGAGGCTGCTATTAGAATTTCACAGGCTATGGCTGGGATAAATACAGTTCTTGATGACCCTAAGGAAGGAAAAGTTTTTGTAAGCTCAAAAATAAAAGGACTCTTCCGTATCAAGAGAGATTTACTTAAGAAAATTAATTCAATTGAGCAAATTACAGTACCCACAATACCTGATTACTACAGGGTTGGAAAGGGCCATAAACTGGCAGCCATTAGAGTTATCCCCCTTATTGTAGAGGAGGGAAAGGTTGAAAGCGTAGAGTCATATTGTTCAGAAGAAGGTCCTGTTTTTGAGGTAAAAGAATATAAAAATCTAAAAGTGGGGCTTATTATTACTGGTAATGAAGTTTACTATGGACGGGTCGAGGATAAATTTGCCGCCGTTCTGGAAGATAAAATGGCTTATTTTGGGGCGGAAATATTGGGAAAAACATTCTGTCCGGATAATTTAGAGAAAATAGAGGCAGCTATTAAAAAATATAAGGCAGGGGGAGCAGATCTAATTGTCTTATCAGGTGGTATGTCTGTTGATCCGGATGATTTAACCCCTGTTGCTATTAAAAACACTGCCACAGAGCTGGTAACCTATGGTGTACCAGCCCAACCTGGAAATATGTTTATGATGGCTTATTCTGATGATACACCAGTAATAGGTGTGCCTGGAGCGGCCATATATTATAAAACTACGGTTTTAGATATAGTTTTACCTAGAATTTTTGCTGGTGAGATTATGACCAAGGAGGATTTTGTAGGATTAGGTGAAGGGGGACTGTGTATTACATGTAGTGTTTGCACATATCCCAGATGTTATTTCGGTCAATAGACCTGATAATTTCAAATGGACAATCTTTTAAATTAAAATATAAAACAAGGAGGTATATAGGTGAATAAGATAAAAAGTAACAAGCCCTTACCATCAATTGACGAGTGGCTTAAAGAGGCAAAGGAGGCACCCGGAGCCTTGCAATCGGGAATGTATTTAATTCATAATGGGGTAGTAAGAGAGACTCCTAGGGCCTTTGTAAGAGAGGGAATTGATGATGGAACAAAGGTGGAGGGAATGGAATTTAGCTATGATGAGGCAAAGGTTCAAGCAGCAATAGCAGAAACATACAAAATGGAAGGCATTTTCCATATTAAAGTCTGGCTTAATGAGGGTTATTTAGAACTAGGGGATAGTGTTATGTATGTACTTATAGGTGGAGACATTAGACCTAATGTAATAAATGCCTTGCAATCATTGGTTGCAAAAATTAAAAATGAGTGTGTTGTAGAAGTGGAAAAGACCGCATAGCTTAAGAATAACTCTAGGCTACCTATTTAAAAATAGGTAGCCTTTATTTATGTAATAGTAATTTTAATAGATTAGGTTAATGTTGGAAATAAGCAAATCAAGTTGTTTTTGTTATGGTAATTTGATAAGATTTATATAAATAAACGCACTTAAGATAAGGGGGATTTATATGAAAGCAACTATTCGCGGCAATAAATTTGTTAAAGTACTGTTTCTATCAATCTTATTTATTGCAATTATTGCGAGCAATGTGTGGGCCACAATAAATCCGTGGGATGAGTACTCAAGCTTTATGCCATTGGAAATTCCCACTAACGAAAGGCACCTGAGGGGGCTATGGATTTCAACTACCATTAATTTAGACTGGCCATCTAAGTCAACTAGTTTACTTGTAGATGACAATATTCGCATAGATAAAAGCAAAGATGAATTTACAAGCATCTTAGATAAGGCAGTAGAAATGAATATGAATGCAGTCTTCTTGCAAGTTAGTCCAGAAGGGGATGCTTTCTATCATTCCAATATTGTTCCATGGTCTCGCTATCTAACAGGGACATTTGGTAAGGATCCAGGTTTTGACCCACTGGCCTTTGCAATAGAAGAGGCTCATAAAAGAAACCTAGAATTTCATGCATGGATTAACCCCTATAGGGTATCTATGTATACTAACGAGGATACAATTAAATCCCTCAACATTGACAAAAGCGTGTTCAAGGAATATCCTAATTGGATTAGGACTGCAAAGTCTAGATTTGTGATAGATCCAGGAATTCCAGAGGCAAGAAAATGGGTGGTTGACCGGGTTATGGAAGTTGTAAACAGATATGATATAGATGGAATTCACTTTGATGACTATTTTTATTATGAGGATTATGTGGGACAATTGGAAGACCAAGAAACCTTTGAAAAATATAATTATGGACAATTTAATAATCTGGGTGACTGGAGGAGAAACAATACTTATTTACTAGTTAAAGATCTCTCACAGAAAATACAGGCTAGTAAACCCTGGGTTAAATTTGGGGTTAGTCCAACTGGGGTTTGGGCCAATAAGAAGGATGGACATCCTACTGGATCAAATACCCGGGCAGGGCTACCTAACTACGATAGAAGTTTTGCAGACACCAAGAAGTGGGTTGAGGAGGAGATTATAGACTACATTGCACCTCAGATATATTTCAGTTTTACCAATCCTAGTGCCCCCTACGGGGAAGTTGCCAGTTGGTGGTCTAGGCTTATGAAAAACAAAAATGTCCATTTATATATAGGTCAGGCCTTATACAAGGCTAATGATGATGTGGACCAGGCCTTTAATGACAATAATGGCAAAGATGAGTTTGAGAGACAATTAAAATTTAATATGGCCAAGGCAGATGTTATGGGCAGCATAATGTTTAGGGCTAGAAATTTGGACGATATAAAGAAATCATCGGTTATTGATTTAATTAAAAATGATTTGTGGCCTTCCAAGGCTCTGATCCCCAGTATGCCATGGAAGGGGGGGAAGGCCCCATCCAAGCCTTCATGGGCTAAAATAGAAGAAGTTGATAGGGGAGTTAAATTATCCTGGATGGATGGAGGCGGGAATACGGCCTATTATGGAATATATAGGATAGATAAGAAGGGTAAAAAACTTGTTGCTACTATTAGAAAAGCTCCTAGTAGTATCCAGGAATTTATTGATGATAGTGTTAGTTCTAATCCACGGGAAATAGAATATCAGGTGATTGCCTTAGATAGGCTCCACAATGCCAGTGAGGCCCTGACACTTAGTCTTAATGGGTCTAGATACTTTCAAGATATTGGTAGGCAATACTTTTGGGCTGTTAAGGCTATTGATAACCTTCATAAAAAGGGGATCGTCAAGGGTGTCGGCAATGGTGATTTTTCGCCCGCTAGTAATGTAAGCCGTGCCGATTTTCTCATTATGGTTATGAAGTCATATGGTATTGAATTAGATGATCATATAAGGGATAATTTTGCAGATGCTGGCCATAGGTATTATTCCCAGTACTTGGCTACAGCTAAAGGGCTTGGATTAGTAAGTGGGGTTGGGGATAATCTCTTTCTCCCCGAAGAAGCTATTTCAAGGCAGGATATGATGGTGATTCTCTATAGTGTGCTGGAGAAACTACAAAGCCTACCAAGTAAATCAAGCGTCGAAAAAACATTTAATCAATATATGGATTGGGCCCATGTTGCGCCTTATGCTATAGAAGCGGTAAAGCTTTTTGTTGAATCTGGAATCATCAAGGGCGATGGTGAAAATATAAGGCCTAGAGATTATACTTCCAGGGCGGAAACGGCACAGGTCTTGTATAAGTTATTAGAAAATTAAGTTCTAATGTAGTGAGTATTTGCAAAAACAATTATAGTATGAGAGACTACCCAATTTTAATATTTGGGTAGTCTTTCAAATTAGGTTATCTACAATAAAGACAAATATTTATAATTTGGTGATTAAATATACATACAGGGGGGTGTATACATATTTAAGCAGTATACCTATTGTTTTAGGGTAAATTTCATTTTAATTTTCAATTAGTTATTTTTTAAAAATAGAATGTTAAAGTTATTAATTTATATAGTTTGAAAAGTTAGATGCCCCCAATTATGGAAGATAAATGAATATCGTTGAAGAATTTAAAAAGAAAGGGCCTATGTTATTCCAATGACTAGACAATTTAAAGAAAAAGATTCCAATTTAATTGTAAACAAAACAACGAACATCTATATATTTTAAAATAATTACAAAACAAATCCATTTTCTTTATGATATAATAATGGAAATGTTTGTCGACTTATAATTATACATGAGAGGGAGATAAAATTGTACGAATATGAGTTAACAAAAGCGGCAAAATGCTTGGTAGAAGATATGTTCCAATTAAAAGAAGGTGAAACCTTTATTATTACCGCTGATACTGAATCAGACAGGAGGGTGGTGGATGCAACAGCAGCTTGTGCCCATGCTGTTGGTGCCAAACCAATGGTTATTTGGTTACCGGCACCCTTGGGTGTAGGGAAGGCTGCGGACCCAATGTTACCTGTGGAAGCATTGACAGGGGCCTTATGCAAGGCTGATGCATGGGTAGAGTTCAATAATCAATGGCTATTATATTCGACACCCTTCGAGATCGCAACAGAAAAAAATAAACAATTACGTTATATATGCCTAGTAGGAATGAACACTGACATGATGGTAAGAACCATTGGGAGGGTAAATCAAGCCGCCCTATCAGAATTTTTGAAAGCGGTAACCAAGGCGACTAGCGAGTGTAAGACAATGAAAATACAAACGCCTGGGGGCACTAACCTAAGCTTTGAAATGGAGGCAAAATATCCAGTTGTTTGTGATGACGGGGATGCCTCAAGACCTGGCATCCATATGTTAGGTGGGCAAATTAGTGTGTTTCCGAAATTTGAAACAATCAAAGGAAAACTTGTCTTTGATGGTTCACTTTCGCCTCCTTGTGGTCTTTTGCAGGAAGCTGTTACCATGGAGGTTAGGGAGGGAAGGATAGAAAGTATATCCGGAGGAAGACAGGCTACTGAATTTGAAGAATGGCTTAAGAGCTTTGATGATCCAAACATGTTTAGGTTGGCACATTGTAGCTATGGTTTAAATCCTGGTGCAAAGCTGACTGGTGATATCTTGGAAGATGAAAGAGTATGGGGATGTATGGAATGGGGTCTTGGCTATGTTAGCCCAATAGATGCCCCACCAGGGATCGATGCTAAATCCCATACAGATGGCATATGCTTGAATGCTAGCGTATGGTTAGATGATAGGCTAATTATAGAGAAAGGCGAGATTGTTGATAGCCAATTAAAAAAACTGGCATCAAAATTGTAGTAGAATTTGGGGGGAGGAAGTAAAATGAAATTTTCAAGGTTAACAAAGATTTTACTGGTATCTATTTTGCTTATGGCCCTATTAGTTGGCTGTGGGCAAAAGGGAGGAGATGCTGGTGGGGGAGCTGGCTCGTCCCAACCAAAAATTGCTTACTATGCATATAATACAGAGCCATATATTGACTTAGATCCAAGTGTTGAATATTCCAACGGTATAGTTACCCTGCATAATTTATATGAAACTCTGACCCGATATAATGATAAGACACAAAAAGTTGAACCATTGTTAGCCGAAAGCTGGAAATCTAGCGATGATGGTATGGAATGGACTTTTAAACTAGTGGAGGGCATTAAGTTCCATGACGGTAGCACTTTAAATGCCCAAGCGGTGAAAAAGTCAATTGATAGAACAATGGAAATGAATATGGGTGCTGCATATATATGGGATTCAGTAAAGGAAATTAATGTTATAGATGAATATACAGTTGAATTTATATTGGATTATTCATCCCCAATTGATTTGATAGCTAGTGCTGCTTATGCATCCTTTATTATGTCACCCGAGGCGGCCGAAAAAGATAGTGCTTGGTTTAATGAAGGAAATGCTGCTGGTACGGGGCCTTATACCTTGCAAAAAGTTACACCAGGAGAGGAAGTTATTCTAGCTAAATTTGATGATTATTGGAAGGGTTGGGAGGACAACCAGTATGAGAGAGTTGTTATTAAAAAGGTTGTAGAAAGTACCTCATGCCGACAGTTGGTTGAGAAGGGCGAGGCACAAGTAACATCGAATTTATCTACCACAGACATTAATGCCTTAAGAGGGGACGCTAATGTGGATATTATAGATGGGGCCTCATGGAAAAATGTTATTGGCTTTTTCAATATTGAGAAAGCACCTTTAGATAATGCAGATTTTAGAAGGGCCCTGAGCTATGCTTATCCCTATGAGGAAGTAGTAACTAATGTTAGGGAAAACCAGGCTATCCAATCCTTTGGTATTGTTCCAGTAGGTCTATGGGGTCACGATGAAAGTCTTCATCAATATAGTTTTGACCTAGATAAGGCACAGGAATATATTGATAAGTCCGGGGTTGATGCATCTGATTTAAAACTCGAATTAACTTTTACCAGTGGTGATGAGGGGCATAGAAATGCAGCTCAATTGTATCAGGTGAACCTTAAAAAACTGGGTATAGACCTAGAAATAAGGGAAATGAATTGGGATAACGTATGGGAAAGGTCTAAAAATCCTGATCCCCAGGATAGACAGGATATTTTAGTAATGTATTGGTGGCCAGATTTTCCAAGTCCTATTAGTTGGCTACAAAGCTTGATACACTCAGAGGATGAAATATCATTTAACCTATCTTATATTAATGATAGTGAATTAGATAAAAAGATTGAAGAAGGAGATAGGCTGTCAGCTACAGACCGTGAAAAATCCGAAGAATTATTTAGGGAAGTACAAGATGAGGTTATAAACAAAGCCTATCAAATATTTATGTATGATGATAAAACAATTTGGGCTACCTCAAAGGAATTCAAAGGTTTCGAACCTAATCCTTCTTACGAGGGTGTAGTCTTCTTCTATGATACTTACTATGAAGAATAAGAATATATAAACATAAGGCTAATAATTTAGCCTTATGTCTTTTACATTTCAGATTCAACGGTATGGTATAAATAATATAAAGGGGGGAGGAATTATATTATGGGAGCGTATATTAGGAAAAGATTATTTTTAGGACTAATCGTATTATTTGGAGTTGTAACTATAACTTTTACAATTACCAGAATAATTCCCTCTGAACCAGCTGCCAAATGGGTAGGGCCAAGGGCTACCCAGGAACAGATAAAACAGGCAGAAATAGAGTTGGGACTTGATAAACCCTTGATAGTCCAGTATGGTAGATATCTACAGAGTCTTGCAAAGGGTGATTTAGGCTATTCCTTGCGTACACATCAACCAGTGACAAGGGAATTAGCTGGGTTTATACCAGCAACATTAGAATTAGTATTGCTATCCTTTATATTAGCAATAACCCTTGGAATACCCCTGGGTATATATTCAGCCAAGAAAAAAGACAAATTATTAGATCACGTCAGCCGGTTGTTTTCTATTGGTTCAGTATCTTTGCCAACTTTTTGGGTGGCCTTATTTTTACAATTGATTTTTTATAATTATTTGGGAATTTTGCCACTAGGCGGTCGAATCAGCACTCAAATGGCGGTTATGTATGATATTCCAAATATTACTGGTATGCTTCTTTTTGATAGTTTAATAACTGGGCAGTGGATGATTTTTAAGGATGCTTTATTGCATATATTATTACCCTGTATCACTATAGCTTTATATCCTATAGGATTGGTAGCCAGAATGACTCGATCGGCCCTTTTAGAGATTCTAAATGAGGATTATATTGTTGCGGCCCGTTCCTATGGATTGAGGGAAAACAAGATATTATGGAGCTATGCCCTTAAAAACACCTTGGGACCAACAGCTATAGTGGTTACCTTATCCTTGGGATATACCTTGGTAAATACCTTTTTGGTTGAGGCAATTTATAGCTGGCCGGGCCTTGGGAACTATGTTGCAACAGCTGTAATTACTATGGATTATCCAGCAATAATGGGGGCAACAATTTTTTCCGCTGCCTGCTACATAGTTTTAAATATTGTAGCTGATATTATTATTGCATTGGATCCAAGGATAAGAATATAAGAAGGGAGGATTAGAATGTTATCGAAGATTGTACCAATTGAAACTTTAAAACCTAAGTTGAAGGACATTAAATTTTCCTTGTACCTATTACAAAAAAATCGGCTTACTCAAATTGCCCTATATCTCGTTATAGCCTTATTCCTGGTGGCATTGTTGGCACCGCTGATAGTTCCCTACCCTAGTCATATAAGAGATGAGGCTAATTCTACTAATAAACTTCTACCTCCTTCAGGGGAACATTTTTTTGGCACCGATGAATTAGGGAGAGATATATTTAGTAGGGTTCTATATGGGACTAGGATTTCATTAAACACGGCAGTCCTATCTGTTGGGTTAGCTTTACTAATTGGTGTACCTCTTGGTGCGGTAGCCGGAACTCTAGGTGGATGGATTGATGAAATAATTATGAGGGTAACGGATATATTCTTGAGTTTTCCACCCCTATTGCTAGCTATAGCAATAGTGTCAGTTATGGGGCCAAATTTAGAAAATGCCATGTTAGCGATAGCCTTATCCTGGTGGCCATGGTATACGAGACTTGTAAGGGGACAGGCAATATCACTAAAAGAAAGAAAATTTATACATGCTGCAGAAGCTATTGGAACATCAAGTTCTAAGATAATTTTCAACCATATTATACCCAATACAATTTCCCCTGTCATAGTGCAGGCTTCTATGGATATGGGTGGGGTAATTTTAACAATTGCATCGTTAAGTTTTCTTGGTTTAGGAGCTCAGGCACCAACACCAGAATGGGGCCTGATGATTAGTACTAGCAGGAATTATTTTTTAAATGCATGGTGGTATAGTATATTCCCTGGAGTTGCGATATTTATTACTGTGCTGGCATTTAATTTACTAGGGGACGGGTTCAGGGAAATATTGGATCCCAAAACTAGGAAGAACTAGAGGGGGAATAGCACATGAAGTCTTATTTTGAAATAAGGAATTTGAAAATAAATCATAGAACCTTCGAGGGTACAAGAAAGGTTTTAGATATTGAAAATATAAAAATTGATAAGGGAAAAACCTATGGCATAGTTGGCGAGAGTGGAGCCGGTAAGACAGTATTAGCATTGACAATATTAGGATTGCTACAATGTCCTCCCGGAGAAATAGAGGATGGGGAAATTATTTTTGAGGGTAGAAACCTTTTATCACAATCTAATAGGTTTATGCAGGACAATATTAGGGGAAATAAAATAGCAATGATTTTCCAGGATCCTATGTCAACCTTAAACCCTGTCTTTACTGTGGGCCACCAAATTATTCAGGTAATAAGAAAAAACCAAAAAGTTAATGAGAGAAAGGCATATCAACAAGCTATTGAAATGGTTAGGACTGTTAAATTGCCTGATGTTGAGGACATTATGGGTAAATATCCACATCAATTAAGTGGTGGTCAAAGACAGAGGGTTATTATAGCTATGGCCTTGGCCTGTGGGGCTGAGTTTATAATAGCTGATGAGCCAACTCGAAATTTAGATGTTACAATTCAAGCTAGTATATTAAAGACCTTGAAGGAGCTTCAGGAGGAATTTAATGTTAGCATTTTATTTATTGCAAATAATCTTAGTTTAGTTTCTGCCTTTTGCGATGAGGTGGGCATCTTGCATCAAGGAGAAATCGTTGAAAGTGGAAATATTAATAAAATATTACAGGCACCTGAACATGAGTATACAAAATTACTTTTAAGGTCAATAACAAGGGACAGACCCATAGAATCTAATGAAATAATTGATGATAAGGTACTTCTAGAGGTAAAGGGACTCAAAAAGTATTTTCCAGTTAAAAGAGGCTTTTTCTCCAAAGAAGAATTATATGTTAAGGCTGTTGATGGGGTTGACTTAACAATAAATAAGGGTGAAGTTTTAGGCATTGTGGGAGAATCAGGATGCGGTAAGTCTACCCTAGTAAATACCATACTTAATTTGCATGAACCAACGGCAGGGAAGGTTATATTTGATGGTCAAGATATGTTTTCCTTAAACAAGCAGGAACTAAGGAAGGCTAGGAAGGATATACAGATAGTTTTCCAGGATCCCTATTGGTCCCTTAACCCAAGATGGTTGGTTAAGGATATAATTGCCGAACCAATAAAAGTTCATGAAAAATTAAAATCCCAATCATTATTGGCTAGAGTCAAGGAATTATTAGAGATGGTGGGATTGGATAAAGATGCCGCCTATAGGTATCCCCATGAATTTAGTGGAGGACAACGTCAAAGAATTGCCATTGCAAGAGCTTTGGCAGTCAATCCGAAGCTGGTAGTTTTGGATGAGCCAACTTCATCCATAGATGTCTTATCTCAGGCCCAGATTTTGGACTTGTTAAATGACTTGCGTAAAAAAATGGAATTAACTAATATATTAATATCCCATGATTTAAGTGTGGTTAACTATATGTCTGATAAAATAATTGTTATGTATTTGGGTAAAATTGTGGAATATGGTGAATCCCAGGAAGTTTTTACAAACCCACAACACCCTTATACCCAGGCCCTGTTTAATTCTATACCAGATTTAGACAAGATTGGTATCCAATCTTTACAGACCATAGAGGGCAATGTTCCCAGTGCTATTTATCCACCAAAGGGATGTCGCTTTCATACTAGGTGTGATAGGGTAATGGATATATGCAAAAAGGAAGTTCCGGGTCTTAGAAATCTAGGCAAGCAACATTATGCTGCATGCCATTTATTCGGGCAAAATGAAGATAGTGGACAAACTAATCATGGGGATATAAAAATAGAATAAGATGCAGGGAGGAAATATAAAATGAAAAATTTAAAAAGGCAGGATTTGATAGATATCCTTTATGGGTGCACGATTTTGGGGACAGGAGGTGGGGGTAGCCTTGAAGAGGGTATAAAAAAGATTGATCAAGCATTGGGATTGGGTAAGGAGTTTATATTGGTCGACTTTGATGAATTGCAAGACGATGATTTAATCGCTACACCTTATTCCTGTGGAGCAATTTCACCGGAAACTGAGGAAGAAAGAAAAAAATATGAAGATTTACCAGTTAGCCCCGAAGTACCCCATGTAGTAGCCCTAAGGGAAATGGAGGACTTTTTAAATAAGGAAGTTAAAGCTATTATTTCCACGGAACTAGGGGGAGGAAATACGGCCATAGCTTTTTACACTGCTGCAATGGCAGGTAAATATATAGTTGATGGCGATCCAGCAGGCCGTTCTGTTCCTGAGCTTCAGCATTCTACTTATTATCTAAATGATATCCCCATCCATCCCATGGCTGTGGTGAATGAATTTGGAGAATCAGCAATTTTCACCAACTTCGTAGATGACTACCGGGCTGAGACGCTTGTTAGGGCACTTGCAGTTGTTAGTAGAAATAGTATCGCTGTAGTAGATCACGTACAACCATCTGAAATAATAAAGAATGGGGTTATACGAGGGGCCATCTCCCACGCATGGAAAATAGGCAGGGCCTATAGACTAGCTAAGGATAAGGGTAATGATGTGGTGGCAGCTATTATAGAGGCGGGTGAGGGCCAACTATTGTTCGAAGGTAAGGTCCAGTCCAATAAATGGGATACCATAGAGGGATTTACCATCGGAGATGTTAGTTTTGAGGGTAGTGGACAATTTCAGGGGGATGAATATAAGATTTGGTATAAAAATGAAAATATAGTATCATGGAAGAATGGGAAATATCATGCAACAGTTCCAGATTTAATTTGTATTATGGATACCGAGAAAAATGAACCAGTTCTTAACCCATCCTTTGTTGAGGGTATGGAAGTGGCCATTTATGTACTACCGGCACCAAAGGAATGGACAACAAAGAGGGGTCTGGATGTATTTGGACCGAGAAGTTTTAAATTTGATACAGATTGGACACCATTTTCACAACTATAATAAGGAAAAAAACTAGGCAAGTCTCCCAAGAGGGACTTGCTTTTAATCAATAAGATATATGAAAGATAGGAGGGGTAAAGATGTATATTACTGTGTCAGATGCATTAAAATTACCATCCTTTCAAAGTGCTCAGGTTATTGCTGGTAGTGGCGGTCTAGACAGAAAGATATATAGAATTAGTGTTGTGGAATGCCCAGAGTTTCCAATTGACCCAGAAACTACAGGTAGGGCTAATCAATTATTTGAGGATGGAGATTTTTTTATTTCTAGCATGTACGCAATTAAGGACACCCCTAACTTATTTTTAGATACTATTAAATTATATTTCCAATTTAACACTAGTGGCTTAGTGATTGTGCGAGGATATTTTGAAGAAATTCCAAAAGAGGCTATTGCTTATGCTAATGCAGTAAACTACCCATTAATTTTTTTAGATAAGACTGTTGCCTATGCTGATGTCATAAGGGATGTTATGAAGGCCGTTTTTTCCCAGGAGAATTATAGTAGTTCAATATTAGTAGTGGATGATATATTAAATGGTAATTATAGTGAGGAAAGGCTAGAAAGACTTGCCTATACTATAAACCCTAATTTTAGGAATCATTTAGTTTCCTTCTATATACAATATCAAAATCAAAAAATGGATAGGACAAACTTGATAATAAGCAATCTTAGGATGGAAGAAAATATTTTTGTTGTAAACTATTATAATGCTATCCTAGTATTTGCAACTTACGACAGTATGATTGATATAGAGGGAGTCAAAAGATTGAAGAAAAAGTTATGCCAGACTATGGAAAAGTATATCGGTGACTATAATATGGGAATAAGTGATATTCATTATGGGTTAAGAAATATAAAAGTGTGCATTAAGCAGGCTATGGTAGCGTGTAAGGTTAGTAGGATAGCAGATTCCAAAGCTGAACACTACGATAAAATAGGCACGTACAAACTCTTGCTAGAAATTAAAAATAGGTCGGTTCTTAAGAGATTTTATAACGAATTTATTGTTCCCGTTAGAGAATATGACAGGGGCAAAAAGGGAGAATTATTTAATACTATGATTTCCTATGCAAGAAATGATGGAGATTTAAAAAAGACTGCTAAGGAATTATTTCAACATGAAAATACTATACGTTATCGTCTTGCTAGAATAAAAGAGTTGCTTAATGCTGAGGATGATAATTTAAAATTTAATGAAAATCTTGCAATCGCATATAAAGTGTATAAAATATTATCAAGCGATGAAAATCTGATAGGAGAATAGAAATGAAGGAAAAGATTCAAATTACCTTATTAGTAGAAGAGGGAAAAGAATTGATAGCTATGGCTATTACAAATCATCCAAAATTTCAAGGGGCTAAGAAAAGAGGCAAGATTATCCTTAAGGGTGGTAGCACGGTTTCAAGAATATCAGAGCTATTAACAGGCAGACCCTTATCCATTTCAGGCAGGATTACATCTAGGGGAACTGTGGCAGGTTTATATGAGGGGGAGGAGCCACATGTATCGCTATTAGAGGGTAATCAGGTTAAAAATATAGATAAGGAATTCCTCCAGGAGGTCTTAAAACTAGGACCAAATGATCTAATAGTTTGTGGAGCTAATGCAATAGATAGCCATGGCAATGCGGGAATAATGTCAGGTAGTCCCGGCGGAGGAGATATGGCCTATGCCTTTAGCAGTTGGTACGGGGAAGGTGTGCCCGTTCTTATACCCGTGGGGATTGAGAAAATGATACCCGGTAATATTAAAGATATTGTACAGAGAACGGGAAGAAAGAGGAAAAAACTCAGTATGGGTATGGCAGTGGGACTAATACCTGTATGGGGCGAGATTATAACCGAAGTTGAAGCATTGAAACTAATGGCAAATGTGGAGGCAGAAGTGATCGGAGCTGGAGGATTGGGTCAGGCCCAGGGGAGTATAACCCTAGATCTTTGGGGAGATAAGAAAGAGCTGGAAAAGATAATCCAGCTAATTACTCCTATAAAAATAAAGGCTAAAACTATTTCAGCTGATACCAAATCCCTGATAGAGTGTAAAGCACCTTGTCAATACTGCAGGGAGCATTTAGCCTGTGGCTATAGGGCTAATAAATTTTAAAGCAAGTTACCTACAATAATTCAGGAGTTTCTGTATAATTATCATGGATTGCCTTTTTTACAATGGTAAAATTTAAAGGCTCAGAATTCAAGGAAAAAGTACAGGGAAACCTAGTAGCGCAATTATTACATTCAATAAATTGCCTTGCATTTTTTTGTTCCCGCTTATCAAATAAAAAGGGAAGAGAAACACCTTCATGCTTATTCCCTGTTTCTCTTGGACTATTAATATTATATGAATAGACATATGTTGATTCATATTTTGCGGTAAAATCCACACTTGTACATTTGGGGCAAAAAATTTTTTCGTTTAAATTCATAAGATTTACCATCCTTTCCTAGTATATAAAGACCCATTAGGTTTATATTTCCTTGAAACATGCAATTTAATACAGAAAAATTATATAATTTAGAATTTAGGGAGGTTATTAAATGACTCTTAAGAAAGAGGCCTTAAGGCTTCATTGTGAAAAGCAAGGCAAATTACAGGTGGCTAGCAAGGTAGCGGTCCACAATAAAGAGGATCTTGCTTTGGCTTATACACCAGGGGTTGCCGAGCCCTGTAAGGAAATACATAAGGATGTCAGTGCAGCCTATAAATATACCATGAAGGGGAATATGGTTGCAGTTGTAACCAATGGCACAGCTGTGCTAGGCTTAGGAGATATAGGTGCTACAGCATCTTTGCCTGTAATGGAAGGGAAGGCCCTATTGTTCAAATCCTTTGCCGGAGTTGATGCATTTCCAATTTGTATTAATAGTAAGGACATTGATAAAATAGTGGACACGGTAGTTCAAATTGAGCCCTCCTTTGGTGGAATTAATTTGGAGGATATAGCGGCTCCTGATTGTTTTGAAATAGAGAAGAGATTAAGGAGTCAACTATCAATACCAGTTTTCCACGATGATCAGGATGGTACTGCTATTACAGTCCTAGCTGCCCTGATAAATGGTTTGAAAATCATTGGTAAAAGATTAGGGGATATAAAGGTTGTGGTAAATGGGGCTGGGGCTGCAGGAATAGCTATCACGAAGATTCTACTAGAGGCAGGCGTTGAAAATATATTCATATGTGATAGAAATGGCATTATCTTCGAAGGCCGTGGCCAGGGGATGAATTGGGCTAAAGAAGAGATAGGCAAGCAAATAAATAAGGGAAAAGTAGAAGGAGATTTAGCCCATGCCCTAGTAAATGCTGATGTATTTATTGGTGTATCATCGGCCAATGTGCTATCTAAAGGGATGGTGGAAACAATGAATAAAGATGCCATTGTTTTCGCCCTTGCCAATCCTATACCAGAGATTGATCCCATGGAGGCTAAAGAGGCAGGTGCCCGGATAATTGGTACTGGCAGGGGAGATTATCCAAACCAAATTAACAATGTACTTATTTTTCCAGGTATATTTCGTGGGGCTTTAGATGTTAGGGCAAGCGAAATTAATAAAGAGATGAAATTAGCAGCCGCCTACGCATTGGCAGGAATTATATTAGATAAAGAACTTAGGGAAGATTATATTATACCAGACCCTTTCGATGAAAGGGTTGCAACAATAGTTGCATCTGCAGTAGGAAAAGCAGCTATTGAAACCGGCATAGCCCTTAATACATAAATACAAATTCACACCGTGGTAAATAATAAAGAGCAATAATAATAAGGCTGTTCTTAAATTAATAAGACAGTCTTATTTTATTATTGGCCGGGTAAAGAGAGCTACTACATTGAAACCTGACAGAAAATTATGTATAGTATAATTATTGGCTAAACTACTATCTTCACCAATGAGGAGGTTTATAGAAAATGAAAAAATATAAGGTATGGTTTCTATTAATTATGTGCAATTTGTTTTGGGCGGGAAATTATATTTTTGGCTCTTTTGTTGTAAAGGAGATAAGCCCTTTGTGGGTTACCCTCCTGCGTTGGTTACTAGGTATTTTTATACTTTATCCCATAGCCTACCGTGTTGAAAAACCTAAACTAAAGACTATTAAACAGTCCCTTGGGCCCCTAGCAATTATGGGGTTTTTAGGAATTGTAACATATAATCAAACCCTTTATGCAGCATTAAATTATACTTCTACCACTAATACCGCATTAATAAATGCCTTAAATCCTGGAACAATATTACTATTCTCTGTCTTGCTTTTACGGGAGAAGGTTTCGAAAATGCAAATTTTAGGAATAGCAATATCCTTTGTAGCTGTGTTAGTTGTACTTACAGGAGGAAACTTGGAACAAATCTTTATGATGGAATATAATAAGGGGGACATACTGATGTTATTTGCCATTATTGTTTGGAGCTTATATTCAATAGTTGCTAGGTATGTAAGTCGAACTGTTCCGCCTATTACTGCCACATCTGTTTCAGCTACTATAGCTATTATTATTTTAGCACCCTTTGCCCTTAGGCAGGGAATTAACATAAATAATATAAGCCCATTGACTATAATAGGTGTATTATATATCGTTATTTTTGCATCGGTGGGTTCATTTGTTTTCTGGAATACAGCTATAAAGGAAATTGGAGCTAGTAGGGCTGGCGTATTTATGAATTTGGGGCCTGTATTTACAGCATTAATCAATTTGTTCTTAGGTATAAGAGTAACAGGTGCACAGGTAGTGGGAGGAATATTCGTATTTCTAGGAGTCTACTTGACTACGGGCATGCTTGAGGAAAAACTACAAAAGCTAGCTAGGGCAAGTAGCTAACAATATGAAAAGAGGGTGATAAAATGAGGATTGGTGAGTTTGCAAAGATACATAATGTAACTCACGACACTATAAGGCACTACATGCAAATGGGGCTCCTAGTGACAAAGAAAAAAGGAAGTCATTATAATTTTACAGACAAGGATAGTAGGGATATGAAAAAGATTCTCGAGCTAAGAGAATTGAACTTTTCCCTATCGGATATACAAAAAATATTAAGCTATCAAAGATTGGCAGGTGCCTCAACTGCATATAGAAATCACTATTTATCTTACCTAGAAGAAAAGGAAAAAGAGATTATAAGAGAACAAAAAGAACATGAAAAAATGTTATCATTTTTAAAATTTAAGATTAACAGTTTAAAAACAATGGAGGGTATAAAATCCAAAAAGTTGGGCTTACCTATGACTGCTGTAGAACTACTACACTGTCCAAAATGTGGTGAATCCCTAAGCGTTTTCGGGGGTTCCATAGAGGAAAATATGATTATAGATGCAAATATTCATTGCAAGTGTTCCTATAATGCCATTATAAAGGACGGTATTTATATTGATAAAAATGCTATTAGAAAAAGGAAGTTATCCGGTGAACCAATGCCCAGTAAGAAGGAATACCTAGATAAGACTCCTACTAATTTTATCAATTTTTACTACAATGGCATGGCCCTGATAATGGATAGTATTAATAAGCATGGTAGGCAAGCTAAATATATTTTAGAAATAGAAAATTGTGTGGGGTCATTTTTGATGCAATATATCAAGGATTTACCAGAAGACTGTACCTATATTTTAAGTGATTATGACATAGAGAAAATAAGGACATTAAAAGAAGAACTGGAGACTTACCACAAGCATAGAAACTTTATTTTTCTTTGTTGCAATTTACATGAATTACCCCTAGGAAATGATGCTCTAGATATGATTATAGAATTTTGGTATACAAGGATTTTTCTTGTGGAAAATGAGGAACCTCCCCTTGCCTTGGCTAGAAAACACCTAAAGGAAGGGGGATTGGTACTGGGAGCATATCCCTATTTTATCAATGCTAACTATGATATGGAGGACACCTTACCTAAGATCAGACAATATATGAATAGGGAAAATTTATTAAGAGAATTTAAAAATTTGGGACTGAAGGAGTTGGAGACCTCAAACATTGGACCTATAAGGGAACCTTCGCCTTATGCACCAGATATAGACAATAAAGAAATATGTCAATTAATTTATACTGGAACAGGTTAAAGGGAATAAAACGAAAACCTTGGGTTAACCCAAGGTTTTACTTGTTTTTTGATAAATTAAAGAAAAACATGGGGTTGACATGGTGTTAACCCCAAGTTGTACTATTGAATTAATGTTAATATTAAATCAATATTAATTGAGATTAATTACAGAAATGCCAAAAAAAAGTTAGTTTATTAATTAAAAGGGTAAACATATTTATAATTAGCTAAATGACTGCTTCTGACTACAACTTATGTATTTTATGGCTCTAAGTTATTAAAGCCTTGATACTTAATGTATTTTAAGGCTTATAAAATAATGAGGGGGAAAAACAATGAGTGATGTGAAACGAAGAGAGTTTGTAAAGAAGGCAGCCTTTGGTGCTATGATGGTGGCAGGGGCAGGGGCTTTAACAGCCTGCGCAACACCTGCGGATACTAGTGGTCCTGCTGAGGCACCAGAAAAATGGGACCACCAAACAGATGTTGTAATTGCTGGAGCTGGTAATGGAGGTTTATCAGCAGCAGCGTCGGCGGTAGATGAGGGCAAAGAAGTGATATTGTTAGAAATAAGCAGTATAGTTGGAGGAGGAAGTGCATGGTCTGGAGGTGTTATCCATGCATGGGGAGTTAAGGATTTTGACGAATATGACGAGTATACTGAGGGCTTTAACGACCCGGTTTTAGCAAAATTATTCATAGAGACCTTTAGAAAACAGTATCTACCCTGGCTTGAGTCAATGGGAGCACCATTACTAGAAGGTGACCCCAATGCTTTTGGACCTACCATAGACCCCCGTATGGGTCAGGAGGGTGACATTGCCCATGCAGGAAAGCGTAGATATTTTGGTCATTTAGCAGATTATGTGGATGCAAACGGTGGAAGTATTATGCTAAATACTAGGGCCTATAAACTTATTACCAATGATGAAAATCATGTAATAGGCCTACAGGCTATGGATAAAGATGGTCAATTAATAAACATAAAAGCTGATGCTGTAGTTTTAGCAACTGGTAATTTCATGGGCAATAAAGAGATGTTGCAAAAATACGTAGGTCCCTATGCGGATATGGCCAGAAATATGGGTGTACCATATAATACAGGTGAGGGAATTAAAATGGCTCAATCTGTTGGTGCCATGTTAAGTGGTTCAATGAATTCTTGGTCGGGAATGTATTGTGCCTTAACCCCACAGAGACCATTGGTAGAAGATGTAGAGGAATACGAAAAAATAGTAAAAGAGGACCCTGATAGTATGCCAGGCGCTGATGTTGGCAGATTATCACCGCCAATGTGGGTGGGTCTATTAGACCCTAGGGAGGCTAAGGGGATTCTTGTTAATTTAGATGGGAAGAGATTTAGGGATGAATCCTGCCCAATCCAATCCAAGTATGCCAGATTACCCCAGGCGATTTTACAGCAAAAAGAGGGGATGACTTTTATGGTAGCCGACGAAATTATAGCAGAGGATACACCTGGCTCTCATGCAATAATAGACCAAATTATAGCTGAAGGCGGAAAGGTAGTTGTAGCTGACACCCTAGAGGAATTAGCTGATGGATTAGCTAAACAAGGTGTATATAAGCAAGTATTTCTTAAAACTATTAGGGACTACAATGCTGCTATAGATGCCGGAAATTCGGATGAACTGGATGTACCAAGGGTGAATGGCCATTACAAAATTAGCACTCCACCCTTTTATGCCATTCCTACCACATCTCAAATTTACTGTACTTTTGGCGGTATAGAAATAAATGAAAAAACAGAGGTGCTAGACCATCAGAGGAGGCCTATTAGGGGACTTTATGCTGTTCCACCTGCGGCTGGCGGAATATTCAATTCTGTTTATATGGGTGGTATAGCTGTAGCAGGTACCTTTGGTTATATTGCCGGTAAAAATGTATAAAGTATAAGATCTGTTTTAGGGCAATGTTATTTTATATAGCATTGCCCTAAAAGAAACTATATAATCATATTAAAAATGGGAGGAATAAATAATGGGTAAAATTGGATTTCAAGAATTGCTTTTGATTCTGGGTGTCGCCCTATTAATTTTTGGTCCGGCCAAATTACCTGAGATTGGCAAAGCCTTTGGCAAAACAGTAAGTGAGTTTAGAAATGCTGCCAAAGAGGTAACCGATAGTCTAGATGATACTATCAAAATGGATGCCAAGAAGGAAGATTAAAATATTTTTCCTTTCTTAAAGGAGGAACTATATAATGAAAATAGGATTACTAGAAGGGATTTTAATTGTTTTTACTGCCCTTTTAATTTTTGGAACAAGAAGATTAAGCAAAATAAAGTCTTCTTTTAAAGAAGCTGCTCATGAATTCAAGGATAAGCTAAAAGAGGATGAATAAAGAATTTGCATTGTTAGGAGAAGGCTATGGAGGATATGATTAATTATCTAAGTGAGATTAGGAAGAGATTGATAGTATGTATATTCACCTTTATTATGGGAACAATCATTGCCTTTGTATTTGTAGATAGGGTTGTAGACTTTCTAAAGGCACCGGCGGAAAACCTTATCCTGATTTACGTTTCTCCTCCGGAGGCATTGTTGGCAAACATTAGGATAGCTGCTATATGTGGTGCAACATTGGCAATGCCCATGGTAATTTACCAATTTATTGCCTTTTTGTATCCAGCCCTTTATCCCAGCGAGAGAAAATTAGTTATTCCCATGATAACATTATCCCTATTATTATTTGCCCTAGGGATATCCTTTGCCTATTATATAGTATATCCTTTTGTAATTGGGTTTTTTCTGGAGTTTGCAAGAAAGGATTTATTGCCATACTTTACAATATCTTCATATTTGTCCTTTATTAGTAATACAATTTTCTCATTTGGCCTAATTTTTCAATTACCATGTATCTTTTGGTTTCTAGGTAAGATAAGAATATTGAAAGCTGGATTTTTAAGGAAGCATAGGAAATATGCAGTTCTAATAATATTAATTATCTCTGCTATAATAACACCACCAGATGTATTATCTCAAATATTATTAAGTGTTCCATTATTTATATTGTATGAAATCGGGATTTTATTTGTGGTAGTTAGTCAGTGGGGTAATAAGAAAAACGATAAATGATATCAAATTTATAGGGGTGAGAAGAATGAAAAATAAATTTAAAACAGTTACGATATTACTAATGCTACTAGTGATGGTTGGAATGCTTATAGGATGTGGCACACCAACAGAGGCTGAGGAAGAGGATGCTGGTCTGGAGCAAAATCAGAATACACAGGTGGAAAAATCAGAGGAGAGTAACCAAGCAGAGGATGATATAGTAGAGATAGTTGAGGCATTTGCGGGGGCTGAATTTACTATGATGGATGAGGACTTAATAGCTGACATACAGGAGGATGTGCGCACTCTCAAATCTATTGAGGAAGCAAGTTTAGATGGTGAGTTGCTAGGATATAAAATTCTAATCACGCCCAACGGTTACGGAGGTCCAGTAGAGGTCTTTACCTATATAGACCTGGAGGGGGAAGTGCTGCAGGTTGAGATTGGAGAGCACGGAGAAACTACAGGTGTTGGAGATGCTGTAACTAATCCAAAGTTTTTGAATAAATTCGTTGGTGTAGATTCCAAGGAAACTATCAATGCAATAGATGGGGTGGCAGGAGCTACCTTTTCATCAGGAGCAACAAAGGATGGTATAACGAGAGCTTTAAATGTATTTAACGAGCATATTAAGTAATATAGACCAATTGGCACTCTATATTACTATATAAATGGGGCTACTTAATGTAGTCCCTATTATTTTTTCAAAATAGGGAATAAATAGAGAATATAAAAATGGGAATGCATTGACGTAAAATGGATTCAAATATATACTCTTATTAAACATTCAAAATGTTAATTCAAATGAGGAGTCGATATTATGAAACTACCTTCTTTAAAAATAGGGGATCTAGTAGCGGAAATACCCATAATCCAAGGAGCTATGGGTGTTGGGATATCTTTATCCAAATTGGCATCAGCAGTTGCTAATGAGGGGGGTATCGGTGTTATTTCTGGGGTACAAATAGGTTTTGATGAACCTGATTTCGAATTAAATACATCCCAGGCAAATATTAGGGCGCTAAGAAAGCATATTCAAAGAGCTAGAGAACTTAGTCCAAAGGGAATTCTTGGGGTAAATTTAATGGTAGCAATAAATAATTATAAGGAAATGGTAAAGGCAGCGGTGGAGGAAAAAATTGATATAATTATATCAGGAGCTGGTTTACCTTTAAATCTACCTAGTATGGTCAGGGGAAGTAAAACTAAAATAGCTCCTATTGTATCTTCCGGTAAGGCCGCAGCTCTAATAACTAAAGTATGGGATAAAAGGTTTAAATATATACCAGACTTTATAATTGTAGAGGGTCCTGAGGCTGGGGGGCATCTTGGTTTTACTAAGGAGGAACTAAAGAATACTAAAAGCCCAAAATTAGAATCAATAGTTCAACAGGTAATGGAGGTCATAAAGCCCTATGAGGAAAAATATAAGAGGCCAATACCTATTATTGCAGCCGGCGGCATATTTGATGGGCTAGATATTGCCAAATATATCAAGATGGGAATTGCAGGTGTCCAAATGGGCACAAGATTTGTCCCAACTATAGAATGTGATGCCCATAAAAATTTTAAGGAAGCCTATATAAATTCCAAGGAACAGGAAATTGATCTTGTGAGGAGCCCCGTAGGCATGATGGGTAGGGCAATACACAATAAGTTTATAAATAGGCTAGAAGATAAGCCCGTAAAAATAGAAAAATGCTATAATTGTCTAAGACCTTGTGACCCTAAAAAGGCACCGTATTGTATATCTAAAGCTTTAATTAATGCTGTTAGGGGGAATATTGATAATGGCTTAATATTTGCGGGGTCAAGCGCATACAGGGTCAATAAAATTACTTCCGTGAGTGAGCTAATGGCCAAACTAGTACAGGAAGCCCAGTGTGCATTATAAACCCCTTTATAATGTGGGAAAGGAAGACATTGTGGGAGGCAAGATAATGGGACAAAGCCTTTTAGATATTGAAAGAAGTATTATTACAAGATATAGGAGAAAAATATGGAGAAATTTTGTAAGGGCTACCCGGGAATTTGACCTAATTAGGGAGGGAGATAGGATAGCTGTTGCTATTTCAGGGGGCAAGGATAGCTTGCTAATGGCAAAATTATTACAAGAGTTACAGAGGCACGGTAAAGATAATTTTCAATTAGAATTTATAGCCATGGACCCAGGCTATGATGAAAATACTAAAGAAATTCTAGTGACAAATTCTGAATATCTAGGGATACCTATAAATATATTTACTACAAATATTTTCCAAGTTGCGGAAAAAATTGGGAAGGGTAATCCCTGCTATATGTGTGCTAAAATGCGAAGAGGTGCCCTATATGGCAAGGCAGAAGAATTGGGGTGCAATAAGCTAGCCCTAGGCCATCATTTTAATGATGTTATCGAAACAATTATGTTAAATTTGCTTTATACAGGTAATTTTAGCACCATGCTACCTAAGATAGAATCACAAAACTTTGAAAATTTAAAGTTAATCAGACCTCTTTATTATATAGAGGAAATAACCATAATTGATTTCTTTCAGTATATAGGCTTATCACCTTTAAATTGTGCATGTACAATTACTGGTAATAAGGTTGAATCCAAACGTAGTGAAATGAAAAAATTAATTAAAGATTTGGGAAAAGATATAAAAGATGTCGATAAAATAATTTTTAGGGCAAGTAAAAATGTGAATATGAATGGTATCCTAGGGTGGAGAAAAGATGGGGAAAGATACTCATATCTAGATAAATAATTAGTTTAATTAAAATTTAGTTAGGAGGGATAACAGTGACTAGAATTGCTAAAAGTCTAATTGATTTAATTGGTGATACACCAATGCTAGAATTGAAAAATTATAGTAAAATAGCTAAACTAAGGGGCAAGTTATTTGCAAAGTTAGAATACTTCAATCCCGGAGGCAGCATAAAAGATAGGGTAGGATACGCCATGATTAAAGAGGCGGAGGACAAGAAAATCTTAAATAAGAATTCTGTAATTATCGAGCCAACAAGCGGTAATACGGGGATTGGGCTGGCTCTGGTCTCAGCTATCAAGGGTTATAGGCTTATACTTACTATGCCAGAGACAATGAGTTTGGAAAGAAGGAATTTACTTAAAGGCTTGGGTGCAGAACTTGTACTGACCCCTGGGGAGGATGGGATGGAAGGAGCTATAAGAAAGGCAAATGAATTGGCCGAAACACTAGCTGATTCTTTTATACCACAACAATTTGAAAATCAAGCTAATCCAGCGATTCATAAAAAAACAACTGCCAAGGAAATTTGGCGTGATATGGAAGGCGAGATTGATATTCTGGTAGCTGGAATAGGAACTGGGGGTACCATAACAGGAATTGGAGAATTTTTAAAGGAGAAAAATCCCAATATTACAGTGATAGCTGTTGAACCCGCGAGTTCGGCCGTCTTATCTGGGGGAGAGGCGGGACCCCATGAAATACAAGGTATAGGGGCTGGTTTTGTCCCCAATATTTTAAACACAGAAATTTATGATGAGTTAATAGCTGTTGATGATGACCTTGCTTATCAAACAACAAGACAACTTATAAAGACAGAGGGATTATTAGTAGGAATTTCATCGGGTGCAGCCGTCCAAGGGGCTAGTATAATCGCAAGAAGACCAGAAAATAAGGATAAAAATATAGTTGTAATATTGCCAGATACAGGTGAAAGGTACCTATCTACACCGCTTTTCGAATAAAAAATTTATCAAGCGAGTCTAACTATTTAAACAACCTTGTTAATAGAGGTCAAATTGGATATGTGGGGAGGATATATATTATGGCTTATGGCAATATAGTAGTGATAGGAGCAATTTTTTTTATAATTATGTTTTCAATACAATACTCAATTAACAAGGTTATTGTACTATTGCAGGAGATAAGGGAGATTTTGTCCAGGATGGAGAGATGATATATATTGACTTATTGGAGATATTCTATTAAAATGTTCAATAATATTATATAAAATTGGCAACTAGGGATGGGGGAAATCTTATGGATAGTATAGATAACAGGGTTTGGGAAGTTCTTTGTTCCGAAGAGGATATAAAAAGAAGAGTAAAAGAGTTGGGTGAGCAATTGTCTGCTGACTATGCTAATAAAAATTTATATGTTGTTTCTTTATTAAGGGGTAGCTTTATATTTGCAGCAGATTTGCTAAGGGAATTAACAATCCCGGTTAAAATAAATTTCATGACAACATCTAGTTATCAACATCAATTACATAGTAGCGGTACTGTTAAGATACTAAGCGATATTAAAGAAGACTTAACTGGCTATGATGTACTTATTGTTGATGATATTGCCGACTCTGGCTTGACAATGAATCATGTTATAGAACACTTAAAAAATAAAAATCCATCTAGTATTAAGGCCTGTGTCCTATTAGATAAACCTGAAAGAAGAAAGGTGAAGATAAAACCCAATTATATTGGATTTACCATACCCGATAAATTTGTAGTGGGCTATGGCCTAAATTATGGGGACTACTATAGAAATATTCCCTATGTGTTCGTAGTTACGGATAAAAAAAGGTAATTTTTATAATGACGGGAGAATAGCCCGTCAGTTTTTAATTTATCCTACTTAGAATTAAGAGATATAGAATGTGATATTTTAAGGATGTGAATAAGATGTTATATAAAAAAAAGCTTAGGCTTATAGATGCAAATATTCTATACTTGCTAGGGGCTATCCTATTTCTGACTATTGGATTTTATCTGCAAAGCCTAAATCTTGAATTGGGATTAATACTTACGCAATTTTCAATTATTTTTATGCCGCCATTTGTATACTTGTTAATCAAGGGTCTGCCCATTAAAAGCACTATGAGATTAAATAAACTTAGCATAAAGCATAGTTTAATGATAGTTTGTATAACCTTATTGATGTATCCCATAGCAGCTATGGCTAATGCATTATTTTTATTTATTCTGAGTTTATTAGGCAATCTAAATGTACCCGAATTACCCACAGCAACTAATACTTCCCAATATATTTTATTATTAGTTATAATTTCATTATCCGCAGGAATATGTGAAGAGGTATTTTTCAGGGGATTTATACTAAGGGGGTATCAAAAGCTTGGAAGGGCTAAGTCTGTAATTATTTCCTCTATTTTATTCGGTATTTTTCATTTTAATATTTATAACTTATTGGGACCAATAATATTAGGGATAATTTTTGGCTATTTGGTATTACTCACTGATTCCCTATATGCAGGTATAATTGGTCACATTGTCAATAATGGTTTTGCTGTCACCTTGGGTTTCTTAATCAATATTTCAAATGATCTTTTACAGAATAGTCACGAAGCAGTTGTGGATTTACCTACTAGCAGGGTGCTTTTGCAGGGTATGTTATCACTGGCTGTTATTGGAATTATAACTGGTATAATTGCCTTTAAATTAATTAAAATCATTAAAATGGATTTAAAGAAAGAAAATAATTTTTTGGATTGGAATAAGATTTATGAAATAGGGCAAAAATATGAAAAAGAAAAGGACAATAAAATCTCTGTAGTAGAATTTTTACCAGTATTACCAGTATTAATTTTTTATATTGTGGTTGCTTTTATGCAAATTAATGAAATTATTAGCTTGGGTTAAAGAATTAATTCCCTATATTCATACAGGAATAGAAGTGGGAGGGATTCCGTGACTAAGAAAAATATGCAAGATGAATTTTCACAAGATTTAATGGTAAAATATGAAATAGCTGAAGAATTAGGATTAATAGATAAAGTTAAAAAATTAGGTTGGGGTGGGTTAACAGCAAAAGAGACTGGTAGGATTGGGGGATTAATTTCAGTTAGAAGGAAAAAAGAATATGGAAAGAAGTAACAATAATATTTTAAAGATAATAATTAGTATGAATTAATTGCTAAAAACAGTTGACACCAATATTTTGCTATGTTAAACTAATATGGAATGAGGATACATAGTGTCTTTATTAAATTTAATTAAAGTTTTAGGAGGAATTTTTAATGGAAAAAGGTACAGTTAAGTGGTTCAATGCTGAAAAAGGTTATGGGTTTATTTCTAGAGAAAATGGAGATGACGTGTTTGTACACTTTTCAGCTATTACAATGGATGGATTCAAAACATTAGAAGAAGGTCAAACCGTTGAATTTGAAATAGTTCAAGGAGATAAAGGACCTCAAGCAACAAATGTATCCAGAGTTTAGAACGAATTAGGTTAATCTTGTAGACAAATTCCTTAACTGGGGTTTAATTATATAAGATATTTACCGGAGATTAAAACAAGTTGGATTCCCAACTTGTTTTTTTGTAGTCTTATTTTTAAAATATTACTATAATTTAAATAGGAAGAAGAGAGGATTATATATGGTAAACAAGGTAATTCGGTGTACAGCCGAAAACAATAATATCCGCATTTTTCTTGCGAATACAACTAATATGGTAGAGAAAGCTAGACAATTTCATCTAACCTCACCAGTGGCTAGTGCAGCTTTAGGCAGGACTTTAACTATGACATCAATAATGGGATTAATGTTAAAGTCCGATAAACATAGTCTGACTGTTAGGATTAACGGTGGCGGAGAATTAGGCACCATTCTAGCAGTATCTGATGGGCGAGGGAATGTAAAGGGATATGTAACACACCCTCAAGTTAAAAGCAGCCTAATTGCACCTGGCAAATTGGATGTTGCCAAAGCTGTGGGGGTTAAGGGGGACTTAAATGTGGTTAAAGATTTAGGTTTAAAGGAACCATATATAGGTACTTCCCCTTTGGTGTCTGGAGAAATAGGGGAAGATTTTGCTAATTACTTTCTTCGTTCCCAACAGGAGCCTTCGGCTGTAGCCTTAGGGGTGTTGGTCGATAAAGATTACAGCATTAAGGCAGCGGGTGGAATGCTTGTTCAAACCCTTCCCGGTATACCAGAGGCAACTGTTAACCAACTAGAGGAGAGATTATTGAAGTTTAAATCAATTACTAGTCTTATGGAAGACGGCATGAATGAAAGGGATATTTTAAATTATATTTTTGAGGACATGAATCCAAAGATATTGGCCAGTCATAAAGTTGATTTTTTATGTGATTGCACAAGGCACAGATTAGAGCAGGCTTTGATTAGTATTGGTAAGAAGGAGTTAGAAGAAATTATATTGGAGGATAGTGAAGCGCAACTGGTCTGTCATTTTTGCAATAAAAAGTATAATTTTGATAAAAGGGATTTAAATAAATTATTAAGGGAACTGGGATAATTTGACGGAATCTACACGAAGCTTGAATTTTCATTGATAATAGCATATACTATATTAAACAATATATTTTAATAATATAAATATTTGAGGCGGCATAGCCAAGTGGTAAGGCAGAGGTCTGCAAAACCTTTACTCCCCAGTTCAAATCTGGGTGCCGCCTCCAAAACTGACTACAATTGTCAGAATATTATAACAATAGACACAGTTTTAATTACTTGTATTGGGGTATAAGTAAAATTAAGACATATATATTGATGTGATAAATATCACAGGGTATTTCCATTGACAATAACAGGGGACAGGCATAGACTAGATTTAGAAGGTTAAAAAACAAATTTTATAAAAGTGGAGGGATGAAAAGTGAGTATGTTTTGCTATCAATGTCAGGAAACAGCAAGAAACACCGGATGTACGGTAAGGGGAGTATGCGGTAAAACAGATAAGGTTGCTAGATTGCAAGATTTACTAATTTATGTTTTAAAGGGAATTGCTATTTATGACCAGGAAGCTAAAAAGCAAAATATCCAATATACAAATACAGGGGTGGATAAATTTATTTTTGAAGGTTTATTTTCCACCATTACAAATGCAAATTTTGACCAGAACTTTTTCGCTGATAGGATTAAGGAGGCTTTACAGCTTAGAGATAGTATAAGGGAAAATCTTTTGGAGGCTGGCGGAAAATTAGATACTGATCTCCACGATGCAGCCACATGGACCGGAAATAATCTGGAGGATTTCTTGGCTAAGGCCGAAACAGTAGGAATACTATCTACAGAGGATGTAGATGTAAGATCCTTAAGGGAATTAATTACTTATGGTGTCAAGGGTATGGCAGCATATGCCAAACATGCCTATGTTTTAGGCTACAAGGAAAAGGGTATTTTTGATTTTATCAGAAAGGCTCTAGCCGCAACTTTAGATAATGATTTAACTGTCAACGACTTAATCAACTTAACCTTGGAAACTGGTAAGTATGGGGTGGAAGTCATGGCCCTGTTGGATAAGGCTCATACCTCTACCTATGGCAACCCAGAAATAACCAATGTCAATATAGGTGTAAGAGATAATCCTGGAATTTTGATAAGTGGACATGATCTAAAGGATATGGAGCAATTGCTTGAGCAAACTGAGGGGACAGGTGTGGATGTTTACACACATAGTGAAATGTTGCCTGCTAATTACTACCCTGCCTTTAAAAAATATGAGCATTTTGTGGGTAACTATGGGAATGCTTGGTGGAAGCAGGATAAAGAATTTGATTCCTTCAATGGACCAGTATTGCTAACAACTAATTGTTTAATACCACCAAGGGACTCATATAAGGATAGGGTATATACCACAAGTGTTGTCGGTTTCGAGGGTCTTAAGCATGTGGATGAGATTGATGGCAAAAAGGATTTTACACCCCTTATAGAGCATGCAAAAAAATGCAAGCCCCCTGTGGAAATAGAAAGAGGGGAAATCGTGGGAGGTTTTGCTCATAATACTGTTTTAAGTCTGGCTGATAAGGTTGTGGACGCAGTAAAAAGTGGTGCCATAAAAAGATTCTTCGTAATGGCAGGGTGCGATGGAAGGATGAAATCTAGGGAATACTATAAGGAGTTTGCTAAGAAATTACCAGAGGATACTGTTATCCTAACAGCTGGCTGTGCTAAATATAAATACAATAAGTTGGATTTAGGAGATATAGGTGGAATACCAAGAATATTAGATGCTGGCCAATGTAATGACTCCTATTCCTTGGCAGTTATTGCCCTTAAATTAAAAGAGGTATTTGAGTTAGAAGATATTAATGACTTACCTATTTCATACAATATTGCCTGGTATGAGCAGAAAGCAGTAATTGTACTATTAGCATTATTACACTTAGGTGTTAAGAATATCCATTTAGGTCCAACTCTACCTGCATTTTTATCAGAAAATGTTACAAAGGTATTGGTAGAAAACTTTGGAATTGGTGGCATATCAGATGTAGAGAGCGATATCGCAATGTTTATGGGAGAGGCTCTAGCATAAATTGTTGGGGCTTAAGAATACCTCAGAATATTATTATAGATAGGAAAAAAGCAGTGGTAAATTATCGACAAGATGGTTGCCGCTGCTTTTTTTATTTAATTTTTTTGCATTAGCCTTGTAGAAATAAAAAAAACGTGATAGTCTTTATTGGTATTGTAATTTACAATCATGACATATTAATATATAAGATGAAGCAAAAATCGCAAATATATTTTTGGGGGGGTCATATCTTGGACTTTATTGAAATAGTAAAGGTGGTTTTACTGGGTATTGTAGAAGGTATAACCGAATGGTTGCCCGTAAGTAGTACTGGTCATATGATTTTAGTGGAAGAATTTATTCAATTAAATATTTCTGATGCCTTTAAGGAAATGTTTTTTGTCGTTATTCAGCTTGGGGCTATTATGGCTGTAGTTATCCTGTATTTTCATAAATTAAATCCTTTTTCACCTAATAAATCTACAAGAGAAAAAAAGGAAACTTTAGACCTATGGGGTAAGGTTATTGTTGGTACCATTCCGGCTGCCGTATTGGGATTATTGTTCGATGATTGGCTGAACACCCACCTTTATAACTACTGGACAGTCGCCATGATGCTAATATTATATGGTTTCCTATTTATTTTGGTAGAAAAACGCAATCAATATAGGATGATAAGCATTAGAGGTTTTGAAGATCTTAATTATAGGACTGCCTTTTTAATTGGTATATTTCAAGTTTTGGCATTGGTTCCAGGAACATCCCGCTCAGGGGCCACCATATTGGGCGGAATCATCCTAGGCACATCCCGTTACGTGGCGGCCGAATATTCATTTTTTCTATCTATTCCGGTTATGTTTGGTGCCAGTATCCTAAAACTATATAAGTTTGGGGTTGATTTTACAGGAGTGGAAGCTATTACCTTATTAATAGGAATGCTTGTAGCATTTGTTGTGTCTGTAGCAACTATTAGACTCTTATTAGGATATATTAAAAATAACGATTTTAAAGCTTTTGGCAAATATAGAATTATTTTGGGACTATTAGTCTTAGGACATTTTATTTTGTTTAAATAGATAAGGGTCGGATGATGTTTTGCAAACTCCCTTTATTTGATATGGGGGTTTGTTTTTTTATTCATTCTCCAATCATTATATATTACGGGAAATTCCTACTATATGAGCTAGGATTATATGATATAATTTCTAATGGTTGTGATTATATTAGTTTTTCTTCCTATCTATGTAAGTGGATATAAAGGACCAGATAGATATATTAATAGGTAAAAATAAAGGGGGTGTTCTTATTAAAAATGCAATAGAGATTAGTGATGTTAGAAAGGTATATAAAGTAGGAGAGGAAAGGGTTATTGCCTTGAATCAAATTTCTATAGATATAAAGGAAGGAGAAGTGTGCTGCCTATTGGGAACTTCAGGTTCCGGCAAGTCGACTTTATTAAATTTAATGGCGGGCTTAGAAAAACCTACAAGGGGTTCTATTAAAATTCATGGTAAATATATAGAAAAAATGAGTGAAAAACAACTAAGTAGATTTAGGCAGAACAATATTGGTTTTGTTTTTCAGTCTTATAATTTAATGCCAACCCTAACCGCCCTGGAGAACGTGAGCCTGCCCCTAGTTTTCAAAGGAGTTACTAGGAAGAAAAGACAGGGGATTGCACATAAAATTTTGAAGGCAGTTGGACTTGAGCGATATATACAACACAAGCCAACCCAAATGAGTGGGGGCCAACAACAAAGGGTGGGTATAGCAAGAGCCTTCGTAACCAATCCACCTATTATTTTCGCGGATGAACCCACAGGTAATTTGGATTCTAAAACCTCTGAGGAAGTTCTTAGGTTAATGTTAAATTTGGCAGAGGAAAATAAGCAAACCTTAATGATTGTAACCCATGATGAAAATATTGCAAACTATGGAGACAGGGTTTTCTATATGTTGGATGGAAACATTAAAAACATCAAGGATAGGTATGAAAAACTTAGGGGGGCAAATAATGAAGAATAGAAAATTAGCAGTTATTATGCTTTTGTTTTTATTAGTTTTTACATTTACAATAACAATCTATGCAGACACTGATACCGATAAAAATGGGGATGAAGGAAATAATATAACTGAAATTAAAAGAGATGAGCCAAGGCTGGTAATTGGTAGAAACTATAGGATGCCTATTTTAGAGGCGGGGACAGAGGCTAGATTGGCCATTCCAATTGAAAATACTACTAACGGAGAGGCCAGAAATATTTTTGTTACACCTCTTATAGAGGATGAAAAAAGTTTCCCCTTCCAAATAGATAGTATGGTTACTCGGAAAAAAATTTCCTCAATTATAGGAAGAAATACTGAAAATGCAGTTTTTTATCTGCAGGTTAGAAAGAATGTTGAGGGGAAGATTTACCCCATTAAAATTAATATAGAGTATACCTCACCCAACGGGGCCAGTTATAGTACATCGGAAACAATATACATAAAAATTAATAATGAATATAAAACTCCCTCAATCAGTCTAATGGATACCAAGATTCAGGGAGGAAGTTTGGTAGCCGGGACCTCAAAGTCTGTTGGATTAACAATACGGAATGATGGGGACTTTGCAATTGAAAATATAAAGGCCAAAATAGAAGGGCTTTCGGAAAAGGGCCTATTACTAGATTCTCCTAGGGATACCATAGAAATAGTAAGTTTAAAAGCCAAGGAAGTAAGGACTATTTACTATAATATTGTCCCAGATACGGACTTGAAGGCAGGCAATTATAGCTTAGACCTAAAGTTGTCCTATAAGGATGAGTACAACCATAAGTATGATAATGAGATTAAGGTCTATTTACCATTGAAGGGGGTAGGCTCAAGGGAGATAAACTTTGCTTTTGAGAATTTAAACTATCCCCAAGAACCTGTGAAACCATATACAGATTTTGCTGTCAATTTCAACTTAAAAAATAGTGGCATAGAGGATGCTGATGAAGTGAAGGTTAGCGTCCATGCTGGAGATGAAATTTTGCCTAAGTCGACGCCAATAAAAAACATAGGCAGACTAAAGGCAGGGGAAAGTAAGAAGTTAGAGTTTATCCTATTTGCCAAGGATAAAATTGAATCACAAAATTACCCCATACAATTAACAGTAGAATATGCAACTGGAGGTAGGGGAGAGGCAAGCAAATCTGTTAATCAGTATCTAGGTGTATTTGTAGATGGCAATGATGAAAATGCTAGCAGTCCCAAAATCATAGTAGACAAGTATAGTTATGGGAATGAATATATCAAAGCTGGAGAAGACTTTCAATTA
>CAYMGQ010000008.1:0-5614 GCA_964390055.1 uncultured Clostridiaceae bacterium
ATAGCTATAACCCCTTTTATAGAATAAAGGTCAATATCATCCTGTACAATGCCTTCATATTGGGTTATTAGTTCTTTTGCCTCGGCTAATCTATTCTGATTAACAAGTTTCTTTATATTTTCCTTAAATTGTATTTGATATTCAGCCATCTTGTTAGACATACAACCCCACCCTTATTTCATTTAGTAAAATTCTATTTATTTGTCTGCTTTAAATATATCTCTGACTTTAACATTAGCATCTCTAAATCATCTGGTACAATCTGCAGGTATTGGTCGATTATTAGTTTTGCCTCTTCTATTTTCTCAGCATCTAAAAACATTTTGATATTTTCTTTAACTCCCATTTTTAGTTCATTAAATTCCTCTTTGTTTCCCATTTGCTTTTTATCTTTAATCTCTTCAAATTCCTTTATTAGTAATTCTATTCCCTTTTTCATTGCCGGATAAGTTCTTAAAGCCTTCCTCAAATATCCTATGTAGGCCAACCCATCCGTTTTTTTGACTTGTCTAGCCTTTTCCATATATATTAAAAAGATATCTTCATCATTTTTTATATCATAGATATTCTCATTTTCAATTAGTTCTTTATTATATATTGAATTAATATAATAAATTCCCTCATCAATATAGTCATGAAAAACTTCCTGGTATTCCTTGTAATTTAAAAGATTATTAACCAGTAAAGCTTTTCTAAGTTCTTTTTGAAATCTTAGTTCCCTAAAGTTTGATTTTTCATTAACCCTATCTAAATACCTATGGGCTACTTCCTTTATTTTGTCATCATGTTTATTGATGATATATTGGATATAGGCCTGTAATAGAGGATATTTTACCTTGGATAAAATTTCTCCCATCCCCCCAACCCCTATTGACAACAGGGCGTAAATTAAATCTCCAAAAAATACTGGCAGGTCCCCAAATTCTAGACCCCTTATTCTACCTATCAGACTTTGATTTATGGCCAACCCATGGTCCTGCATATGTAATCTGACCCTGTTTAGCAGGGAATAGTTGCAATCCCCTTGGCTAAATAGTTCCATAATTTTATTCTGTTCTTTTCTTGTTTCTTCCCCTATACTACTCTCTAAGGAAATCCAAAACTCCTGTATTAGTTTTTCCCTTCTTTCCCCAGCATTTAAAATTTTATTATATTCTGATAGTAGCCCCTCATATTTCTTTAAGGCCATATATGACTTGACCAAAAGGTCAATAGCCTGGTCTCCGAAATTCTCCTCGGATATTCCCTCCAGGTATTGCAGGGCCTGGTCATTATCCCCAATTTTATTATGAAGGATTGCTAAGTTCAAATTAACATTTTCCCTAAAACCCAATGTGGATTTTACTAATACTAGGTCTCGGGCATCTTTTTTTATTTCGCCTTTTTCCAAGAGCCTCAAATATTGCTTGAAATGTCTTATAGCACTCTTGTTTTTTTCCAATACACTTTGGGCTATCCCTATATAATAATAAAAATCTATGTAATCCCTTTCTATTCTTAATGCTTCTAAACATATCTTTTCTAATTCCTTATGTTTATTATTTTGATAATAAGCCCTAGCTAGTTGGTTATATATATGTAAATAGTGTTTCTGATTCTTTTTATCTTTTTTAATCAATTCATATGCCTTTAGTATAAACTCTAGGGATTTCTTATACTTCCCATACATCCCATAAGACTGGGATAATTGGAATAGATTGTATATATGGTCTGGCTCTTTTTCTAGTTCTTTCTCTAATAATTCAACATTTCTCCTGAATTTATACTCCATAAGTTCGGGGTCCGTAGAAAGATAACCATAGTGTGCAACTTCTGCATCGCTAAAAAATACAGGATTTTTAAAGATGGGTTGTTCATGTATGGCCCCCTTATATTTAAAATCCTTTGTATTCCTGAATAATCTTAGGATATCACCTTTTTGTTGGTAGATTTCCTCCTCTTTTTCTCTTGTTATATTTCTAATACTTATACTCCCTGTATTATACTGGCTACTTATGGAGGACTTTAGGAATTCTATCAGGGGCCCTGGTTTTTCGAAAACTTCATCCCCATCCAAAATCAGCAACCATTCTCCCTCTGCATATTCTATAGTCTTATTACGCATGCCTCCAAAATCATTATTCCACTTATGGTAGTAAACCTTGTCAGTATGCTTTTTTGCAATTTCTACAGTCCTGTCTTCAGACCCTGTGTCTACCACAATTATTTCAGTAGGAAAATTATCAGAAAATGCTTTTAAACTTTCTAAAGATTTGTTCAGGTATTTTTCTTCATTTTTCACCATCATGCAAATACTTAATCTTTTTTTGTATTCCATATTAAGCTCCCCTTAATTTAAATAAAGCGCTATTTTATATTTTAATTTGTATTTTTTCCTTTACTATATAGGCATTAATAATGCCTATATAGTAAAGGAGGCCAGAGGATTACTCCCCTGACCCCCTAATAAATCAATTCCTTTGCTTATCTTAATAATTGTAGTACTGTTTGTGGCATCATATTGGCTTGAGCAAGCATGGCTGTTGAAGCTTGTTGCAAGATACTCTGTCTTGTTTGCTCCATCATCTCTTGTGCCATATCTACATCTCTAATTCTTGCTTCTGCAGCTTGTAGGTTCTCTGCAGAGTTATCTAAGTTCTTAATTGTATGTTCTAACCTATTTTGGATAGCTCCCAATGCAGATCTTTGCTCGGAAACAGACTTTATAGCATTATCTATTGTGTCGATGGCATCATTTGCTCCCGTTTGTGTTGTAACAACTATACTATCAATTGTAAGAGCATCCTTGCTCATTGCATTTATTGATACTGTTATAGTCTGGCCCTTATTGGCCCCTACATGAAATTCTTTGTTTGAAAAAGTTCCATCTAGTAAGGTCATTGTATTAAATTGAGTTTTGTCAGAAATTGCATCAATTTCTTCTACTAGTTGGTCAACCTCTGCCTGGATATATTCTCTATCTTCCGGCGTGTTGGAATCATTGGCTGATTGTACTGCTAGTTCTCTCATTCTTTGTAGCATTGCATGAACCTCATCCAAGGCTCCCTCTGCTGTTTGTACTACTGAAATACCATCTTGGGCATTTCTTGATGCTTGGGTAAGTCCCCTGATTTGTCCTCTCATTTTCTCAGAGATGGATAAGCCAGCTGCATCATCTGCTGCCCGGTTAATCCTAAATCCTGAAGATAGTTTCTCCATGGATTTTGCCCCGGCATTATTAGAAATTCCTAATTGCCTATGGGTATTCATTGCTACTAAGTTATGATTAATTCTCATTTTTTCTTCCTCCTTGAATTATTATTTTGGCATCCTTGCCATTATTGTTTCTTATAATCTATTGCTAGTATAAATCTTTCTTTCAATTTCAAAATTGTTTTACTTATCTTAATAATTGTAGTACTGTTTGTGGCATCAAGTTAGCCTGAGCAAGCATGGCTGTTGAAGCTTGTTGCAAGATACTCTGTCTTGTTTGCTCCATCATCTCTTGTGCCATGTCTACATCCCTAATTCTTGCTTCTGCAGCCTGTAGGTTCTCTGCGGAGTTATCTAAGTTCTTAATAGTATGTTCTAACCTATTTTGGATAGCTCCCAATGCGGACCTTTGTTTGGATACATCCTTAATAGCATCATCTATTGTGCCAATAGCTGTATCTGCATCAGTTTGTTTCTCTACACTTACTGCAGATATGCCTAAAGTGCTAGCACTCATGCTACTTATGCTTACTGTTATTACCTGTCCTTGGTTGGCCCCAACATGGAATAGCTTGCCAGTAAAGTCTCCATCTAATAGGGTCATGGTATTAAATTGGGTTTTTTCAGAAATTGCATTAATTTCTCCTACTAGTTGGTCAACCTCTGCCTGGATATATCCCCTATCATCATCTGTGTTGGAATCATTGGCTGATTGTACTGCTAGTTCTCTCATTCTTTGTAGCATTGCATGAACCTCATCCAAGGCTCCCTCTGCTGTTTGTACTACTGAAATACCATCTTGGGCATTTCTTGATGCTTGGGTAAGTCCCCTGATTTGTCCTCTCATTTTCTCAGAGATGGATAAGCCAGCTGCATCATCTGCTGCCCGGTTAATCCTAAATCCTGAAGATAGTTTCTCCATGGATTTTGCCCCGGCATTATTAGAAATTCCTAATTGCCTATGGGTATTCATTGCTACTAAGTTGTGGTTAATTCTCATTTTTTCTTCCTCCTTGAATTATTATTTTGGCATCCTTGCCATTGTTTGTAAATCTTCCTAGTCCTTGGCCAAGGGTTTGTAGGTAAGATTTATTTTTCTGTCTTACACTATATATATCGGAATACTTTCCATAAGACTTTAGGGCTAAATCAGAAAATTCTTCATTTGTCCCCATTCTTATGGAATATATTCCTTAATTCATCCAAGTTCAACCTTTGTTGGCTGGCAGCCCTATTTTCCTCTTGGATTTCTAGGTAAATTTCTTTCCTATAGATTTCTACCTCTCTAGGGGCAGAAATTCCTATTTTTACCCTATCATCCTCTATGCCTAAGACCTTTATTTCTATATCTTTGCCCAGCATAATGCTTTCCTCTGTTTTTCTAGATAAGACTAGCATATTATTTAGGCCCCCCAACATTTTCTTTTTTTGGGGTGTTTTTTAACTCCTGGAAAATTGGATGTTTCCTAGAATAATTGTCATTGTCTATTATAATTTGCTTGCCCTTGTTATTTTTAATATTTATAACAATGGGTGCCTGGAGATTGGCTGTCATCTTGCTAATATCCTCTGGCACAACAACAATGGTACAAATAAAGATATCCTCTGGTTTTTCAATAGCCAATTTTTCTATTGCCCTTTTAGGAATTTGAAAATCATAATCCGGTTTAAAGATAAAGGGATTTACTATGATAAAGGCTATATCCCCATCCTCCATTGATTGTAGCCAATGAAAGTGTAGCTCCTTGTCTGGATTGTGAATAATGGCAAATTGGGTTAAATGCTCAAAGCCTGGAATTCCGTCAGCAAAGGTCAAGATTTTTTTCTTGTCTATTTCTATTTCACCGAAGTGTCTTGTGGTTAATTTCATAATAGTCTCGCTCCTTAATATCTAGTTTGCTACTTTCTACTATTATCGTAAAAAATCAAGTAGGGTAGGCTGGATTATCCTAGCTCCAACGGCTAAGGCCGACCTATAGACGTTTTCCTCATTGATTAGCTCCATTAGGACCTCGCCCATGTCTGCATCCTCTAACTGGGACTGTAGGTCTCTAAAATTAATGGTGTTATCTGCTATCCTTTCCTTAATCAAATCGCTTCGGTTAACCTTTGCCCCTACTTCTGATTTTATCTTCAATAGGTTTTGATGGTATTGGTCAATCTCCCCTATATGCTTTCCTATTTCATCCGTATTTCCTTCCAAGAGGTAACCCTCTAATTTGTCAATTAATTGGATAAGGCCTGCTTTTTGTCCCTTAGAGACTACTCTTTTTTCCGCCTGTCCAGGAATAATTAATTGGTTTCCTATACCTTCATTGGCTATTTCTAATGTGCCAGTAAATTCTTCCTTATTATAAAGGTTTCCTGTATCTTTAGGGGCTAGCACTTGAAGACCCCAACCATTTTCATCATTTCCCCCATC